>JAYUGT010000218.1:0-3682 GCA_043738315.1 Gammaproteobacteria bacterium
CCCATTTGATCTTGGGCAAACTGACGGTGGTCAAAGCAGGCGATTTCGACAAGAAACAACCTTGAAAGGAGCGCAATCATGGCCGACACACTGTGGATCGGAACGCGTAAGGGTTTGTTTGCGCTGCGGCGCGCCGGCGGCCGCTGGAAGCTAACAGGACCGCAGATGCTGGGCCACATCATCCATCATGTCGTGCAGGATCCGCGCGACCCGAAACGCTATGTGATGGCCGCAAAGACCGGCCATCTGGGACCAACGGTCTACACCTCCAGCGACCGCGGCAAGACCTGGGTCGAGTCCAGTAAACCGCCGGCGTTCCCAAAAGTGACCGAGCCACTGCCGGACGGCAAGAAGGCCAAGGCGGTCGACGTCGTCTTTTATATGGCCGCGGGGCACGCGAGCCAGCCCGGCGTCTGGTATGCAGGCACCGCCCCCGCGGGACTGTTTCGCTCGGAAGACCATGGCGTTAGCTGGGCGCCCGTTTCCGGTTTCAACGATCACCCGATGAACCCGAAGTGGGCCATGGGCATCGCCTCGCCCGCCGGCGAGTTGTTGCACTCGATCCTCGTTGATCCGCGCGATGCGAATCATCTGTACCTGTCGCTGTCGATCGGCGGCACCTTTGAATCCATCGATGGCGGCAGGGACTGGGCCCCGATCAACAAAGGTGTGATGGTCCAGTTTGGTCCGGAGACCTACCCCGAATGGGGCCAGGACCCGCATTGCGTCGCGATGCATCCGAAATTTCCCGATCGGCTCTATCAACAGAACCACTGCGGCATTTATCGCCTCGACCGTCCCGGACGGAACTGGACCCGCATCGGCGACAACATGCCGAAGAAGATCGGCGACATCGGATTTCCCATCGTGCTGCATCCCGAGAACCCGGACATCGCCTGGGTCTTCCCGATGGACGGCACCACGGTCTGGCCACGCACCTCCGTCGATGGCAAGCCCGCGGTATATCGGACAGCTAACGGCGGCAAGACCTGGCAGCGCCAGGACGGCGGCTTCCCGCGCTCGCAGGCCTGGTGGACGGTGCTGCGCCAGGCCATGTGCCGCGACAACGACAAAGGCCCCGGCCTTTATTTCGGCACCACGGCGGGTGAAATCTGGAGCTCGGCTAACGGCGGCGTGCGCTGGCGCTGTCTCGCGCGGCATCTGCCGCAGGTCTATTCGCTGACCTTCGCGCGGTAGATCTCATGACCCGTTGCAAGATCCGCGTTGCGAGCCCCCTGCGCTCCTACACCCGTAACGCCGCCGAAGTGACGGGGCGCGGCAGCACGCTGCGCGAGGTGCTCGAGAATCTCGAGGCCGACTACCCGGGCATCCGCTTCCGGATGATCGATGAGCAGGACGCGATTCGACCGCACATCCGCTTGTTTGTCGGTGCCGATGAAGCGCTCAATATCGATGCACATATCAGGTATGGCGTAACCGTGCATCTGATCTGCGCGTTGAGCGGCGGTTGAGCCGATGAACCAGCTTCCCGAACTCACCAGGGCCGACCGTGAACGCTATAACCGCCATCTGCTGTTAGGCGAATTCGGTGAGGCCGGCCAGCAGAAACTCAAGGCGGCGCGCGTGCTGATAGTCGGCGGGGGCGGCCTCGGTTCACCAGCGGCGCTGTATCTCGCGGCGGCGGGCGTGGGCACGCTCGGCATCGTCGATTTCGACAAGGTGGACATCAGCAACCTGCAACGACAGGTGCTCTACGCGCAGTCCGATGTCGGCGTGCCGAAGGTCGCCGCGGCGGCGGCGCGACTGCGGGCGCTGAATCCCCTGATCCGCGTGCAGCCCCACGACGCCGAGGTGACCGCAGGTAACGTGATGGATCTCATCGAGCCCTTCGATCTGATCCTCGATGGCAGCGACCGGTTGAGCACGCGCTACCAGGTCAACGACGCCTGCGTGCTGCAGAAAAAGATGCTGGTGTCGGCGGCGATCTACCGCTTCGAAGGCCAGACTTTCAGTTATGTGCCCGGAAAAGGTCCCTGCTACCGCTGCCTGTTTGCGAATGCCGCCGAAGGCGTGACACCGAACTGCGCCGAGGCCGGCGTGTTAGGTGTGTTGCCCGGCATTCTGGGCACCATCCAGGCCACCGAGGCCATCAAACTGCTGACCGGCATCGGCGAGCCGCTGGTCGGCCGGCTGCTGATGTTCGATGCGCTCACGATGCGCTTCGATGAATTCAAGGTGTCGCGCCGCAAGGACTGTGCGGTCTGCGGCGAACACCCGACGATCACCAAGCCCGTGGACAGCGGCGGACCCACCTGCAGCGCCGAGCAGCGCGCGCGCATCCGGCAATTGAGCGCTTTAGTGCTGCAAACGCAGCTAACAAGCCTGCGCCTGATCGACGTGCGCCAGCCACATGAGTACGCCGTCGCCCATCTCGACGGCAGCGAGAACATACCGCTCGCGGATCTCGCCGCAATGCTGCCGCAACTCGCAGGCGCTACAGGCCCGGTGCTGTTCCTGTGCCGCAGCGGCGGGCGCAGCCAGAAAGCCTGCGAACAGGCCGTGCTGGCCGGCCTGGCTGACGTCATCAATCTCGAGGGTGGTTTGTTAGCCTGGGCGCGGGATGTCGAGCCTTCGTTCCCGGTGGCCGCGCCCTAGAACTCAAACGCCGCCGGTTCCGTACCCGGCACGTCGCGCACACAACGGACCCGCTGGCGCGTCGCGGCAAGAAACCAGGTTTCCTGATGCAGCGGCGCCGGCGATTTGAAGACGGCGGGATCAAACAACACCGCACAGTGGCCTGGGCGCGGATCGCGCACCGAGGCATAACGGATCACCTGCAGCGGCGGTTCGGCGGCGCGTGCCTGCGCCGCCAGGTGTTGCGTCGCGCTGTAGTCGTCAGGGTCTTTCCAGTGCTTGTGGTCGCGCACCAATGGCGGCCTGGTCAGGTCGAGCGCCCGCGCGCTGTGCATCGCCGCGGTAAACGCGGTGTGTGGCACGGGGCCCAGCTCCGGCGTGCCTGGTGAGTCGAGCAGGAAGCGCTGGCGCCAGTAACTTTTTTCGGCGAGCGCCGTGCGCAGGTGCTCCGCGCCATACCAGGCGCCGGCCTGCTGCGGCGCGCGAAAGCGCGAGCCCTGCGCCGGGCGATACCGAAATGGCGTTGCTAACAAATAGTGCAGCGACGCCGCGGCCGCGGGGATCGGCGGTTTGCTCGCTTCCAGCAGCTGCTCCAGCAGCATCTGTTCGGCGAGCGAGTCTACGAGTCGCATGGTCGAGGCCGTGTGCTGCGCCTCGACGACGCGCCACAAGGTCCGCGCGTAGCGCCGCGCGTCAGATGCGAGCGCGGGCGGCGTCCAGGTAGTCAACCGTGCGCACCAGGCCGGTAAGGTCGCGGATCAGCTCCAGCGGCACGCCGCCTAACGCAAGATTGGGGCTGCGCAGCCAGGCACGGGCCGCGGCATCGTCCGACCCGACGATGGCATCCAGCGAGCGGAACAGGCGCACGAACAGCGCTGCGAGCTCGAAGGGCTTGGAGGCCGGCTCCAGCCGCTTCTGACCGTGGGCGAGCCGCGACACAGTGGCCGGGCTCAGGCCCAGCACCCGCGCCAGATCCGCCTGCGAGAGCGCCAGGCCGTCCGCCGCCCGCAGCGCAGCCTTGGCCAGCACCGCGCTGGCGTCGGCCGTGGAACGAGGTAAAGTGGCGGTCCGGGGTGTCATTTCAGGT
>JAYUGT010000219.1:0-9123 GCA_043738315.1 Gammaproteobacteria bacterium
CCCGCGCCGCAGTACCGATGACCAAGCTGTGCGGCCAATCGTGTTCAGCGAATCTGCAGCTGACCTCGACCTGCGCGACGGATTGTTGAGATCGATGACGATAAAGTGGTAAATGTCCGGCGCGCTCTGCATCAGAAAACGACTGGCGATTGTCGGCTCGCCGGCATCCAGTGCTGGGTGGGTTTCTTACTGGCGGCCTTCTGCTCCGGTGTCATATTTGTTAGCAACGGGCCATGATTTGCCAGAGCCCGCCCCGGGATCGATGACCGCCAGAACATCGATGACGCAACAAGCAGTCATTCGGCAAGAAACAGAGCGCGGTTCAACAGGTGAATATCACATGCGATGCCTTTGTCTGGCAAAATCTGCGGTGGGGTCGGCCTGACAACAACAGCGACCGACCGCTTCCCGCGCCCGCGGGTGTGCGGGTACGCGTTGTTTGTACTGTGCCTGATTTTCATCAGATCATTCATCCACCGGCAAATCGTCGCCCAGCTGGCGCCCCTGATCCAGGCGGACCTGAAAATTCGCGATACCGCGATGGGGCTGCTGGCGGATTCGGAGTGGGGCAGCAAGGTGCGCGACGGGCGCCTGGCAGAACGGCGCGGATTTCTGGCGGCGATGCGGGGGAGACTGGAATGAAGGTGCAACAGGTTCTGATTCGATCGATACCGGCGGGGCCGCCGCAACCGGAGGATTTCGAATTCGTCGAGCGCGAGCTGCCGCTCGCGGCCGGGCCCGGGCAGATCCTGGTGCGCGCGCACTGGCTGTCGCTCGACCCGTATGTGCGAGCCCTGATGTCGGGGCGGCATTTCCTGCGCATGCCGCAGGCCGGCGAGTTGTTGCCGGCCGCGAGCGTCGCCGAAGTGCTGGAGTCCCGCAACGCAGCGTTCGCCGTCGGCGACCTGATCGTGCTGCCGTTAGGCCTGCAGTCGCATGGCGTGTCGGACGGCGCCACGGCATGGAAGCTGCATCCCGAGCACAAGCCGGCGTCGACCGCGCTCGGCATTCTCGGCATGCCGGGCATGACCTCGTATTTCGGGCTCAAGGAAACTGCGCAATTCCGCGCCGGCGAGACCGTGCTGGTGTCGGCAGCGTCGGGACCGGTGGGCTCGATGGTCGGACAGATCGCCAAACTCTGGGCTGGCCGTGCAATCGGCATCGCCGGATCCGCGGAAAAATGCCGCTGGGCTGTCGAACAGGCGGGCCTCGCCGCCTGCATCAACTACAAGACCGACAATGTTAGCTCGCGGTTGCGCGAACTGGCGCCGCAGGGCGTGGATGTGTTCTTCGACAATACCGGCGGCGCACTGCAACAAATGGTGCTGGCGGACCGGCACCTCGCGATGAAGGGTCGTGTCATACTTTGCGGGCTCATCGATCAGTACAGCATGAAAGTTGCGCCGCCCGGACCGAATCTCGGCCTGCTGATGGCCTGTCGCGGCCGCATCGAACCGACCATCGTGTATGACTATGAGCACCGGCGCGAAGAATTCATGGCGGAGGTGCTGCCGTGGTATGCGGCCGGCAAACTGGCGTACCAGGAAGACGTGGCAACCGGTCTCAGGAACGCGCCGGCGCATTTCTGCAAGCTGATGCGCGGCGAGAATTTTGGCAAGGCGCTGGTGCGCCTGTGAAGGAATCAAGACCATGAAAAGACGTTACAAAATATTGGGTGCCGTGTTTGCATTTATCGCGGTCACACTGCTGGTATTCCTGCGCTATCTGAGCCATGACGGCGAGTGCCGCGCGCCGGAGCCGCTCGCGGCTAACACGCCATCCATGAAAGCGATCGTGTATCGCTGCTACGGCGGACCCGAAGTCCTCAAGCTGGAAGACATTGCCAAGCCGGCGCTGGCCGACGACCGGGTGCTCATCAAGGTGCATGCCGCGGGCGTCAATCCGCTCGACTGGCATTACGTGCGAGGCCTGCCTTACATCATGCGCGGGGACGTGGGCGTCGGCACGCCCAATAACATCCGCATTGGCACCGACTTCGCCGGCACCGTCGAAGCGGTCGGCAGGAACGTCAGGCGTTTCAAGCCCGGTGATGAAGTCTTCGGCGGCGCCAACGGCGCCTTCGGCGAGTATGTCACCGTGCGCGAGGATCGCGCGATCGCGCTCAAGCCGCCTAACATCAGCTTCGAGCAGGCGGCGGGCGTGGCCATCGCCGGCGTCACCGCGCTGCAGGCGCTGCGCGACAAGGGTGCGTTGAAGCCGGGACAAAAAGTCCTGATCAACGGTGCATCAGGCGGCGTGGGTACGTTTGCCGTGCAGATCGCCAAGTCCATGGGCGCCGATGTGACCGGCGTGTGCAGTACTCGCAATGTGGATCTGGTGCGTTCGCTCGGCGCCGATCACGTGGTTGATTACAAGCAGGAAAATTTCACCCAACTCGCGACCCGGTATGACTTGATCATCGACAACATCGGTAATCACGACCTGTCGGATCTGCGACGGGTCCTGACGCCCAAGGGCAGCGTAGTTATCGTGGGTGGCCCGAGCGACGGCAAATTCCTGGGGCCGTTAGCCGGTGCGATCAACGCGGGACTCTACTCGCTGTTTGTCAGCCAGAGCTTCAATTTCATGCTGGCAGACCTGGATCAGAAGGACCTGCAGTATCTCGGCGAACTCATGCAGGCCGGCAAACTGACGCCGGTCATCGACCACAGCTACCCGCTCGCCGAGACCGCCGCCGCTATCGGCTATGTGGAAGAGGGCCGCGCGCGCGGCAAAGTCATCATCGCGGTGGCCCCGTAGTACAGCGCTGATCGAATAGTCTGGCCTATTCCGGGTCCAGCGGATTATTGAACAGCACTGTCAGCTTGATGCTGCCGTGGCCGCGTTGCGGGAAGTCCGGGTTGGCCGGATTGCCCGGATCCAGGTTCGAGGCGGTGTCATCGGGCGGGAACAACACCAGCGTGTTCAGGTATTCAGTGACCGCGAGCTTGGCGTATTCCGGCAGGTTGGCGAATGCGTTGCGGGACAAGAGCGCCTCGCCGCCGTGACGCAGGATCACTTCGCGCAGGTTGATGCTGCGACCGTCGTGCCCGTAGGGCGCCGTTGATCCGACACCCCAGAGCGGCGTGGTCAGGAATTCCTTGCGCAGCGTGCCGTCGTAGTTGCGCTCATAGAACTTCGGGCCGATATCGTGGCGCTTGAAATCGGTGAAGATGTTGGCGACCAGGAACGGTTTGTTGTTAGGAATCTTGAGCGCCGGAAAGCCGCTGCCGTCATCGCGGGCGGTGATCTGCAATGACGCCGTGGCAAACAGGTTGTTGAAAATACCGCGCGTCGCGTCGTGCTGGGTCTCGACATCAGCGACGCGCCGGTCGCGATCGATGGTGAGATTCTGCACATGGCAGGACGTGCAGCCGGTCGCGCGCATCAGCTCGAGCCCCACGCGCGCCAGCTGCGATTGCTGGTCGCGGCCCGGCTTGAAATAGTTGAACAGGTAGAACTCCATGTAGTCGACCAGCGCCGTGGGGATTTCGTTGCGCACACCATCGCCGTCGGGGTCATCCATCGCAAACCGGGCCTTGGGGGCCGACACCGTGTCGGTCGCGCCGTTGATGCGCATGCCGGTTGGCGTGGTCACTTGCGCGCCGCCCGCCGCGGCTGTCAGCAGCGGATCGACGGCCTGGAGTCCCATTTCATCGTTGAACGCGCCCACCACGAATTCGCGGATGGTGGCGGTGCCGCCGTGCGCGAAGAACGGTTTGACGCGCAGATCCGGATCCACGCCCCGGATCGCGGAATTGTCGACGGCGCCGGTCGGGCTAATGGCTATATATCCGAAATTGATGCCTTTGGCGGTCAGCGGGCGTGTCACCGCGGCGCCGATTCGCGCCGCATCCTGGCGCGCCCGGTCGCGTATGCCACGCAGCTCCGTGGTCATTTCATCGGCTAACATCTCTTTGAGCCCGAGCCCGAAGAGATGCGGCGCATCGCGGCTGTCGGGCCGCGTGGCCACATCGCCGCCAAACCCGGCCGCACCGCGCGGCCGGCCATGGCAGCCCGCGCAACTGTCGGAAATGCCGGCGCCGATCGCGAGATTATTCGCGATGTCTCCGACGCCGTGGTTAGCACGCGGGCCGAGGCCCTGTGGCTGCGAAAATTTCAGCTGAAAGAGCTGGCGACCGCGGCGCACTGCACGGGCCGGATCGCGCGCGGTGATGAAGCTCGAGGAGTTCGGGGTCGACCAGTCGCCAGCCCCGGCACCTATCTGATCCGCCAGCGACTTGGCGACACCCGCGCCCTCCGGATTGGGGGCCTGGACCCGGTCGGTGAGTTGCGCCGTCGCCTGGCCCGAAGCCAGCAGTGCGGCGGTAATAAGTAAAGCCCGGTAGCGCGCCTGAATCATAAAACCCCCTGAGGTTGGTATCTGCCCTACAGGAGGTATCGAAATCGGGCGCCAAAACCCGACAACAGGGTTAAAAATCGATTTGCGGCTAGGGCGCCGGGAAGCCCGCCGCCGTCAGCATGCTTCGGGTTGCGTCATCGCCGACGCTGGCCTGTAACTCAAGGACCGCTGCTTTCAAGGTCGGTTCGTAGGGCACTTTTTGAGCTCGCTGCACCCGTGCCCTGGCCAGCAACGCGTTGCCCAGCGGCTGACTGTGGCTGAAATCTCCTAACGCTGCGCGGGCCAGTGTTTCCGCGCGCTGTGCCGCGGCCGCCGCCGCAGGCAAATCCTGTTCGTCTGCGGCCGCGTTCGCCAGGCCCGTCAGGGCTCTGGCGCGCAGTGATCCTGACAGTCCAAGCGCCTCGTTTATTTGCAGCGCCAGACGATAGTGCTCGCGCGCCGTTCGCGCATTGCCCTGCAATCTCGCGACGCAGCCCATCATCAGGTGCAGGGCGGCGGTATTGCTGTGCAGCGGAGGAAACATCTCGGCGACGAGCTGGGCTGACTCGCGCATGTTGGTCTCTGCTTGACCGGCGTCGCCCAGCAGGCAATAGGCGTTTCCTTGGCCGATCGACATTGTGGGCAGCGAGATACGCAGCCCGCTGCGCTCGGCCAGAGCCACTGCCTTCCTATATAGTGGCAGTGCATCCTCCGGGCGTCTGAGGTTCAACAGGACGCCGCCCGCATTGGAAAAAATCGCCGGATCAGCCAGTTGCCCCGCATCCATGCCGGCCTGGCGCTGCAGCGCCTGCTCGAAAACGTGCCAGGCCTCGAGATATTGACCGGCAGTCATCAGTACCATGCCGTAATTGTTCAGGAACTTGAGCGCCAGCGATGTATTGCTGCGCCCGAGCCTGTCAACGGCAGCTAACAAATCGCGATACTCACGGGCCGCAGCGGATGATTCGCCGCGGAACGACAGCACGCCAGCCAGAGCTTCGCGCGCATACAGAATATTCCGATCATTGACGGGATCGTTGGCATCGAAAAGACGCAATGCGGCGCGCAAGTCGCTCTCTGCTGCCGCTGAGTGGTTGACTCCCGCATGGATGTTGCCACGACTGGCCAGGCAGTTTGCCAGCACCGAGGCAAACTCTTTTTCCTGAATGGATGGCAATGCGGCATCAATCATCTTAATGCCCTGGTCGGCCGAGCCTGTATAACCGAGACTCTCGGCCAGATCACAGGTAATGTGGGCGCTCAGTCCAATGTCACGGCTGGACGCTGCCACCGATTGCGCCTTGCGCAGCAACGCCTGGGCGGTCGTCGCCTGTTCGAGTGAACCGTATTGATCCGCAAGTACAAACAACAGGCGCGCGCGCAGATCCGGGGTCGCCCCGAACTGGCGGTCGATCAGTGACTCACCGGAATCCAGCAACTGCTGCGTCGTCAGGGGCTTGTCGGCCCCCTGCTGCAGGATGGCAGTGAGAAATTCCTGTGTCGCTTGCGCATAACTGAGCTCGCGTGTTGCGCGGGCGCTCTCCTTGCGGGCGATCCGCTGTTGGATCAGGGCGGTGACCAGCGCAGCGGCAACGGCCAGGATGGCAATAGTGCTAATGGTAACGCCGAGCCGATTGCGGCGGACGAAGCGAGCAGCCCGGTACGCCACTGTCGGCCGCCGCGCAGAAACGGGCTCATGGGCAAGGTAGCGCCGGATGTCCTCGGCCAGGTCCGTGACGCCAGCATAACGATCGCGCCGCTCGCGCCGCAGCGCCTTGGCGATGATGTTGTCGAGATCGCCGCGCAGCGCGCGGCTGGCTCCCGGGCGACTCGACGCCAGCGGCAGGCGATCGGCCATGATGGCCTGGAAGCGCGCTTCGGCGCTCTGGCCAGGCTCGTCGTAAGGCCGTGCGCCTGTGAGTAATTCATGCAACAACACGCCGAGCGCGTAGACATCGGCGAGCGTGTCAGCCGGTTCCCCTAACAACTGTTCCGGCGCGGCATAGCCCGGCGTCATCGGGCTGGCGCGCGTCACGCGCGTCAGCTGCTCGCCGTCCGATGCGTCTTCCATGAGGCGCGCGATGCCGAAATCAAGCAGCTTGGGCACGCCTTCGCGGGTGATCATCACGTTCGAGGGCTTGAGGTCGCGGTGCACGATCAGTTGCCGGTGTGCAAGCGCGACCGCGTCGAGCAACTGCTGGAACAGCGCCAGGATCGCGGGTATTCCGAGCGCCAGGCGCCTGCAGTACTGATCGATGGGCTCGCCTTCGACAAACTCCAGCACCAGATACGGCTGGTTCGCCGCCCCGATCCCGGCATCGATCAGGCGCGCAATGTTAGGGTGATCGAGGCGGCCTAACAGGCGGACCTCGCGCTGGAACCGGGCCTGGCCTTCGCGGTCCGCCCAGGGACTGGCGAGGAACTTGATGGCGACGGTCTGGTTGAACTTGCCGTCATCGCGACGCGCGCGCCAGACGGTTCCCATGCCGCCGCGGCCGGCTTCCGATTCAATGACAAAAGGGCCGATGCGCGTGCCGGCCAGGTCCGGGCTGGCCATTTGCACGGCGGCGGCACTGACATCGCCGTCGAGAAAACGCTGTTGCTGAACGGCCGCGCTATTGCCCAATATTGCCCTCAGGCGAGCCGCGAGGTTCGGGTTGTCGGCAGCCAGTTGCGCGAGCCACGCCGCGCGTTCTGGCTCTGCGAGGTCGAGCGCGTGGTCGAGCGCCTGGCTCAGCGTTTTCCAGGACTCTTCGTGGGTCATTCGAGCGTCTGCAGAAAATTGAACAGCAGCAGGCGGGCTTTTTCCCAGTCACGCTGCAGCGTGCGTTCCGACACGTTGCGCAGCACGGCGATTTCACCGAGCGTCAGGCCGCAGAAAAACTTGAGGTCCACCACCTCGGCTAACGCGGCATCCTGCTGTGCCAGCTCATCGAGCGCGTCCGACAAATTCTGCAGTTCCGGCGCTGCGGCGACGCTGTCGGATATGGCGGTATCGAGCTGAGTAAAATGAAATTCGCCGCCGCGCTTCTGCGACTGGCGCTGGCGCACCCGGTCGATGATGAAACCGCGCATGGCGCGGCTGACATACGCCATGAATCGACTGCGGTCCGGGAATACCACGTCAGGGCGGCCCGCCAGTTCGGCGTAGACCTCGTGCAGCAGGGTGGTGGCGCTCAGCGTCGCGGCCTGAGGCGACTGCCGGCTGAGCTCGCGCCGGGCGATGCGGTGGAGCTCCGAATACAGAGCCGTAAACAACTGGTCGCGGGCAACGCCTTGACCCTGCTCCGCATCGCGGAAAAGGCCGTCGAGCTCGACGTTGGATAACATATTCAATTGCCTGGTTTGGCCTGCCTGCGCGATTCAGACAGGGATACGAGCAGGCGTCAAGTCGATTTGTGTTAGGCGGCGTGGGTCCCTGGCGATGGCGTCGGAAAACGCTCGCGCAGCACCCGCGCCAGCGCCCGGCAGGCATCGGTGGTCGTGAACACGCCGACCAGCTTGCCGTCCTTGGTGACCACGGCCGAGCCGATGTGCCGTTCCGCCATGGCCGTGGCGACCTGGTCCAGCGGCGCGTCGGCTTCGACCACGTAAGGCTCGTCATGGTAGACGTCGCGGACGCGGAGCGGTGTGGCGGGCGGCGACACGGTGCCGCCGCCCAGCGCCGTGCGCAGGTCACGATCGCTGAGGATGCCGCAGATCTTTCCGGCGGCCGTGACCGGCAGGTGCCGGAAGCCCCGCGCGTCCATCGGCGCGCGCGCCTCAGCGGCGGTCTGCTCCAAATCGATGGAATAAGGGAAGGGCGTCATCATTGCGATGACCTGGGGCATGTGTTTCATCAGGGGGCTGTCTCCTTAGTGTGCTTCATTAACATGCGTTAGCAAGGCTAGGGCAAAGAGACGCTCCTCAAAATAGGTACAAATTGTCGCCCGGTTTCAGGCTCTGGCAATGGCAATCTGTGCTAAAGGTGCAGGATCCGCTACTTGGAGAACCCCCATGATCCACGCCTCACGCCGCAATTTTGTCCAGGCCGGCGCCGCGGTCAGTTTGCTCGGTGCCGGTTTGACCGCCGCCACACAAGCAGCTGACACCAGCAGCGCGAATACCGCCTTCGGTTACCAGCACACGCCGGTGCCACTGCCGTTCGACGTCAAGAGTCTCAAGGGCATTTCCGAGAAACTGATTCAATCACACTGGGAAAATAATTACAGCGGCGCGGTGAAAGCGCTGAACACGGTGCGCGGGCGCCTGACCCAGGCGCTCACCGACGCTAACACGCCGCCCTATGTCTACAACGGCCTGAAGCGCGAGCAGCTGCTGCGCACTGGCTCGGTGGTACTGCACGAGCTCTACTTCGCGAACCTGGGTGGCGACGGCAAGGCCGCCGGCGAGCAGCGTACGCGCATCGCGGCCTCGTTCGGCAGCTTCGACACCTGGGAGAGCGAGTTTCGCAAGATCGCGCTCGGGCTGGGCGGTGGGTCGGGCTGGGTGGTCCTCGGTTACAACCAGAAGCTCAAGCTGCTCGAAAATTACTGGCTCGCGGATCACGCCACTGCGCCAGCCTTTACCGCGCCGATGCTGGTGCTCGACATGTACGAGCATGCCTATCAAATGGACTACGGCGCGGCGGCCGCGAAATACATCGATGCATTCTTTAGTAACATCCAGTGGGACGCGGTGGGTCAGCGGCTGGCAGGCCATTAGCGGGGTGTGGTGGCGGTAAATCCACTGCGGCAGTGATTAGAAAAATACCTAACGCCGCCCATCACGGTGGCCATGGC
>JAYUGT010000220.1:0-23706 GCA_043738315.1 Gammaproteobacteria bacterium
CGGATGCGTATTCGCGCGAGGTCGTACAGTCAGCCTGGGCGCTCACGCTGAGCAACAACCCCACGCCCGCACCCAGCCAATGACGTCTTTTCATGCGTACAGGCTACAGGTGGCGCCAGCCATTGCAACTAGGTAGTCTCCACGATGCCATCCGCTAAACGAGGGTGCGGAACCGCCAGATGCGATTCACCAGCAGGCGACTGCCGCCAATCCTGTTAGCTGTGTATGCCGTCCTGTGGGTGGCGCTCGCCATTGCGCCCTACTACCGCCAGGACTGGGCGCTGGAAAATCTGGTCGTCGCCGTCGCTGCAAGCTTGATTGTGTGGAACTATCATCGCTGGCGTTTTTCCAATGCCGCCTACCTTTGCCTGTTCATCTTTTTCACGCTGCATGCGATCGGCGCGCACTACACCTATTCCGAGGTGCCCTACGATCAGTGGCTGAAGGCGCTGCTAGGTTTTTCAGTCAACGAGGCGCTGGGTTTTTCCCGCAATCACTATGACCGTTTCGTGCATTTTTGCTACGGCCTGCTGATCGCCGTGCCGAGCATGGAACTGCTGCAAAAACGCGCACCGCCGCAGGGTCTGTGGATCTGGCTGCTGCCGATTCTGTTTGTATGGTCGCATTCCGTGATCTATGAAATGGTGGAATGGGCGGCCGCTGCCGTTTTCGCAGGCGATCTCGGCGCGGCTTATCTTGGCACCCAGGGCGACGTCTGGGATGCGCAGAAAGACATGTTGCTGGCCGGTGTCGGCGCGATCGCCAGTGTCAGCTGTGTGCTCTTGCTGCGCGGCGCGCCTGCGCCGAGCGATGCAACGCACTGAAAGACTGCACGGTTTCTATCAACTGCGCAGCGTCCATCGGTTTCGACGCCATCAGGATCGGCGCGCCCGGCATCCACGGCACTTCGGCATTCGAGAGGTTGCCGGTCAGCACGATGGTCGGCAGCGGATACCCCAGCGTTTCGGCGATGCGCTCGGCCACGTCGGTGCCGGTCTCCTCTTCGCCCAGCCGGTAGTCGACGATCAGCACATCCGGACGCAATCCCGCGTCCGACACGCTGTCCTCGGCGTCCGCGGCATTCGCAAAGGTGCGGGTCTGATAGCCACAGGTCTTGAGCAGCATCCGGACAGAGTTTGCGACCGCCGCATCGTCCTCGACATGCAAAACAACGACGGTCGACGAATCTTCCGCGTGCTTGGGAGGCTCAATGGCCATACTAACCACGCTAGCACCGGCGTTCGCGGCCGCCTATAAGGACAAATGCGCACCTGTGCTGCGGCGCATAATGACTAAAAGCGCGAGAAATCGGGTTTGCGCTTGTCAAAAAACGCCTGTATCGCCTCGCGCGCCTCCGGACTATGCAGGCGCTCGCCGAATACTTTGGCCTCGGCCTTGATGGTCTCGGTAAGGACCCCGGCCTCGGCGCCCCGCAACAGCCGCTTGGACTCGCGCACCGCGCCCGGTGGCAAGGCCGCGAGCCGGGCCGCGGCGCGCTGCGCCGCGAGCAGCACCTCGGCCGCCGGCAACGCCGCGTTGGCCAGTCCGCAGGCCAGGGCTTCCGGCGCCAGCATCGGCTCGCCTAACAACAGCATGGCCGCCGCCTTCGCGTGGCCGATGCGCTGCGGCAGCAGGCGGCTGGAGGCGAATTCAGGCACCAGGCCCAGGGTAATAAAGGGCATCAAGAGACGCGCGTCGTCGCTGAGGTAGACCAGGTCGCAATGCAGCAGCAGCGTCGCGCCAATGCCGACCGCCGGCCCGATCACCGCGGCGATCACGGGCTTGCCGCAGCCGAGCAGCGCGCGCATGAAATCGAACACCGGCGCATTCAGTTCGCCCGAGCCCGCCCGTGGCGGGCTGTTCATGAAATCCTCGAGGTCATTGCCGGCGGTGAAGATGCCGCCGGCCCCGGTCAGTACGACCGCACGGACCGTGGGATTCGCGTCGGCCTCGACCAGCGCCGCGGCTAGCGCTGCGTACATCTGGGCCGTGAGCGCATTGCGGCGCTCCGGCCGCGCAATGCTGAGCGTCATGACGCCGTCGTGCAGATCCTTGAGCACAGTCACAGTTGCTTCTCCCTAACGAACATACACCAGCAAGCGGCCCTTATAGGCATCATCCTGCGCGGTCGCCGCGCAATCAAGGCGCTCTTCGCGGCATGAAAAGCCATATGCCAGCATGCGGCGGTTGAAGGGCCCGCGATTGCCGCGATCCGGATCGACAATCCAGATTTCCGCCACCGGGCGCGCGTTGCATTCGATCATCGCCGCCAGGTCGCCGTCGACGTCGCGCTCATACAGCACATCGCTGCCGACAATGAGATCAAAGCCCCTGGCGAGCGGCGCGAGCGGACCGGCGGCGCGACTCCAGTTGGCGAACCGGTATTTCATCGGCAGCAGTTTGTTCAGCTGCAGGTTGTGGCGCAGAAAGCCCGCGGTCAGCGGATGGCGATCGCTCGCCGTGACATCCGCGCCGCGCCGATGCGCGATGAGACTGGGCAGCGCGAGGCCGCAGCCGATTTCCAGGATGCGCTCGTTCGCCCTCAGGACGCGGGCGGCCATGCGGGCCGCGAGTCGCGCCGCCGACGGCCACAGCAGGCCAAACAGCGGCCAGGCCGCGGACGAGATGCCGAGGCTCTCGGCCTGCCCGGCGGGATCGTAGAATTGCTGCCGATCTAACAAGGAGCGGATTTCAAGATTCGGGGCACCCGCCACCGCGATGCTTTCCTGCTTGGTCAGAAAGTGGCGCGCGCTCAACCCGGTTCTGCCGCGCCGATCGTCAGCGCAATGTCGCCCAGGCCCGCGATCGATCCCGCCAGTCGATCGCCCGGAGTCACCGCGCCCACGCCCTCGGGCGTGCCGGTGTAGATGAGGTCGCCGGGACCGAGGTGATAGAACTTTGACAGGTCGGCAACGATCGCAGCGACCGGATGCAGCAGCAGGCTCAGATCCGACGCTTGCCGCTGCACGCCGTTGACCCGCAGTTCGATGCGTCCGCTGACCGGATGACCGCATTCGCTCGCTGGTACGATCGGTGCGAGCACGGCCGCGGACTCAAAGTCCTTGCCGAGATCCCAGGGACGTTTCTGGTCACGCGCCGCGTACTGCAGATCACGCCGCGTCATGTCGAGCCCGCAGGCATAGCCATAGATCGCCTCGGTAGCCTGTGCCGCCGCAATCCGAAACGCGGCCGCACCCATCGCGATGACCAGTTCCATTTCATAGTGAAAATTACGGGTGCCCGGCGGATAGGGGATGACCGATCCCGAGGGCGCGTAGTCACAGGCCGACTTGGTGAAATAAAACGGCGCTTCGCGATCCGGCTTGGCGCCCATTTCCAGAGCGTGCGCCTCATAGTTGCGGCCGACACAGAAAATCCGGCGCACGGGATAGAGCGCGCTGACGCCACTGATCGGCACGGCCACCTGGGTCGGGGGCGTAAACAGATACTGGGTCATTGGCGGGTTCCGATGCGCTGAGCCACCGGGAAATTATGCGCGCTCAGCCCCGCCGCCGTCGACATCGACGTCGTGTTAGGTTACAAATGTCTGATCTGCCCTGCCGGCTGGAGACCGACCTGTGCGATACCGTCGTCGATCGATCCTTAAAGCCGCTGCCGCGCTGGCCGGCTCTGCGGCCCTTGCGCTCCAGGGGCGCGCCCTGGCCGCGAGCCGCGAGCGCTCCTGGGATCTCATTGTCGTCGGCGGTGGCAACGCGGGCATTCCCGCGGCGATATTCGCCGCGCAGCGCGGCGCGCGCGTGTTGATCATTGACACGGCCGCGCAACTGGGCGGCACGCTGCATCTGTCCACTGGGCAGATGAGCGCCGCCGGTACCAAGCTGCAGAAATCCAAGGGCATTGCCGACAGCCCGCAGTCGCACTACGACGATGTCATGCGCATCAGCGGCAACACTGCCGATCCGCAGCTGCTGCGACTCGCCGTGTTCAACGCGGCAGCGGCATTCGACTGGCTGACCGACCATGGCTTCAAGGCGCTGCCGGAACATCCCATCACCGGCACCACGCATGACCCTTACTCGCATGCGCGTTATGCCTGGGGCAAGGACGGCGGTCGCTCGATCCTGAAAGTGCTGCTCGAACAGCTGCAGCCACACCTGGACGCGGGCCGGGTGCAAACGCTGCTGCAGACCGAGGTCACACGCCTGCTGCAGGCGCGCGATGGCAGCGTGCGCGGCGTCGAAACCCAGAACCTCGATGAGGAAAAGACCCAGCACCGGGCGCGCTACACCGTGCTGACCTGCGGCGGCTACACCGACAATCGCGCGCTGTTCGAAAAATACGAAGGCCACCGCAGTTATTCGCAGGCAACCTACCCCTTCAGCCAGGGCGCGGGCTATACGCTCGGCGAGGCGGCTGGCGGCTACGTCCGCGGCGGTGAGAATCACACACCGCTGTTCGGCGCGGTGTTAGCCAACGACGACTATCCGTCGCCGATGCGGGCGATGGTGCGCCATTTCCCACCCGATCGCCCGCCCTGGGAGATTTTTGTCAACAGCGCCGGCCAGCGTTTCGTGCGCGAGGACGTGCCCAGCCACACGAGCTACGAGCATGCGTTAGGCACGCTGCCGGATGAGCGCTGCTGGGTGGTCTTTGACGACGCGATCCTGACTGCGGCGCCGCCGCTCGCCATGGGCTTTGGCGTGCGCTACTCACAGCAGGACCTGCGCAAGTTGTTCGAAGATGGCACCCCGCATTTTTACCGCGGCGACAGCATCGCGGAGCTCGCAGCGAAAGCCGGCGTCGACGCAGGCGGCCTCAGCGCGACCGTCAACGACTACAACATCGCGCAGTCCTCGGGTCAGGATGCGCTCGGCCGCCAGTACCTGCCACTGCCCATTGCCAAGGCGCCCTACTACGCCATCCGCCTGCAGAGCTGGAACCTCACCAGCTATGCCGGTCTCGCGGTCGACCGGCAATTGCGCGTCATCGGTCGCGACGGAACCGCAATTCGCAATCTTTATGCGGCCGGCGAGTTGCTGGGCATGGGGCAGTTGATGGGCCACGCGGTGTGCGGCGGCATGGCGGTCACGCCGGCGCTGGCGCTGGGCCGCTTGTTAGGTCACGAGATCCTGCGACTGTAGCAGGCAGCTGCGCGCTAGCCGGCGGGCGCCGCGCCGGGCCGGAAGCGGCCATGGATCGCCAGCAGCTTCTTCACGCCTTCGGCCACGTGCGTGCAGGACAGCGTCGCGCCCGAAACAATGGTGGCCGCTTCCGTGGGCGCCCACCTGCCCTCTGAGCGCCCGACCAGCTGGCCGCGCCACGCCGGCGTGTAGTGATCGCAATAGCCCTCGGCGCACACCAGCACCTCGATCCCTAACAACTTGCCATCGTCGCTGACCGCGGCGAGATAGGTGACGATATCGTTGAGGCCCCAGACCTGGTCGAGGTACAGCCAGCCGCCGCCCTCGACCTGCCAGGCCTTGACCGCCGGCCGCATCGCCGGCACGCGATAATCCGTTTTCAGGCGCGAAAACTGCTCCGGCGTCAGCTTGAAATCCGCGGCCGTCAGTTTGCGGCCGGGGAAGAGCTTCTGCTGGCCCTGCTCGAGCGACTGCAGGTCGAAGGCCTGCGCCGCCGGCAGCGCAGCTAACAACGCGGCCGGCACCAGCCGCAGGTGGGCCCGGGCCAAACGCCGCGGGCGCGTCGTGCGGGGGCGTTGCGGCATCAGGCCTGCCGGATGGCGTGCCGGATACCGAAGCCCGGCAGCGCCGCCTTCGCACCCTTGACGATATTGAAGCCGCGCGCGCCAATCTCATCGGTGAAATTGAGGCTGTGGTATTCGAGGCTCCACACTTCGTTGTTCCAGCGATGATCCCACCAGCGGCCGAACATCGCGCGCGGCGGCGACTTGGCGCCACCGGAATTGAAATCGACCGGGTAGTACACGCCACCGGGCCGCGTCACGCGATGTGCTTCTGCGATGACCTTGCGCGTCGCGTCGGCCGTCAGCTCGTGATGCATGATGTAGCTGGTCACGAGGTCGAAATAGCCGTCCGGGAACTTGGTGTCCTCCGCCAGGCGCTGCGAGAAATTGGCGCCGACCCCGAGACGCCGCGCGCGCATGTGCGCGTAGCGGACCATCGGGCCGCCGACGTCGATGCCCCAGACTTCGGCTTCCGGGAAGCGCTCCTTGAGCGCCACGGTCATCTGGCCGACGCCGCAGCCCATGTCGAGGATCCGGCGCACCTTGCCATCCTCCGGCAACGGCATGCGTTCCGCCGTGCCCTTGTGCACCTGGTCCTGTTCGTTGTGGCCGATCACCGAGATGTAAAAGCTGTTAGTCCCGTAGTGATAGATGTGGCCGGCAAACGGGTCGCCGACATAGCCGCCCGGCTGGATGTGAATCTCATGCCGCGCGTAATCCGGGATGACCATGCCAGGCGCCAGTTCCAGCGTGCCCGGGCCGGACTTGTCGGCCGCTTCCATCTCCGAGAGGTAGTGGTCTTCGTACTTGTGGAAATGATCGCGCAGCGTCTTCCAGGTGATCTGCTGGTTGGCGAGCCAGGTGCGCGAGGTGAGCGTGATGGCCGGATCTTTTTCCGCGAGCGCTGCGACGTCCTCCGGGCCCATGGGCGTTGCGGGATCAATGCCCTCGCGCTCGAGCAGCCGGTCAAAGGCCTCCATCGATGACTTGCGGATCATCTTGCCGTGCAGCAGTCGAAACCCGAGCGTGAAGTCCTGCAGGCTTTCAAGATCGAGGGTCGCGAGGCGCGCGAGCCGCCCATCGGCGCCGCGCGGCAGGCCAACCGGCAGGCCGCCGGCGACGGCGAGTGATTGCGCAGCCGCGGCTTGCACGCCGACGGTCTTGACGAGCGCGAGTGACGCGGCAGCGGCACCAAATAACTGACGACGAGCAATCATGACGGGGTCTCCTGTGGGCCTCTGAACCTAACGCTTATCGAAATCAGTCGAGAAATTCTTGTAGCCCTGGTTAGCCATCGGGCCCATGACCAGTTCAATGTACCGGTCGCGTTCCGCTTCCCATTCCTTGGTCTGCTCCGCGGTCGGCACGAACTTTTCGATCTTGTCCTGCGTAACGCCCTGCTTGGCGAGTACCGCCTCCAGCACCCTGAGCCGGCGCTTGGTCGACCACATCTCGGCGCTCATGGCGATCATGCAGCTAACAACATTGTCGAGCACCGGGTTGCCCAGAAAGGTACTGGCGGTGACGTCGGAGGGAATGGCCTCGGCGGCGTAGGTCGGACGTTTTGAATCGGGTGTTGCCACGTGAATACCTCCTGCGGACAATGCAGGCCGAACCTTAGCAGGAGCCTGTCATTTCATCATCCCCGAAGCGCCGGACTGTCCGCAGGGAAGCCCTCTGGGTGCATCGCACGCAGCCGTGGCTCGGGACCCTGGCCACCCTGGGCGTTCAAGGCGTCTCGAAGCGCCAGTGCAATGATTTTTTCAGACGCGGTTTCGCCGCCATTGCGACCGTCCATCAGCTGATGAGTTTTCACGATCCCCGCAGCGACGTGAGTCGCCTGAACCGCGAGGCCTGGCTCCGGCCGGTCTCGGTCGATGCCCAAACGATCAAGGTACTGCGGCTCGCGCGGCGGATATCCGCTGCGTCTGCGGGCGTTTTTGACATTAGCGTCGCGCCTGCGCTGGTCAGCAGGGGTTTTCTGCCGCGACCGTCCGGCGCTCCCGAGCCGGATCCGAGTGCCAGCTGGCGCGATATCACGCTGCAAAACGACGGTTGCGTACGATTCAAGAGACCGCTGTGGATCGATCTGGGCGGCATTGCCAAAGGATTTGCCGTCGACGCCGCGCTCCTGTGCCGGCCGCGTACGCCTCGGGCGAGCGTCTCGATCAACGCCGGTGGCGATCTGCGCGTGGCCGGGCCCGGTCGCACCGAAGTACTGCTGAATGTGGCGGGGCAAGCACTCAGGCGGGCGCCGCTCGTGGCGCTAACAAACCATGCACTCGCCAGCAGCTTCGGTCAGCCCGCGCGTCGCCGGCGCAAGGGGGCCTGGGTGTCACCGCACCTCAATGGCGCAACGCACCGCAATCTGTCCACCACCCGATTCGTGTCGGTGGTGGCGCAGCGCTGCGCCGTCGCTGATGCCCTGACCAAAGTGGTGTTGGCACGCGGGGCCGCCGCCGCGTCCGTATTACGCAAATTCCATGCACAGGCATTCGTTCATAATCGGGCTCGCGGCTGGCAAGGGATTGGCAAGGCACGATGAGCACACCACGAGTTCGCAAAGGCGCCGGCGCACTGCCCACCTGGCAACGGCGCAGCATCTATATCGTCAGCGCGGCGGTCTGGCTCACGGGCGCGGTCTGGCTGATTTTCAAGTATTTCGTCACCGCGCCCGACGAATTCGGTTTTCAAAATCCCCATCCGCAGCAGCCCCTGTGGATGATCGCGCATGCGGCGGTCTCATTGTTAGGCCTGTGGCTGTTCGGCCTGCTGTGGCATCACCACATCGCGCGCGGCTGGGAAGCCCGGCAGCGCCGCGGTACCGGCGGCACGCTGTTCGGCCTCATCGCCTGGCTCGCGCTCACCGGCTGCGCGCTCTATTACATCGGCAACGATACAGTGCGCTCCTGGACCAGTCTTGCGCACTGGACGATCGGGCTGGGTGCGTTAGGCGCCTTCCTGCTGCACGATCGCCGTTGAAGTCAGTGCGCGGCGGCAGTGCGATTGACCGGCAAATCGAGCCGGCTGCGGTCGATTTCAACACCGCCCTTCCAGACTCGCTGCACGGTGCGGACGTTGCGGATATCGGCGACCGGGTCCGCAGCTAACAACACCAGATCCGCCAGTTTTCCAGGCTCGATGGAACCCATATCGCGCTCGCGGCCCAGGAAAATCGCGCCATTCAGCGTGCCGATCCGGATCGCATCCAGCGGGCTGATGCCCGACTCCACGACCAGCTCGATTTCGCGCAGCAGCGCGGGCGCGAAGGTGCGGTCGGTCGCCAGCACCAGCAACCCGCCGCCATCGTGAATGGCCTTGATGTTGCGCTTCACGTAGGGGAGCAGCACCTGGAACCAGCCGGGCCAGCCAAGCTTGAGATACCGGCCGCGCGCGATCTCGCGCACGGCGTACTCGCGCGGATCGAGCACCGCCCGGTATTCCGGGGTATTGAGAAAATCGATGCCACGATCCATCTGCGAGATTTCATCGAACACCGACATCGAGGTTTGCATCGGGATGCGCTTTTCCGCAACCAGCCTGATGAATTCCTGCGAGACCACGCCCACCGAGGGAATGTGCGCCAGGGTGTCTATGCCGGCCTCGATCGCATCGCGCGCCATGCGTTCGTTAGAGATGTGCACGACGGTGCGAATGCCGTGCGCATGCAGGTAGGCAATCTCCTTGGCCATCAGCTCTTTGGGCAGCGCAGGGATCAACGGGTTCGGGCCGACGCCGTGCGCCTCGTAGGTGATTTTCTGCAGATCAGGCTTACGGGAAATCTGCAGATCCAGGTCCTTGATCGTGTCCGGCCAGTCGCGCACGCCGATGCCGGCATAGCCGACACTCCAGCTGCCGGGATAAGTCAGTAACTGCCCGGTCGCAAAGATACGCGGCGCGATGATCTCGCCCGCGCGTTCCCGATCTCGCAGCGGCAGGATGAAATCGGGGTTATTGCCGGCGTCAAAGACACTGGTGATGCCGTAATACAAAAACCCCTGCAGCGTACTGACACCCACGTCAAAGTCGAGTGGCTTGGCAGACTGCGCGCTGGTGTCCTTCCAGGCGCCGCCGCCGAGCAGATGGATGTGCATGTCCATCAGCCCGGGGATCAGGTAGCGCCCGCGCCCGTCGACGCGCTGGGTGCGCCACGGCAGGCGCATGCCTGCGGCGCCGACCGCCTGGATTTTCCCGGCAACGACCAGCACGGTGCTCTCTGGCCTGGGCGCCGCGCCCGTGCCGTCGATCAAGGTGACATGTTCGATGGCGAAGGCGCCCGGCGGCTTGGCGCTGCGCGCCGCCAGCGCCGGTGCAGCAGCTAACGTCAGAGCGGCCAGAGTTGCGATCAGCATTGGGCCTGGCGCTTTCGTCGGCATTGATGGCTGCATAAAGACTCCTGGCTGAGCTAACAGTTCCCCGATACCTGGCGCAGCAGCGCCGCGCAGTCCGACGGCGGCACATCACCGCGCCAGGCCACGTGACCGTCGGGACGCACTAACACCAGCCTGCGCTCCAGCAACTCGCTGAGCGCCGGTTGCCCGACGACCCGGATTTCAAACGGTAAGCCCAGGGCGCGTGCCGCATCGGTCCAGGCTGCGCCGGCATCCGCCGGCGTCGCAGCGAGCAGCACGAAGTGCCTGCCGAACCAATCCAGCGTCGACTCGCCGTGCACGGTCTGGTTGGCGCCGGTCCAGGCATGCGGCAGGCGCGATCCCGGCCAGGTCGACGGCACCACCTGCATGAAATCGTCCGGTGGCTCAGGCGAGCCGTCGCCGACAATCACAGGCGAGTCGATGTAGCGATAGCCGAGATGGGTGCCGGCGGAATTGAACTGCCGCGCCATCCAGCGGATCTTGCCGCTGAGCCGGGCCCGCGCGGCCGCGCCGCGCGCCGATTCCTCGTCGATCTCCGGCGGCGTTTCATCCATAACCATGTCGATCTTGTCGGAGTTGTTAGCCGAGATGACGCTGTTGCGCACCGCAATGGGCTTGCGCTCGGCTTCATAGCTGTCTAACAACGCAGGTCCGCCCCAGCCCTTCAGCACCGCATCCAGTTTCCAGCCGAGGTCGATCGCATCGCCGATGCCGGTGTTCATGCCGACGCCGCCGGTCGGCACAAAAAGGTGCGCCGCGTCACCGGCCAGAAACACGCGGCCCGCGCGCCACTCGCGCGCCACCGACTGGTGGTGATGCCAGTGCTGGATGCCGACCAGCGTGAAATCAAACGGCCGCCCGACGGCGCGATGCAGGATGGTCGCGGGGTCCAGCGCCTCGGTCTGGCGTGCCGGGTCCAGAAAATAATACTGGTAGTTCCAGAATTCGTGGCCGTCGATGGCCGTGAACACGCCAAAACTGTCGTGCGCAAACACGAAATAAAGATTACCCAGCCCCTTGCCGTGCACGTCGAGAAACGCCTTGGAGCGGAAGTAAAAACTGACATTGGCGCGCATGCGGCCGCGGCCGTTCATGCGGATGCCGAGGGTCTTGCGGATCGCACTCGCGCCGCCGTCGCAGGCCACGAGGTACTGGCTGCGCACCGTGGCGACGCGGCCCGTCGCCAGCGCCTCGATTCGGGAGCTGACACCCGTGGCATCCTGAGAAAAATCCAGCAATCGCCAGCCGTGCCGCAGGCTCAGAGATGGCTGCGCGGCCGCAAACTTCCACAGAATGGGCTCGAGCGCCTGCTGGCCGATCTGGGTCTTGTAGTAAGGGCTCCACGTGAGCTCGCGCCAGCGCGCCAGCGCAGCTGCGGGCCGCTCGATCGTGTCGCGAATGGAGGGCGAGGTGACGCGATAGAGCTCGTGCCCTGCGAGCCGCGTGCAGAAGGTGATGTGGTAATTCACCTCCGGCGGCAAGGCGCTGGCGTAAATTTCATCGCAGATGCCCCAGCGGCGAAAGTATTCCATCGACCGCGCACCTAACAAAGTCGCCTTGGGGTGTTCGGTGGGCGCGGTGCGCTCCTCGACCAGCAGCGCCGCGGAGCCCCGCCAGCCCAGCTCGGCGCCCAGCGACAGCCCGACCGGGCCGCCGCCGACAATCAACACCGGCACTTCGAAGTCGGCCGCCATGCGCCCCGGACCTACGATTTCGCGGTCTCCGTGACCAGCCAGTCGACCACCGCGCGCAGCGCCTCGCGCTCGGTGGCGCCGCGCTTGCGCGCCTTCTCGTACACGTCCACCTGCGTATGCGCGCTGGTGCCGCGGCGCACGATCTCGCGCGTGTTAGCAATTTCCGCGACGCAGCCCAGCGCCTCGGCGTCCGGCGCCAGCAGCGCGAGCAGTTCCTCCAGCAGATCGCTGTAACTGACCAGCTCGCCCTTGGCGAGATCGAGCAGCTTTTCATCGAAGCTGTAGCGCATCGCGCGCCAGCGATTCTCCGACACCAGCATCTGCGGATAGTCGCGCCAGCGCTGGTTGTTGCTGCGCAGGCGATACAGCATGCGCAGCAAACAGACGTTCAAAGCCGCAAGCGCGATCGAGTCGTCGATGCGCGTGCAGCAATCCATGATGCGGGTCTCGAGCGTCGGATAGCGCGAGCTCGGCCGGATGTCCCACCAGATCTTGCTGGTGTCCTCGATCAGGCCGTTGCGGATCAGCATGTCGATGTGACGGCGGAATTCGCCGTAGCTGGCGAATCGCTCCGGCAGGCCGGTGCGCGGCAGGGAGTTGAAGACCGTGCACCGAAACGATTTCAACCCGGTCAGCTCGCCCTCCCAGAACGGCGATGAGCACGACAGGGCTAACAGATGCGGCAGGAAATAGGCCATCTGGTTCATCAGATCGATGCGCAGGTCGTCATCATCGATGCCGACGTGCACGTGCATGCCGCAGATCACCATGCGACGCGCGGTCGCCTGCATTTCACGCGCCAGCGCAAAATAGCGCTCCTTGTCGGTGTGTTTCTGCGTGATGGCGCGACCAAACGGATGCGTCGACGCCGCGATCGGCGCGAGGCCGTGCTTGCGGCAGACCTGCACAATGATGCCGCGCAGCTTGGCGAGGTCGGCGCGCGCCTCGGCCATGGTGCGGCAGACGCGCGTGCCCACTTCGATCTGGCAGCGCAGGAATTCCGGGCTGATCTGGCCGCCGCCCAGCTCGGCGCATTCCTTCAGCACTTCCGGCGGCGGATCATTCGCGAGGTCACCGGTCGCGACGTTGACCAGCAGGTATTCTTCTTCGATGCCAACGGTCAGCGGCGGTTCTTTCAGGCTCACGTGTGGACTCCCCTGACTTGTCGGACGGGTCGATACGGTTCCCCGACCCGGTATAAGGACCGCTGGCTCAAGAGCGGCTCCAGCGCACGCGCCAGCCGCTCCGTCCAGTCTTCGATGCCCTGATTATCCAGCAAAAGATCCTGCCGCACCTCAATACAGACATGCGGCCAGCCAAACGACTCAGCGTGCCGCTCGATGGTGTAGTCCTCGGGGTGGCGGCCCGAATAGGGTTCATTGTCACCAACCACCAGGCCGTCTTCCGTGCCCAGCGCCTGCAGCAAGGGCACCGGCATGCGCGGGTCGCGGTCCCACAGGATGCCGCAATGCCAGGGCCGCGCCATGCCGTGCATGACCGGCGTGAAACTGTGGATCGCGATCAGCGCCGGCGCCTCACAACGTTGCCGCAGCCCGGCCATCTCCTGGTCGATTACATTGTGGTACGGCTCAAAATAGTCGCGCGCGCGCCGCTGGCGCTCGTCACGGCTCAGCCGCTGATTCCCGGGTATCGGGGTTTCGTCGCTGACGGTCACGATGCTGCTGGAATCATCCAGGTGCCGGTTGCAATCGACCACCAGGCGCGAAAACCCCGCCGCTACGAGGCTCAGGTCCAGGCGCTGCGCGAGCCCGTGGGCGAGTTGCGAGGCGCCGATATCCCAGCCGATATGACGGTGCAGATCCTTGGGATCCAGCCCCAGGTCGTGCAAACGCGCCGGCACCCGGCAACTGGCGTGGTCGCAGACGATCAGGGCCGGGAATCGACCCTGGCGGGACAGGCGCTGAAAGGGCGGCGCATCGGGATGCATGAGTCCCGACAGTCTAGCAAGAGCCGGGTGTTAGGGTTTCGATCCGCTTTCTGCGGCCGGCAGGCTGCTGACCCGCTCGCCGCTCGCGGCTGGCGGCGCCACGGCCGCCTTGGAGGATTCCAGCAACGCGGAATCGCCCACGACCACCGGAATCGCGAAGGTGCGGGCCTGGGATCCTGCGCCTTCGGCCACGGCGACCGCGGACAGGTAGAAGATGCCCTCGCGCACCGGAGTCACGACCACTGTGTGCTGTATCGGCGTGCCGGCGGGCATCGCGGGGGTCGCGGTCGCCGACAACTCGCCGCCCGAGCGCAGCTGCAGGCCCTCACCGCCCTGAAACACGACCTGCAGCGCGCTGATGCCGGCCGCCTCGGGGGTCACCTCGATCGCCACTTCCAGCGGTTCGCCGACCTTGGGCCGCTTCAGCAATTCGAATTTCATCGAAATCGGCGCACCGGGCTTGCCGGTGGTCACCGCGGCCACCAGGTTCTTGTTAGTTTTCGCCGCCGCGGCGGCGGTCGCCGCGCCGGCCGCCGGCGTCTTGGCCCTGATTTTCACCTCGGCCGGATCCGAGCAGGCCGCTAACAACAAAACCCACGCCAGCGCGGGCGCCACGGCGCGTGTACACAGGGACCTGGTGATCATAGGCAAACTCCTCAATCCCGATTCAATCCTAGCTGGCAGTAACCTGCAAGTCGAAACAGGTCTCGCCGCGCGGCGCGCTGCCGAGGTTACTGTATTCATAGACTTCGATCACATAGGTGCCGGCCGCAAGTCCGTTCACCGCGAGGGTCTCGGCCGACGCTGCCGTGCCTTCGGCCAGGCCACGCTGCACACCCGCACTGTACAACGCGAGATCCGGATCAGAGCCCGCCGGGCCGTTGTTCGCGCGCACGGTGATCGTGCCCGGCGCGGCCAGATCGAAACGCAGGAATTTGCGGTTGCCGAGGCGGTTGTAGGCGCCGTTAGCCGCGATCGAACAGACAGGCACGATCTCACCGGAGGACACGCTGCGAAAAATCGGCAGGTTGCGCGCGTCGCCGCCGCTGTTGAGTTCGTTCGCGCCGAAGTCATCGGTCACGGAGGCCAGTTGCTGGCCGGCGGCGAGCGCATCGATCGCACTCGCCTGCGCGGCGTTGCCGGCGCGCAGTGCGCTGAGGAAGGGATAGAGGGTGGTCAGCGAGCTGGTGGTGCGCATGCGGGTGCTCATGACCGCGTGTATCGGTGCGAAACCCAGACTCACCGTGTCGGCGCCGTCGTTGGCACTGTCGAACAGGTCATACAGGACCGATTGCACCGCGCCCTCATTGAAAGCGCCGGGAATCAGGCTGGCGTTATTCTCGACGTTGATCGAAAACCCACGCAGCGCGCCGCTCATCGTGAAGCTGTCCCGATACAGCGGATCGCCCTTGGCCATGCCCGAGAACGCATTGCCCCAGCCTTCGGAAAACGCGACGCGGTAGTCGAGCCGCTGGTTGGTGTCATGCGCGCCGCCGATGCTGTCGTCGCGCGAGAACTGGTGCTGGTAGTAATGCCCCCACTCATGCGCCAAGACATGCTGGTCAAATTCGTCCGTGTCGGTGGCCACATCGCCTAACACATAGATCCGCGCCGGCGTGCCCGCATCGTAGAACGTGGTGCCGATGTTGCCGGACGCGCGCTGTGCGGCGATATTGCCGGTCGGCGTCACCGGCCGGTTATTCGGGGTCCACATCATCCGCAATTCCGGGAACACCTGGCTGGGACTCGCCGTCAGCACCAGCTGAAAGGCCTGGTACACCGCATCCAGCACCGAAAAGGGCGCCGCCGACCGGGCCGCGGTGTAGCTGCTGCCGCCCCAGCCCGACGCCGCGTGCAGGTTGCGCGTGATGGCGCTGCTGCCGCTGTTGAACACACTGCCATCGAGCGCATAGAGCGAATCGAAGTTGGTGTTGTCGCGAACCGTGAAATTCCAGGCCGGCGTCCCCGTGCGCAGCATCTCCGCCCGCACCCGCACGAACACGTCGGTGTTAGGGAGGACGCTGAGGCTGTAGCTGCCCGCCGCATCGGTAACACCTGTCGCGAGGACCGTGCCGCCCGCGCCGGCCATGATCTCGACTGTTGCGCTCCGCACCGGCGCGGCCTGCGCACGCGCAAAATCCAGGCCCATGTCCGAGCCGGCCCCGAAGGGCACTTTGTCAAAGGTCACGCGGCCACTGATCGTGACGCTGGTGACCGGCGCCGCGGGCGGGCTGCTGGCCGAGCCGCCGCCGCATCCGCCGATCAGGATTATGGCCAACGCGGCCGTCAGAATTCGCAGCATCGCCCACGCTAACACGGGCGTTTGCGCGGCTCTTGGCAGCGGCTCACAGTGTAGCGGGCCCGATTTAACCTATTCGAAAAAGGGGTGGGTCATCGACCAGCGCCAGTTGCTCGCGCAGCTCCTGCAGGTGCCGCTCCCAGAAACGCGAGTCCGCAAAACCGGGAAAGGCGCGCGGAAATGCCGGATCCTGCCAGCGCGCGGCGATCCAGCCGGCGTGGTGAATGATGCGCAGCGCCCGCAGCGGCTCGATCAGGCGCAGCTCGCGATAGTCAAAGCTGCGGAATTCCTCATACCCTTCCAGCAGGCGCTCGAGGTTGGCGCGCTGCTCCGGCGCCTCGCCGCCTAACAACATCCACAGGTCCTGGATCGCCGGCCCCTGCAGGCAGTCATCGAGATCGACGAAGGTCGGGATGCCCGCGCGCAGCAGCAGGTTGCCGAGATGGCAGTCGCCGTGCAGGCGCAGCGCCTGATAGCCCTCGAGGTCATCAAAGGCGGCCTCGACCCGCTGCAGCAATTCATCGGTCAGGCCGCGGTAGGCCTCCTCCAGGTCGGGCGGCAGCATGCCGCTCGAAATCACCTGGGCCCGCGGCCGGCGCCCAAGCCAGTCCGCGGTCAGCGCCGGGCGGGTCTTGAATTTCTGCCGCGCACCTAACAAATGTACCCGGGCTAACAGGCGCCCGAGGATCACGAGCACGTCGGGACTGTCGAGATCAAACGCGCGGCCCGCACAAAAGGGAAACACCGCGTACCGAAACCCGGCGTGGCGCAGCAGCGTCGCGCCATCGAAGGACTTCGGCGCTATCACCGGCAATTCCGCGGCCGCAAGTTCCTGCGCAAACGCATGCTCTTCCAGGATCTGCGCATCGCTCCAGCGCTCGGGCCGGTAGAACTTGAGCACCCACCAGCCCTCGCTGCTGCCGACCTGGTAGACGCGATTTTCGTAGCTGTTGAGCGCGAACAGGCGCGCATCGGGATCGAGCCCGGCGACGTCAAGGGCATCCAGGACCGTGTCCGGAGTCAACGAGGCAAAGGGTTTGGGGCCGAAGCGGGACATAATTCACGGAGGCGAAAAGACCAACCGGTATGATATCGGCTGCTTGTAATATCGAAACAATATGACCCAGCCTAGCATCCTCGTCACCGGCGGCGCCGGCTATATCGGCAGCCATGTAGTCCTGCAACTGCGTCAGCGCGGCGCGCGAGTCGTCGTCATCGACGACCTGTCAAAGGGTTTTCGCCAGGCGGTGTTAGACACGCCGCTGGTGGTCGGCAATGTCGGCGATCGCACGCTGGTCGGCGCGGTGTTCGAGGAATACAACGTCCAGACCGTCATGCATTTTGCCGCGCATACCATCGTGCCCGAGTCGGTCGCCGATCCCCTCAAGTACTACGGCAACAACACCTGCTGCTCGCGCAACCTGCTGGAAGTCTGCGTCGCGCATGGCATCCGGCAATTCGTGTTCTCGTCGACTGCGGCCGTTTACGGCATGGCGCCGTCCGGAGTCGTTGCCGAAGATGCGCCGATGGCGCCGATCAACGCCTATGGCACGTCGAAGCTGATGTCCGAATGGATGTTGCGCGACACGGCCGCGGCCACCGGCCTGCGGTACGTCGCGCTGCGGTATTTCAACGTCGCGGGATCCGATCCCGAGGGCCGCATCGGCTGCTCGACCCCGAACGCGACCCTGCTGGTGAAAGTGGCCTGCGAGGCGATGGTCGGCAGGCGCGATCATGTCTCGATCTACGGTACCGACTATGAAACCAAAGACGGCACCGGGGTGCGGGATTACATCCACGTGAGCGATCTCGCGACCGCGCACATCCAGGCGCTCGACTACCTGGACGGCGGCGGCGCCTCGACCACCCTGAACGTTGGCTACGGTCATGGCTTCTCGGTGCGCGAAGTGCTGGATAGCGTGCAGCGCGTGGGCGGCAAGAAGCTGCATATCCGGGAAGAAAAGCGGCGCGCTGGCGACCCCGCGATCCTGATCAGCAAGGCCGACCGGATTCGCTCGGTGCTGGGTTGGAAGCCCGAGCTCGATAACCTGGACCGCATCGTCGAAACCTCGCTCAATTGGGAAAAAAAGGCGCTCGCGAGTCCCTGGCAGAACGGCTGACAAGCGCTTAACACAGCGCTCCCATAGAATGGCAGCCGTGAAATGGCTGCGCCCCAAATCGCTCAGCGGCCTGATGCTGCTGGGCCTGACTCTGATCGCGGTGCCTCTGCTGATCGCGATCCTGACCGCCGCGATCCAGATGCGCGAGCTGACGCTGGCGAGCCAGGATCTGGTGCGCCAGAGCGTCCAGAACACGCGCCTCACTCACGACCTCGAAAACCTGATTGCCGCTAACGAGCGCACCACGCGACTCTTCCAGGTCTTGGGCGATCGTCGCCTCCTGGAGGTGCTGCGCCGTAATAGCAACGACATCACGGCCGCTAGTCAGGCACTGCGGGGCCCTCCCCCAAATGCCGAAAATAACGCACTCCTCGATCAGCTCGATGATCTGCAGACGAAACGCCAATCGATTGCGATTGCCTCGGGCAATCCGGCGGCCCTGGTCGACAATATCGCGCGGCTGCAGGATTTGGCGGTGGTGGCACGCAAGCTAACCGATCTCAGCAACCGCACCACCGATGCGGCCCTGCGACAGCTGCAGGAGCGCGCCGAACGCGCCCGCACCCAGCTCGCTTGGCAGGCCGCGCTGCTGGCGCCGCTGATCATTGTGGCCGTGGTGCTGCTGACTTTGTTCGTGGCCCGGCCGCTGGGACAGATTGACCGCGCCATCAGCGAGCTCGGGCGCGGCGACTTCTCGCGCGAGATCACTGTCAAAGGCCCCTCGGATCTGGCGCGGCTGGGCGGGCAGCTCGAGTGGTTGCGCCTGCGCCTCGGCGAGCTCGCGGAGGAGCGGTCCCGGTTCCTGCGACACATGTCACATGAGCTCAAGACCCCGCTGGCGAACATCCGCGAGGGCACCGATCTGCTGCTGGAAGGCGCTGTAGGGCCGCTGGCGACCGCCCAGCACGAGGTCGCCAGCATCCTGCGCGACAACGCCCTGAGGCTCCAGCGCCTCATAGAGAACCTCCTGTCGTATACCGCCTGGGAGAGTCACAACAGCCGCCTGGAACTGAGCGAATTCCCGATCCGGCCGCTGATCAAGCAGGTTCTGGAGAACCAACAGCTCACCATGCTGTCCCAGAGGCTGAGGCTCGAGGTCAAGGCCGACGACGTGCAGCTGACCGCGGATCGCACCAAGCTGCGCCTGATCATCGATAATCTATTGTCCAACGCGATCAAGTATTCACCCAAGGGCGGTACCATATATATCGTCGCCCGTGCCGAGGCCGATGCCTGGACGCTGGAAGTGGCGGACAGCGGCAGCGGCATAACGCTGGCTGAGCGGGAGCGGATTTTTGATGCGTTTTATACCGGCCGAGGCGCGCCCGCAGGTAGCCTGCGGGGCACGGGCATCGGCCTGTCGGTGGTGATGGAATTTGTCAATGCACATGGCGGCACGATTGAATTGCTGGATGGAAAATACCCGGGCGCGCATTTCCGGATCCGCATGCCCATACGCACCAAGGTGGCCCCTGAAACCCGCCAAGAACCGCGCAAGTCGGCTGCCTGAGGTCGTCCTGTTGTTAGGCGTCGCACTGACGACGGCGGCTTGCGGCAGCCTGGGCAAGCGTGCGCCCAGCGATCCGCTGGGCGATCGCGGCGTGAGCGCGGTCGAACGCTCGGCCACGCCGCCGGCGCTGACTCAGCACCTGGACGCGATCCAGAAATTGCTGACCGCCGAGCCGGCCACGCAGGCCGAGCTGCTGGATAACGCCCGCCGCGACGCCGAGTCGAGTCGGCTCGCCAGCGCGCGACTGCGGCATGCGCTGTTGTTAGCAACACCCGGCCATGCGGGCTTCGATCCGGTGGCCGCCGTGGTGATCCTGAAGGATATTCTCGCCGTACCGGCCACGCTGCCGCCCGCCGAGCGTGCACTCGCCATGGTCGAGCTGCAGCGGATCACCAGTGGCGCCGGCCTCAGCAGCGAGAACCAGAAGCTGCGCCAGCAGCTCGATCGAGTCGAAAGAGATCAGCTCGCGAGCCTGAATCGCAAGCTGCAGGCCGAGACCGACGAAAATGCGCGCCTGCGCAAGGCCCTCGAGGAGGCGCGCGCGAAACTCGATGCGATCGGCAAGATCGAAACCGGGGACCACCGAAAATGATGACCCCCAGACCCAGTGCTGACGCCGGTATTCCCGGCAGTAAACCGGCGGCCGCCAGTGCCGCACGCATCCTGGTGGTCGATGACGACCCGGGACTGCTGCGCCTGCTGACCATCCGGCTGCGCGCCGAAAACTACAACGTGGAAGCCGTGGATAACGGCCCCGCCGCGCTCGCCGCCGCCGGGCGCTTCCGCCCGGATCTGGTGATTTCGGACCTGCGCATGGAACCCATGGACGGCATTGCTCTATTGCGCGAGATGCAGAATCGCTGGCCCGGCGTGAAGGTCATCCTGCTAACGGCTCATGGCAGCATCCCCGATGCTGTGCAGGCCACGCAACAGGGCGCATTTTCGTTCCTGACGAAACCAGTCGAAAAGCAGGAACTGCTGACGCACGTCGAAAAAGCGCTGCGCGTCTCCGGATTCGCGGCTAACACCGAGGACTGGCGCGCCGAGATCGTCACGCGCTCGCCGCTGCTGGAAGAGAAGCTCGCGCTGGCGCACATGGTGGCGGGCACCGACACCCGCGTGCTGATCACCGGCGAGAGCGGCACCGGCAAGGAACTCATTGCGCGCGCGATCCACAAGGCGAGCGCGCGGCGCGCGGCGCCGTTCGTGGTCGTCAATTGCGGCGCGTTGAAAGAAGACACTCTGGAAGCCGAGTTATTCGGCAGCCGCGGCGACACCTCCGAGGCGCAGAAAGGCGCGTTCCGCGCCGCCGATGGCGGCAGTTTGCTCTTGAACCAGGTCACCGAGATGCCGGCCAAGCTGCAGGTGAAGCTGCTGCGTGTGCTGCATGAGAATGCGATCCGGCCCGTGGGCAGCAACGAGTCCATCCCCGTCAATGTGCGGGTGCTTGCGAGCAGCCAGCAGGACGTCACCGCCGCCATCGCCGCCGGGCAGTTCCGCGAAGATCTCTACTATCGCCTCAACGTTGTGCACATCGAGCTGCCGCCGCTGCACAGGCGGCGCGAGGATATTCCGCTGCTGGTCGCGCATTTCCTGGCCGAGATCGCGCGCGACAGCGGCTCGCGCCGGATCTTTGCGCCCGAAGCGATCGAGTTGTTAGCCACCGCCAACTGGCCGGGCAATGTGCGCCAGTTGATGAATGTCGTGCACCAGGCCGTCGCCACCGCGCAGTCGCCGGTGATCCCGGTCGAGGTACTGCAGCCCGCGTTGAGCGGCAACGCCGGCCGGCTCGCGTCGTTTGACGATGCGCGCGATGAATTCACGCGCAATTATCTCGCCCAGCTGCTGCAGATCACCGGCGGCAACGTCAGCCACGCAGCACGCCTCGCGAAGCGCAACCGCACGGATTTCTACAAGCTGCTGAGCCGGCACCAGTTGCTGCCGGATGATTTCAAGGGCGGGAAGGCCTGACGGGCTGATCGACGATCAGAAAGTCTTCGAGACTTCAGGCGACTTGTCGCTCTCGAGACCAGCGCCGTCGTACGCCGAGATCGAAAAATACCAGGTGCCGACGCTGAGCCCCGTCACCGTGTAGCGCGTGTTAGCTGCGCCAGCAATATCGATGACGCGGGAATAGTTGCCCGAGGTCTGGCCGACGAAGACCTTGTAGCCCCCGAGATCGCCAAGCGGCGTGCCGTCTATGCGCTGCGTCGGCGCGGCCCAGGAGAGCGTAGCGGTCTTGTCATTGACGATACCGCCCGTATTCGCCGTCACCTGCACCGAAAACGACGGCAGGTTCGAGGAAGCTTTGCCGTCCGTGACACCGATCGTCACGTTGAGGAAGTCACCAACCTGTGCAGACGTCGGCGTGCCCGTCAGGGCTCCGTTCTGCGCATTGAAGGTCGCCCAACTGGGCTTGTTGGCTACGGTGAAAGTCAGCGCATCGCCATCCGGGTCTGATGCCGTCGGGGTGAATGAGTAGGCGGCGTCCGCCTGCACCAAGGTCGGTGGCGTGCCGGAAATCGTCGGGGCTTTGTTCGCGGTGGCTGCAGTATTGCCAGTCCGCTGAAGCGTCGATGTCTTGATGGACCCGTCGTCCCAGGAACACGCACCTAACAAAGTCACCACCAACACCAATAACAGGTGTTTGCTCTGCAATCCCGACACGTTTACCTCACGCCGTCAGACCGCAACCAGAGAGAATCTCCGGGCTAATCCAACTACAAGCAAGCGAGTTCTGATTTTCGCGCCGCCGGGCTGTCAGTCCCTTGCGATGAGCAGCGCGCGTTTCAGGTCGTTACCAACGACCCGACTATGGAGGAAAAAAAACGGTTTGGTAATGTCTCAAAATGCCGACTGTGGGACTGCAGCCGCGATACCGATCACATTCCACACCATCAATCGGCTGCCACGAATCAATGAACTATTCGTTCAACATAATGCCCCGGCGCCGCTAGTGTTTGCGTCGCCGCTCAAGGGCTGCGCGACGCGCATCGGCACGCGCAGTGCCGCGATCGGTGGCGGCCGCGGTCGGACCTGAAGGTCCCGCCAGGAATCGCGCCAGCGCTTCCACCGTGGTGTATTTGAACAGGTCCGTCATCTGGATGGTCTTGCCGGTGGAGTCGCGCAATTTCTTCAGAACCTGCACGACCAGAAGCGAATGCCCACCGATATCAAAGAAGTTATCGCGCGTGCCAAAATCACTGTGCCCCAGCACACGCTGCCAGATCTTGATGACGAGCTGCTCGGTATCGCCCTTGACGGGCGCACTCGCCACGGCGGCCCGCGCGACTGAAGCGCCGGGCGCAGGTAAGGCCTTGCGGTCGACCTTGCCATTCGGCGTCAAAGGCAGTGTGGCAAGAGCAATGAACGCCGAAGGCACCATGAACTCGGGCAGCGACTCCCGCAATTTGGCCTTCAAGGCACTGGGGTCCACCGGACGTCCATCGGCCGTGCGCACATAGGCAACGAGGCGCTTGTCGCCCGGCACGTCTTCGCGCAACACCACCACCGCTTCAGCCACCGCCGCGGAGTCCCGCAGGCGCGCTTCGATTTCACCGAGTTCGACGCGATAACCGCGAATCTTGACCTGATGATCAACCCGGCCCAGGCACTCGATGCGCCCGTCCGGCAGGAACCGCGCGCGATCGCCAGTGCGATACATCCTGGCGCCGGGTGCGGCCGCAAAAGGATCCGGCAGGAAACGCATGCTTGTTAGCTCGGGCCGGCGCCAGTAGCCCCGGCTGACGCCTGCGCCGCCGATCACAAGTTCGCCGGTCACTCCCGCGGGCAGTAGCTGCTGGTGCTGGTCCAGTATGTAGGCAGACTGATTAGGCAATGGCCGGCCGATCGACACGTTGGTGGTGGGCAGCTCGTCATCGCTGAGGTCCCCCACGGCCGACCAGATGGTGGTTTCCGTGGGGCCGTACATGTTGGTCACTCGACCGCCCACCAGCCGACGCAGATTGCGCGCGAGCTCCGGCGGAAACGCCTCGCCGCCGACCATCATGTGCTTCAGGCTGCGCAGCGCCGGCTGTGCGACGGGGTCGCCTGCGAGCATCGTTGCCATGGACGGCGTGCATTGGAAGTGCGTCACG
>JAYUGT010000221.1:0-3619 GCA_043738315.1 Gammaproteobacteria bacterium
GACCTAACAACTTCTGCGCGCACAGCGCCGCGCTGCCTTCCGGCGGCAGCTGCACGCGCATGACCTTGGGCGGCTGCAGCGGCACGGTGGTATCGATGACCAGTTTTCCCTGCACCACCGGCGCGATGCTTGCCAGGATTCCGGCCTGGGACGCAAACGGCACCGTGACGATGACGATATCGGCCTCGCGCGCCGCATCGACATTGGACGCGCCGCGCCCGGCGGCGCCCAGCGTCGCCGCTACCGCTGCCGCGCGCTCGGCGTCCCGCGAGCCGACGATCACTGGATAGCCGGCCGCCAGCAGGCGCCGCGCGATGGCGGAGCCGAGATCGCCGGTGCCGCCTGCAACGGCAATCGTTGGGGCAATTTTTGTCTGAATGCTCATAGCGCCAAGCTTACGTGGCCGGTCCGGGCGGCGGTGACAATTCACCTAACATTACGCGCCGCATGGTTTCCGGCGCGACCAGATGGCAGTAGTGCGTACCGCGAAATTTATCCGGCATGAATTTCCAGCGCCAGTCGGTCCAGCCGGCGTACAGGGCCTTGGAAACAAAATGCGGCCGCTGGTCCGCGCCCATGTACATGTCCTGATACGGCTCTTTCCAGCTGGCGCCGGTGTAGCGGATATCGTCGCCATCCAGCATGACCGTATCGGGGTTGAATTTCACCCGCAGCATTTCGGCGCGGGTCATCGATGCCCAGACCGCCAGCACCATCTGCTGATGCGCATCGCGGCAGGTCCGTGACGTGTCGCTGGCGGCGCCCGCACCCGACACAGCATTCAGGTGATCACCGGTCTTGAGCTTGCAGGAAATGCGCACCGGCACCGACCGGGTTGCATCGGAATATTCAACGAACTGCTGCGTGCGCAGCGGCTGCAGTTCCGGTTTGGAGGCGACAAACGCGGCATAGTCCGTGTGCACGACATTCCGGGCCGCTTCGCGGCTGCCCTCGAGATAAACCTGCAACTGACCGCAGAAATCCGGGGTGGTCATCGCCGGCAGGGCGTACTGCGGAGGCGCAGCATGGGCGGCTGCTACGGCGACCAACAAACCTGGCAAAACGCTGAAGCGGACAATAATCTCTGCCATTCGCGAAAACCCCCTGATCAACGGCACCTGTCGCCTGGGTCGCGACAATAGCCGACAATTGTAAGCAACAGGCATGATAACCAAGGCTCCGGCGTCAGACGGCTATTTTGAGCGCATCGTGGTCGTGACACGGCGCCTGCGGCACGCCTGTGCCGCCGCGCCAGCCTGCATTGCACGTGCAGGCCGTATGGTTTCGTTCGTGTACGCCGCACTGCTGCTGGCCGGCTGCACCCACGTGCAATCCGTTGGCGAGCGTTTTGCGGTCATGCCGCCCGTGGACGATGTCGTGACATCGACCGCGTGGTATCGCCCCACGGTCGTCGTTCAGGGCGCGCGCCAGGCGAATCGGTCCGATCGCGTGACGCCACAACAACTGTCACAGGAGCCGAAATGGTCGGCAGCCATCGACGGCGCCATCCGCTATGAGTCTTTGTCCGTCGTGGTGCGCCAGCACGACCGGCTGGTCGCCGAATGGCACGATGCTGCCGGCGGTCCCGCGCGCCGCTACGACTCGCAGAGCATGCATCGCGGTTTGTTAGCACTGGTGGTCGGCGCCGCGCTCGCCGATGGTACTCTGCCCTCGGTCGACACCCCGATCGACCGCTATGTTCCGGAATGGCGTAGCGATCCGCGCGGTCGGATCACCATCGAGGACCTGTTATACGGCCGCTCGGGCTTCGTCGATCCAGCCTTCGAGCAGAAAGTCGATAACGCGGGTCTGCGGCTGTTCATAGGCACCGATCTGCAGACCCAGCTACTGGCCTTTCAGCCGGTCGTCAACGCGCAGCCGGGCAGGGGTGGCGCCATCGAGTCCCAGTTGTTAGGCCTGATCCTCGAACGCGCCACCGGCAAGTCCTATGCGAGCTATCTGTCGGAAAAAATCTGGCGACCGATCGGCGCTGGCGATGCGCTGGTGCGGCTCGACCGGCCAGGCGGCATGACGCGAACGCTGTGCTGCCTGCAGAGCACGGCACGGGACTGGGCGCGGGTCGGGCAGCTGGTACTGGATGGCGGCCGTGCTGGCGGCCGGCAGCTGATCGCGGCGGACTGGATCGCGCGACTGGCGGTTCCGGGGCCCGCAATACCTAACATGAGCATGTACTGGTTCGTGAAGCCGACGCCGCTGGCGCCGCGTGAATTCGGCCGCGACAAGCTGCCGGCCACGCCCACGCCGTTCGCGCGTCCCGATGTGTTCTACGCCGGCGGCCGCGGCGGCCTGCGTGTCTACGTGATCCCGTCGCTCGATGCCGTTGTCGTGCGCCTCGGCAAGTTGCGCTACGATTTGGACGATGGCCAGTTCCTGAATCCCTTTCTCGAGGCGCTTGCAAAATGAAAAAGATTATTTACGCCGCAATCCTGCTGTCAGGCGCGCCGTCGTTTGCGCAGTTGCCGCCGCCCGGCATGCCGGCGAAGCCCTTCGGCGAGCTGCCGAGTCCGCCCGCGCCCGACTACGCCAACCCCGCGCACTGGGCGGCGCTGCCGGATCGCGCCGACGCCGCCGATCTCGTGCCGGAAGGCGACGCGTTCGGCGATCGCCAGGCGAGCGCGAAAGTCGATGTCTTCTACATTCACCCGACCACCTATCGCGGCAAGGAATTCTGGAACCAGGCGCTCGATGATGCGGCGACTAACAAGTGGACCGACGATTCAGTGATTGCGCGGCAGGCGTCGGTGTTCAACGCCTGCTGCCGCGTGTTCGCGCCGCGCTATCGCCAGGCCAGCGCTGCTTCGCTGATGGCGCCGCCAGCCATGAATGGCATGCAAGCGCATGAATTCGCGTGGCTCGATGTGCGCGCCGCGTTCCTCTATTACCTGCAGCACTGGAACAAGGGCCGGCCGTTCATCATCGCTGGCCACAGCCAGGGCGGGGCGCACATCGAGCGCTGGCTGCAGGAGTTCGGCAAGAATCCGAAAATGCGCGCGCAGTTGGTCGCGGCCTATCTGATCGGCATCGCGTTCCCGCGCGGCGTGGTCTCGCGGTCCTTCAACGACGTGCCGGTTTGCAGTGAACCCCGCGACACCGGTTGTTTTGTCAGCTGGAATGCCTTCGATCCGGACAGCGACGGCGCGCAGATGGTCGCATTCGCGCAGAAGCGTTATCTCGCCAGATATGGCGACAATCCGGAGACCCAGATCGTGTGCGTCAACCCGCTGAGCTTTTCGTTAGCAAGGCCCGCCGTGCCGGCGAGTGCAAATCTCGGCGCCCTGCCGGCGACGCGGGCGGACGGAAGTTTACCGCCGACCGAAGCGGGCATCCTGGGCGCCGCCTGCGTCAACGGTATTGTCAGAGTCAGCGCGGTGCCGGCGGCGGGTTACGCGATCGTGAAGCTTCCGGGCGGCATGCTGCATTTCAACGACTTCGATCTTTTCTACCAGAACATCAGGATCAACGCCGTGGCGCGCACCGACGCCTGGCTGGCTCAGCACCCGCGTTGAGACTGTAGAAAAACCCCAAATTTCGGATGTTTCGAGGCTTATGCGAAAAGTGCCAATTTCAAGGGTGGCATTTCGTTAGCTCATGAGACGCA
>JAYUGT010000222.1:0-3615 GCA_043738315.1 Gammaproteobacteria bacterium
TTCATGTGGTGCCGGTTCTGCCACAGCTTTGAAGCGGGCGGTCCACACGGCGTGGGTCCCAACCTGCACCGCGTGTTCGGCCGCTGCGCCGGCAGCGCCAAGGGGTTCTATTACTCGGCCGCAGTGGTGACCGCAGGCAAGAGCGGCCTGACCTGGGACGATGCCAAGGTGGCCGAGCTGATTTCCGATCCGGCCAAATTCCTCGACGGCCAGCACCGCATGCGCTACAAGCCGATTACCGACCCGGCCGAGCGACAGCAGATCGTCGCCGCATTGAAGTCTGCCACCAAGTGAGCAGCGCGGGCTGGTCGCGACGCGAGGCGCTGCGGGGCGCTGCGTCACTGCTGGCAGCGGGTGCCGCCGCTCGAGCACGGCCTGCCTGGGCGGCAGATGACGACGCCGATGTCATCGTGTTAGGTGCGGGCCTGGCCGGGCTTGGCGGCGCTTATCTGCTCGCGGATCAGGGGATGAAAGTCATGGTGCTGGAGGCGAGCCAGCGTGTTGGCGGCCGCATGCGCAGCGAGAAGATTGACGGGCAGATATTCGAACTCGGCGCTTCGGAACTCGGCAGCAATTACGGTCGCGTCATCGATCTCGCCAACCGGGTCGGGGTGAAGTTCGGCCCGCGGCAATCCGGCTACGCTGATTTCAGCTATCACATCGGTGGGCGCACGCTGAAAGCGAGCGACTGGCCGGCGGCCCCGGAAAACAGGACGGTTGGCGCGGAACGCGAAATTCCTGCGCACCTGCTCGAGTCGCGGATTTTCGGCCGCCTGAATCCGTTCGGCGACGATGTCGCTGCCTGGCTCGACACCCGCAACGCCGGCCTGGATATTTCCGCGGCGGATTTTCTGCGCAGCAAGCAGGTTTCACCTGCCGCGATTGAATTGATGAGCGTGGCGACCGACTACACCGATCTGGAGTCAACCTCGGCGCTGGCGCTGCTGCGCGATCTCGCGCGTTCCGTGTTAGGTGGATTCAAGCCCGACTCGAAACAACCGCAGTACGGTGGCAACAGCTTTGTTTTTGCATTCAGCGAAGGCGCCGAGTCGCTGCCGCGCGCGCTGGCCGCAAAGCTCGGCGACCGGGTCCGTACCGGCAGGATTGTCACGCGCATAGAAAGCGACGACAGTCGCGCCGAAGTCAGCTGTCTTGACGGCAGCCGCTACCGTGCGCCTTTTGTGCTTTGCACGCTGCCTTTCAGTACCTTGCAGCGGGTGCAGTTCTCTCCGGAACTGCCCGCGGCACAGGCGGAAGCGATCACTGCCGCGCGTTACGGCGGCACCACTCACGTGCTACTCGAGAGCAGCGCGCCATTCTGGGAGGCCGATGGTTTTGGGCCGTCGATGTTCACGGACGGCCCGCTGGAACGGATGTTCGCCGTACAGAATCCCGACAAGTCGATTCGTTTCCTGCGCGTATGGGTGAACGGCACGGGCGCGGACCGGATCGACCAGTTGCCGGCTGATCAGCTAACAAAATATGTGATCGCGGAAATTGAACGCATGCGGCCTGCGGCGCGCGGCAAGCTGCGGCCGCGCCTGCAGTTTTCCTGGGGGCGGCAGCCGTTTATCGCGGGTCACAAGCATGTTTTTGCGCCGGGGCAGGTGACCCGGTTCGCGCGCAACATGGATCAACCCTGGCGGCGCGTGCATTTCGCGGGCGAACACCTGCGGCGCATGGAATTCGGCATGGAGTCGGCAATGGAAACCGCCGAACGCGCGGTAAGCGCGATTCTGACGACCTGACAGTGCGCTGGTCTCTCCAGGGCGTGTTCTGGCGGCTTTGCTAGGATGGCGACCGGAGGTATTCAATGTCCGATCCGATCATTGCGCAAAAAGCCCCTTTTCCGGTTTCGATTGAAGCCGGCAAGAGCTATTGGTGGTGCGCCTGCGGCAAGAGCCAGAAACAGCCGTTCTGCGATGGCTCGCACAAGGGCAGTGAATTCCGGCCGGTGGAACACAAGGCACAGGCCGATGGCACGGTGTGGTTCTGCGGTTGCAAGAACAGTCAGAAAGGCGCGCTCTGCGATGGCTCGCACAAGAAGTTGTGACCGTCTGATCCTGGCTTGTTAAATGGCGCGCGGCGGCCCTGGGCTGCCGCCGACTATTTCGCGGTCCCAGAATTCCTGCATTTGCCGGCGCATGGCTGCGCTCAGGGGCGGTACTCGTGCCGCCGCCAGGTTGTCGGCCACATGCTGTGCCTGCGTCGTGCCAGGTATCGCGCAGGTCACGGCCGGATGCGAGGTCACATAGACGAGTCCAAACTGGCTCCAGGTTTCAATGCCTGCCTCCTGGGCCCATGCCGGCAGCGGCCTCGTACCGGCGAGGCCGACGACATTCGCGCCACGGCCGCCGCCTAACGGCAGGTTGACCAGTACTGCGATCTTTTTGGCAGCCGCAGCTGGCAGGATCGCCTCGGCTGCCGCACGGTTTCCCAGTGAATAATCCACCTGGATGAAATCGACCTGGTATTGACCCATTTCACTCAGCAACTGCGCGTGCTGCGCAGTCCGGGATGTCGTCAGCCCGATGTAACGGACCGTGCCGCTGCGACGCCACTCCAGCAGCTCGGGCATCAGTTGCTGCGTGCCCTGCAGGTTGTGGACCTGCAACAGGTCGATGTGATCGGTCCTGAGCCGGGCCAGCGAGCGCTCCAGGCTGGCGGCCGGGCTCGGGGTGTTAGCGGCGCCGCTATCCCCCCGCTGTTAGCTTGGTGGCCAGGAAGAATTTATCGCGCAAGCCCAGCTCGGCGATGACGCTGCCCAGCGTTTCCTCGCTCTCGCCATATGCAGGCGCGGTATCGATGACCCGCCCGCCGAGTTCGGCCATACGCTGCAGGACCTGCCGAATCTGTTCACGCTTGTCGAGGCGGAAGCGGTTGGTGCCAAGACCTATGACCGGCAAGCGCTCCGGATGCGCGCCGACGGGCCTGGCAACCGGGCCTGCGCTGTTAGCCGGCCAGGCGCGCGATGGACGTAACGCAGCGATCGCCAGCGCGGCAGCGCCTGCCTGTAACAGCTCGCGTCGTGCCAGGGAGGTTGACCTTTTCATGACACTGAATTTACTGCAACTCGGGGCGGCCTGTCAGCGGCCGGAGCGCTACAATAAAGCCGTTCATGAAAACCTTGATCCAATCCATTGAGCGGGAATGGCTTGCGGGACAAGCGCCCACGGCGCAATCGCTCGCGTTCCTGGCCGATGTCGCAGAACTTGCGCCCCTCCTGCAAGGCTCTGCACGATTGGCGGAGCAGGGATTTGGCCGTCGTGTCAGCTATTCGCGCAAGGTTTTCATCCCGCTGACGCAGCTGTGCCGCGATGTATGTGGCTATTGCACCTTCGCGCAGGCGCCGCGCCCCGGCCAGCGCGCCTATCTGACACTGGAACAGGTGCTGGACATCGCGCGGGCCGGAGTGCGGGCCGGCTGCCAGGAAGCTCTGTTCACCCTGGGCGACAAACCTGAGCTGCGTTTTGCGCTGGCGCGCGACGAGCTGGCGTCGCTGGGCTATGCCAGCACTCTGGCTTATCTGCAGGCTGCCGCGGCCGCTGTCTTCCGCGAAACCGGCATGCTGCCGCATCTCAATCCGGGCGTACTTACGCCTGCCGACATACAGGC
>JAYUGT010000223.1:0-3590 GCA_043738315.1 Gammaproteobacteria bacterium
ATTTGTTAGAACACTGGTCCAGTTGTTTGCGGCACTGTCGTTAGCCGCCTGCGGCGGCGGCAGCCAGGACAGCGCAGCGCCACCTACCGCGACGATTCCGACGCGCGGCGTGCTGTTGCAGAAGCCGCCCGTACTGGTGTCCACGGAGACCGCGCCCGATTTGCTGCTCGAGCTCAGTCTGGTGAGCAATGCGCAGATTCTGACTCTAGGCGGCAACCTGCTGTGCGATGTCGCCGTTTACCACATCGAGTACACGACGGTCGGCGGCGCCAATGAAGCCACGATGGCGTCCGGCACGCTGATGGTGCCGGTGGGCATCGCCTCGAGCTGCCGGGGCTCACGCCCGATGATGCTGTACGCGCATGGCACGTCGACCGATCGCGCCTTCAATATCGCGGACCTCAAGGTTCAGAAGAACAGTGAGGGATTTTTCATGGCGTTTTTTGCGGCGCAGGGCTACATCGTCGTCGCCCCCAACTACGCGGGCTATGACACCTCGACGCTTGGCTACCATCCTTACCTGATCGCCGACCAGCAGTCGAAAGACATGATCGATGCGCTGACCGCTGCACGCAGCGCGCTGCCAACCGCCGCCTCGCCGCTGGTCCAGGACAACGGGCGCCTGTTCATCACCGGCTACTCGCAGGGCGGCTACGTTGCCATGGCCACGCATCGCGCGATGCAAGCGCTCGGCATGACGGTCACCGCGTCGGCGCCGATGTCAGGTCCCTATGCGCTTGCAGCCTTCGTCGATGCGGTCCTGGCCGGCCAGGTCAACGGCAGCGCGCCGGTGTCGTTCATCTTGTTAGCCAGCGCCTACCAGCGCGCATACATGAATGTCTATGCCAGTGCCGGCGACGTCTACGAAGCCCAGTACGTCACTGGCATCGAGTCCCTGCTGCCGAGCACGCTGGTCCGCAGCCAGCTGTATGCACAGGGCAAGATGCCCGAGAGCGTCCTGTTCAGTGCGACGCCGCCCGATCCGCTGTTTGCCGGCATCACCCCTGCGACAACGCCGGCCAACCTTGCGGCGGTCTTCGCGCGTGGATTTGGCGCAGGCAACCTGGTCAAGAACAGTTACCGCCTCAGTTACCTGCTGGATGCGCGAACCAATCCGGATGGTGGTTGGCCGGCACTGACGACCGGCACAGCGGCCGCGGCGCCCGCGCTCGCCATGCGCCAGGCGTTAGGCCGCAACGATCTGCGCGCCTGGATCCCGACGGCCCCCGTGCTGTTATGCGGAGGCAACGCGGACCCGGTCGTGTTCTGGCTCAACACGCAGCTGATGCAGGGCTATTGGGCAGCGCGCGCCCCGGCGAGCGCGCGGATCAGCGTGCTCGATGTCGATTCGGCCGCGACTGTCGGTGATCCTTATGGCGGTGTGAAGCGCGACTTCACCTCAGCCAAAGACATCGTCGCCGCGAACGCGGTCAGGGACGGCGCGACCGACGGCGGCGCCAAGGCGGTCGCCGAGGCGTATCACGCGCCGCTGGTGCCGCCTTTTTGCCTGGCCGCGGTCAAGAGCTTCTTCGCCGCGCAGTGACGCCGCGCGAGCTACTGTACGCTGCCGCACAGACCGCGGTCTGACGCAGGCGTACATCTGATGCAGTTACTCAGGAGACTGCATTCATCATGGATACCACAAGACTCGTTGCGATCGTACTGATCGTGGCCGGCGTGTTAGGGCTCGCGTACGGCGGCTTCAATTACACCAGCGAAACCCACCAAGCTAACATCGGCTCGATGCACATGTCGGTTGACGAGAAACAGCGCTTCAACGTACCGGTGTGGGCCGGCATCGGCCTGGTGGTGGTCGGTGGCGCGTTGCTGCTCGGCCGCGCCAGGCGTTAGCGCGGCGTCGCGACGCTGTAGACGAACGTCGCCTTGGGCGTACGCTGGTAGCGCGTCGCAATCGTCTGCTTGATACCGGCGTAGCGATCCTTCGCATCGACGTAGCGCGCCTTGAGCGCCTCGGCCGGCTTGCGATCGGCGCGCGACTTGATGACCAGCACCTGCTTCTCGAGCTGCGCGACCGCAGCGGGCAGCGCATCGAAATCGATCGCCAAGCAACCTTTGTCCTGGCCGTTAGCCGCGGTTTCCTCGTCACGCCACGCGAGTGCGCCGGCATCGAGGAAGCTGCCAACCTGGATCGCCGCGAGCTGGCTGTAGTTGCGCGGCGTGCCGTCGGCCGCATACATGCCGCGGGAGATATGGCCGAAGGCCCAGGTGATGCCGTCGCGCAGGATGCGCCGATGCTCATCGGCGGTGAAAACACCTTTCGTGACGAGGTAGCCGGTGAGAAACAGCGCCGAATTCTGCGCCTTCAGCTCCTCGAGCGTCGAGGCGAGTGGCCCGCCAAACGCCACCGGGGCCGTGCGACCTGCCACTGCATAGTCATGCGACGGCCCGAGATTGTGAGCCGCTTCATGCAGCAGCGAGTCGAGTACCGACTCTTTACCCGTCGGCCGGTAGGCGCCGTCGGTCGCCTTGCAGAACAGCGCCGCCGCCTGCGTCGCCCGTCGCGCGTTGCTGTCCGGATCCGTGTAGAGGTTCGTCATCGAGACGGTGCGGCCTCCCGCCAGGGCGACCGGACCCCAGTTCGGCAGCGACTGACCGACGGTCGCACCCGAGGGACTGCGCTGGTCGCCCGCGTTGATCACCATGTCGATGAAGTCTGGCAGCGCGAAGTTTACGTTACGCACCTTGTAGGGGGCGCCTGCCAGCTTCGCGATCTCCTGTTCCATCGCGCTCTTCAAGGGTTCCAGGCGGGTCTGCCACTGCACCGAATCGGGGTTGATGCGCGCGAGCTGCAATGCGAAGCCCGCCTTCCACGCGCAGGGGTCGTAATACACCTCGTCCGGCCCGACGCGCAGGTACCAGCGGCTGTTGTTAGCATTCATCGCCTTCCACGCGCGGTTCGCAGGCTCCCAGTCGTTGCTCCGAAACGAGGCCGCCGCCGCGCGCAGGTAGGCCACCAGCGCAGGCTCGGTCGCGCCGAGGGCGTCCGCGGCGGCGTCGAGCGCCTGCGCGGTCGCGGTCATGTCGTCCTTCCAGGCTTCGGTGTATGGCACGGCGACAAACTCGCCCGGCTTCGCGCCCGCCCTGACAATGCTGAAGTGATCGCGCAGCGCCGCCGCGTTAGGCGCTTTCTCCAGGCGCTGGCAGAAGCCCGGCGTGTCCTGGATATCGGCCGGATACAGGCCCGAGCGCTTCGCAGGCTTTGGCTCGATCGCGCTGCAGAGTGGATCGTTCTCAGTCTTCGGCGCTTCGCAGAACGGCGACTGGTTGCGGTGGAACAGCGCACGGCTCGCGGCATCGTCCTTCGGAATGCCCGCGTCGAGACCGAAAGCACCCGTCTGCCGTGCATACAGGCGCTCGATCAAGATCGCCGCCTGCATCAGGTGACTCACCATCGCGCGCTCGGCGGCGCTGTCCTTGCTCAGATCGGTACGCACCAGCGTCGGCGCGCTCTGCGCGAGTTCCTCACGCACCAGCTGCAGCCGGCGCGGCGCGTCCGCAGAGGCCGGCGCCTGCAGCGCCTCATAGGCCGCCATGAAGCGCGGCGTGAACGCGCCTGCCGCATCGACCCA
>JAYUGT010000224.1:0-8860 GCA_043738315.1 Gammaproteobacteria bacterium
TTATGGTCGAGTGTCAGCCCGTAGGGGCGGCTGCGCAGCACCGGCACATCCCACCACTGCACGCTGTTAGCTTTACGGTCGAATTTCCCAAGGCCGCCGGTGGTCAGCAGCGACAGCCAGATGTCGCCCTGCGAGTCGATCACCAGCGTGCTGACGCCGAAATTACGGCCATTCCTGCCGCCCGTCAGCTTGTACTCGTCATGGGTGCGGGTGCTGGGGTCGTAATGCGTGAGCCCGCCGTACCAGGCCGTGCCGTCAACATCGACCGTCATGAATTCGCCGCCGCCGTGCCCCAGGTGGTGGGTGACCTCGGCGCTGCGCGGATCGATGCGTACCGGACCCTCGGCGCCACGGTCCATGATCCAGACATTGCCCCGCCCGTCGAAGTCCGGCGTGTGTACGTAGCGATTGTCCCGGCCCGGCGTGTTAGGCCAGCGATACTCGACGAACTCGGCGCGCTCCAGCAGTTTTTCATCGAGCGCCGGGTCGTCCATCTGCTGTACCACGCGCGGCGTGGAGTCATAGCCGAAATTGTCGGTGAGATAGTTGATCAGTGCTTCGCGGTCCTGGGGCGACAACAGGCCCCGCTCAAAATACGAGGCCTTGGTCGGCTGCGAAAATGCGTGCCCGGTCGCCATGCGATCGACCGCGATGCGCCAGCCGTCGCGGTTGTAAGGGGTGCGCCCGGCCGGATAGGTACGCTGCGCGTTGTAGGGAAAGAAATTGACGACGTGACAGCCAAAACAGATGTTCTCGATGACCTGCCGGCCACGGCCGGGCGGATAGACGACATCGTAGGGCGCAATATTGTCGGTCGGATACGGCCGGCCACCAATGTAGGTGGGCCCGTAGGAGGTCGCTGTTAGCTTGAAATCGACCCGCGCCTGCTGGTTGGCGCTGATGTCGGCCTGGACAGTTTGCGGGGCGAGGGACCAGTTGCGCTGGCCCACCGTGCCGCGCACGGAGATTTCATAGTGGCCGGGAAACAAGTTGGTGGCGCGATATTGTCCCTTGACGACATAGACCGTATAGGCCACGCGCTTGTCGGTGTTGTAGGCATGGACAGAGAGTTGGCCGAGTGCTTTGGCCGCTGCAACCTTGCCGGACAGCTGTGCCATGCCGGGCATCTGCGCGGCAGACGCGCGCGACGCCGGTATCACCGCCAGCCCCAGCACCAGCGCGCACGACAACCACCCTTGAATCCGCATCCGTCGCACCCTGGGAAATACTCCCGAACCCGCCAGATCGTAGCGAAGATTGGGCCGGCACGCACCGACTAGGCAGATTCCCGAATTGACGATTGGCGTCGCGCGCCTTTTTGTTGCGACCGGAGTGTGGCGTCATGAACCAGCAACTACAGCGCGATCCTGCGGAGCAACACCCCATACTGCGGTGGTTCTATCGCGGCTGGCGGCCCACGCCGATTGGCCGGCAGGTGAATCGACTGGCGGCCTGGTACTCGGGTTCGCGTTGGTCGCCCGCTCACATGGCGATGCTGGAAGTGCGCGGGCGCACGTCCGGCGCGCTGCGACATTCGCCGGTGGTGATTGCCACCGTCGACGGGCACGACTACCTGGTCTCCATCCTCAGGAACGGCGCAGGGTGGGTGAAAAATGTCGACGCTGCACACGGCGTCGCCGTCATTCGGCACGGTCACGACCGCGCGGTACACCTGGCGCTGGTCCCCGCGGCGATGCGCGCACCCATCCTGCGCGAGTATGTGCGCGTAGCCACCAGCGGCCGCCACCATTTCCCCGTGCCGGTCGGGGCGCCACTGTCCGAGTTTGCGTCGATCGCTGAGCGCTACCCGGTGTATCGGATCGATCCTCCAGGCACGACGCCGAACTAATATCGATATTCGGCCCTGATCCGCGGCCGGATACCGGGCGCGATGAATCCGATGGCTTCGCGATAGCTGCGATCCAGCACGTTGTCGACCGTGAAATTGAATCGCAGCCTGGGCGTCGCCGTCCAGCCCAGATTGAGGTCGACCCGATGGTACGCCGGCAGCGTCAGCGACCCAGTCGGGATCGACGTATCGAACGTATCGCCGACGTACAGCCAGGACGCATTCAGTGCCAGGCTCTTGCGCAGCTGCCAGGCGAGACCCAGGCCGCCGCGCCACTCGGGTCGCTGCCGCAGCTGGACATTGCTGTCCTTCACATTGATATCGACGTTGGTGACGTGCATGTCGGCGCGCAGCACATCGGAAACGGTGTAGTCCACGGTCAGTTCGACGCCGCGCGTCGTGACCTGACTGCGATTCACGATGGTGAACAAGTCGGCATCGAAGTCAAGGAGGTCGGTGAACTTGTTGTCAAAGTACGTGACGTCGGCGCGGACGCGCGCGTCGGCAAACGTCTGCGTCACGCCCAGGTCAACACTGCGGCTTTTTTCCGGCCGCAACAGCGGATTGCCGACCAGCGGGTGCCCCAGCGCGAAAAAGCTCGGCAACTTGAAGCCCTGGCCCCAGTTGGCCCGCACGCGCGTCGTGCCGTTGGCAAATGCGTAGATAACGCCCGCCTTGGCCGTGGTTTCCGTATCGGTGGTGTCGGGATCGTCGCGACGGACGCTGGCGAGCAGCGTCAGGCCCTGTTTGTTAGCGTACTGCATCTCTGCAAACGCGCCCACGGTCTTGCGGGTCAACGCAAAATCCGTCGGCAACCTGAAAAATGGCGAGAACTTAATGTAGCCGTCGGTTGAGCCGTCTTCCTTCTGGTAGTCGGCGCCGATGGTGGCCCGCAACTGCGGGCTCAGCTCGGCGACCGCATTGAAGGCCGCGTAGCCGCGTTCCAGGTCGGCCGTGCCGCCCCGCGCCGGCACCCCGGCGCGCACGCCTCTGGCGACGCCCGCAGTGCTGAATTCGTCGCTATGGTCGTACCAGTTCACCATGGCGTTCAAGGCCCAGCGATCGGAGGCCCGGAAGCGCGTGTTGATGCCGAGCACTGTGTCCAGCGCCGACTTGGTATCGAGCGTGCGCCGCACGGCGAATTCGCTGCCGCCACTGTCCTCGGGAAACGCCGTACCCCGACTGTCGGCGTAGCGGCCATTCAACACGGTGCGCCAGGCGCCGCCATCATCGAGCACCAGCTTGGCGCTGAGCGAATCGCTCTTGAATGTGCCGTTGCGATCGTAATCTCCCTGGTCGAGCGTCGCGACGCGCACACTGAAACCGCCGCGCTGCAGCAGCGGCCCTGCCACAGCCAGCGCCGCGTTGCGGAAATCCTGCGAGCCCATTTCGCCGCCGATGGACGCTGTTAGAGTTTCCGACCGTCCCTTGGTGATCAGGTTGATCGCACCGCTCAGTGCATCCGAGCCGTAGATGGCCGACTGCGGTCCGCGGACCAGCTCGATGCGCTCGATGTCGCCAAGGTTCAGCGTCGCGAAATCGAATGAACCGCCGCGCGTGTTGTTCGGATCATTGACCTTGATGCCATCGATATACACCGCCGTGAAATTGGGCTCGCCGCCGCGCAGGAACACCGACGCGACGCCACCGCCGCCGCCCGGCTGGGTCACCTGCAGGCCTGGCATCACGCGCAACAGGTCGATGACGCTGGGATCATTGCGCGCCTCGATCGTCTCGAGATCGACAATGGTCATGCTGTTAGGAATTAAGAGTGGCTCTGCCGGAATACGCGTGCCCGTGACCACCACGGTCTCCACGGGACGGTCCTGCGCCAGCACATATGGAGCTGCGCCAGCGAGACTCGCGGCGACCGCAAAAACCAGTTTCTTGTTGTTCATTCCTTATCTCCTGTTAAGCAAGCGGGTCCGGTTACGGCGCCCAATTCAAAGACACGACCAGATTGCGCCCCGGCTCATTTACTTCGTCGAGCCCCAGTGAGCCCATGCTTTTTTGTCCAGTTGTTGCGGCCAGACCGTAGTTGGCCAAGAGCGCAAATGCGCCGATCCCTATTGTCGTTGTTAGATTCATTGAGGGACTCCGCCGTTCAAAATAGTCATTGTCAGTTCGATCACAGTGTTATTGGGTGGCAACAACTCCTTGTTGCCCGCCACCGACCCGTAGGCGCCAATGCCGAGCCCGACCACATGCTCAATGACCGAGGTTGGATCGTGGACAAAACCGATCAGCGCGCCGGAGGTGTCAGCGCCAAACGTGTTCTCCGCCTGCATGAACGACCCCACATAGACCCAGTCATCGCGTTTCTCGACGCCACGCTGCGTATCGGTCAGAAGCAACTGCAGGCCCGTCGCCGTGACGCGCTTGCTGCCGAGCTTCCAGCTGAACTCAAGCGCTACCCGCTGCCCGGTCAGGTTGTCTTTCGAAAACTGGTACTCCGGTCGCTTGGTCAGGCTGGCGTCCAGTCCGAGCAGAATGCAGGCCAGGTTGAACTCGCTGCCCGTGGTGTCGAGTTCGAGCAGGCTTTCATAAGACTTGTAGCCGCCGCGGGCAACCGCCAGGTATTCGAGCGGCCGGTCGCTGCCCAGGATTCGGCCCGCGATGCGCAGGCGGCGCGCCTTCTTGTCGACCAGAATCGCACCAATGCGGTAGCGGTCGCCGCCTAACGCCTGCATGGCCGGCGCTGCAACCGGAGCGCTGCCGGCCGGTACCTGGGCCGACACGGTGCCGGTCGCGGCGATGCCGAGCGCACAAGCGCAGAATGCAGCGGACCGCAGATTGGTCGTAACTTGCGTCATGGCGCCAGACCCAGCACCACGCGATGCGGCATCGGCGCCGGAAACACCCGCGTGACAATGTCGACAAATCCTGCGTCTTTCATCCACCGGGCGATGTCGGCGTCTGCGTGTACGCCGCCATCCGGCGCCGTGAGCATCATGTTGAGACCAAACAGCGCTGCGAACGACGGTGTCGCGCCGCCGGCATCGGCGAAGATGTCGCTCACGGCGAGCACGCCGCTCGGCTGCAGGCAAGCACGGGCGCGGCTGATCAGGTCGCGGCACGTGGCGTCGGTCTCGCGATGAAACATGCCCGACATCAGCACCGCATCGCGCCCGGCCGGGAACGGCGTCGTGTGGTAATCGCCGACCAGCATGTCGACACGACTCTCGGCGCCGTTCGCATGAATGATTTCGCGCGCCACCTTGGCAACGCCGGCGAGTTCCAGCACGGTCGAGTGCAGTCCCTCATAGCGCTGCGTCAGCATGATGGAATACGTGCCCGGTCCGCCGCCAACATCGAGTAGTTTGCGCCGGCCGGTCAGGTCCACCAGGCCGACCAGCGAGCGCGCGAGTCCCAGCGCGCGATCGTGCATGCCGTAGACGAATGCGCGGGTACGAGTTTCATCGTCACCCAGGTACGACTGCGGCGCGAGCACCGGCGCTTCTTCGCGCAGGCCGCGTTCGAGCTGGCCCCAGGTCGAATACAGATGGTCGCTGTAGAGCACCGCATTGCCCATGTAGCCCGGACCGCCCTTGACCAGGAACGCACGACTCAGATCGTTGTTGCTGTAGCGACCAGCGCTGACAGCTAACAAACCAAGGCCCGCGCAGGCATTGAGGAACAGGCGCGTATTGCGCGGCCGCGTCCCCAGTTTCGCCGCGACCTCGTCCGCCGTCAGCGCATCGCCACCCAGCACGTCAAACAACCGCAGTCGGTTGGCAGTCAGGAACACCTGCGAGTCCCAATAGGCGGTGGACAAGCGCACCAGCGGAGTCGGGTCTACGTGTTGCATGTCAGGCGGCTACCACACGACCAGGCGCCCGGTCCGGCGCGCGATCGACATCGCACTCCAGTTGCATGTAGGCGCAGCGATGGCACATGAAACCGTCCCAGAAGCTGAGGCCGTACTTGCGACGAATGTCGGCGTAGCCCGTGTTCAGGCGCTCGAAGAAGGTCCGCAGCCGCTCGTGGTAGTCGGGCCGCGTGCGTCCGCCGACCGGCCAATGCAGCGAATAGGTCGGAATCACGCCGCGACTGCACAGGTCTTCGGCACCGGCCAGCGCGGTCGCCAACGCGTCGTCCCAGGAGAGTCCGTACTCGGGTTCGAGCTCCACCCCGGCGACCATCGCCGAATACACCCGGCCGCGGCCCCAGAGCCGGACGGCGGTTTCGAGCGCCGCGATCCAGCGCTGATAGCCGACGTAGCGGTTCTTGCCCGGGCACACCTGCGCAAACAAGGGCTCGGACCAGATCTCGAGGTTGAAGCACACCGCATCGACGAGTTTTTCGCGGTGGAATTGCTCGATGCAATCATCCGGCAGCGCGCCAGAACCTAACGCCAGCGGAATGCGAGTGCCGAGATGCGAGCGCACCGCGCGCGCCAGTTGCAGGAAGCGGCGCGCTTCCTCGCGGCCATCGGTCAGCGAGCCGCCGACGAGATATATGTGGCGGATTTCGCTTTCGCTGATGATCGCGTCCACGCCCTCCAGCATGCGCCGCAGCGTCAACTCCGGAATCTCGACCTTGTGCGCCTCCTGCCCGAGATGCGCCGTGCGATGATCGGGCGCGCCGTACGAGCAGAACGCGCAGCGCATCGAGACGCCGTCGTGCTTGTGCAGGAAATACTCGCAGCCCGGCGCGACGTTGATGACCAGCATGTCGCCATGCGTGCTGATGCCGGCCTGCGGCAACGGCATGCCGTCCTGCGTCTTGCGGCCGAACCATTTGTTAGCTGCCAGGAATTCGATGTCGAACTGGCGTCCGCTGCGGTCATCGACCAGCCGGTAACCCTGCTGCAGGCCGCCCTCGACATGCCATGGCGACTTGCCGTTGCTCAGCACCCGCATCATGGTTTCATCGCGCGTCGCCATCATGTAAGGGATGACCGCGGTGTCCTTGCCGGTCGGATTGGGCTCGCCCGGCAGAAACCGGTACGGGTAATAGTTGGGTACGGAATGCGCGGTGGCGGCGCCGAGCGCCTCGCTGTAGCGCAGGCCCTCGCACATGACCTCGACCTTCAATGAAGGCGAAAACCCTAACGGCTGCTGCATTGCTTATCCCCTACCCAGATGCTTATTCGTGTTAGCTTGGTGATATTAAACATCATGAACCACACTTTGCGGGTCACATTTGTCATCTTGCTGGCACTGGCCGTGCCGCTCGTACCCTTTGCCATAATCGGCGAGCTGCCGGGCGAGCGCTGGTTGTCGGCGCGCGACGCCAACGCATGGCAGTTCGCGTTGACCGGCGCGGCGCTGCTCGCGGCCGATGTGCTGCTGCCGATTCCGTCCAGCATCGTCGGCAGCCTGCTCGGCGCAAGGCTCGGATTCTGGTGGGGCTTCGCGGCATCCTTTGCCGGCCTGATGACAGGGCAACTGGGCGCTTACCTTGCGGCGCGATATTTCGCTGCACGCCTGGGCCTCGCCACTGCCACCCAGGCGCCGGCCCTGGCGGCCGTTTTTCTGAGCCGCCCCGTACCGGTGTTCGCCGAAGCGGTTGTGCTGGTGGCGGGCGCCACGCGTGTCGCGGCAGCGCCGTTCAGTCTCGCCTGCGGCGCGGGCAACGCCATCTACGCCGCCGTGCTGGCCGCGAACGGGGCTACGCTGCTGCCGGGCGACTGGACGGGACCCGGACTGATCGTGCCAATGCTTCTGCCGGTCGCCGCGTGGCTCCTCTGGCAACGCCACAGGCGCGCTGCTAACAGCATTGATCGACCGTCTTGACGCGGTTATTCCGATCGCAAACATGCCACTCCCACCCTGGTCCCAAGGCCCTCGTCACCACAACCCGCCCGGCGCAGCCGGACAACGCACGCCTAGGGGCGCTTTGCCTCGGGTTGCAGGTAAATCCGTTCGAATCCCTGGTCGGACTGAACGTTGAGTATGGCCTGACGCCCCTCGGCCAGCGCACGATCGGTAGAGTTGACCGCAGCGGCGGCTGATGCCACCGGCTGGTCGTTTACCGCAAGAATGCGCGCGCCGGGAGGCAACGCAAGGAGTGTCGCAAAGCGCTGCACGACGACAGCGCCGCTCGGTTTGGTTGGTGTCGTGCCACCATCCACGGGCGCGCGCAGCTCATCGCGAAAAGGCGCGACAGACACGGTTCGCACGGAGTGGTTGGGCGCCCGATGCTTGGTCGTGACGATCTCAGGCGTTGCTGCGGTATCCGCGTTGCGCGCGGCGCTGCGAGCGGTGTTCACCGCACTGCCGCCCGCCAGGCCGCTCAACGCAAGCTCCAGCTTTCGGCCATCAGGCAACTGTAGCGCGAGCTCACGATCCGTGAGGCTCAGCACCCGCGCTCCGCCCGGCACGCTGCTCCCGGCGTGCACCAGTACCTGGCCGCCCTGCGGCAGCTCGAGCAGACCCACATGGCCCTGGCCCGCGGCAATGATGCCCGCCAGCCGGTAGCCCTGCGCCGTATCGGACGCGGCCGACGCATTGATTGCAATGACAGCCAGCGCTAACAAAACGGTGAGTCGATTGAGTGCCAAACGCGTGCCCCCGAGTGGAAAAAAAAACGGTTGGCCTCGCGGCCAACCGTTATCGATCAACAATGCAATACAGTGTCCTATCAGGCTTAGGCCATTCGGCGGCGGCGCGCCAGGCCCGCGCCCAGCAGCCCCAACCCGAACAACGCCAGTGTCGCAGGCTCCGGAACCTCTCCGCCCGGGATGATGACTCGATTACCACGTCCTTTGACGTCGTTGAACGCATCCCAAATGAAGCCGAGGCCATAATCGCCGTCGCCCAGCCTGCCGAACTTGATCGTCAGCAAGGTGATTGGTCCGGCGCCTTGTAAGGTCGCAAGATCGCTATCGCTCAGAAACGAAAGTTCGGCCGCGTCCACAATGCCACCCGCAGCCCCGGAACCCTGGACCGAGTCCACCGGGCCGCCGAGCATGCTGCCGAACGTGACACTGGTAAAACTCAGCGCCACGGTGTTGTAAGTGACGTCGATGTCATAAGCCGAGACGATGTCGCCGGCCAGGCCCGACAC
>JAYUGT010000225.1:0-3582 GCA_043738315.1 Gammaproteobacteria bacterium
CCGCTGGTGATGCTGGTGGTCTGCGAACTGGCGCCAAAGATCTACGCCGCATTGCATGCCGACAGCGTGGCACTGGCGAGCGCCTGGCCGTATCGGGTGCTGGTGTGGCTAACAAGGCCGGGGGTGCTGCTCGCGAACTGGGCGGCGTATGGATTCTTGCGCCTGTTCGGCGTAGCGAAGGGATTGCGCAGCGGCGGCAATGCGCTCTCTTCGGATGAATTGCGCACGGTCCTGGCTGAAGCGGGCCCGATGATTCCGCAGCGCCACCGGCAGATGCTGCTGTCGATTCTCGATCTCGAGCGCCTCACGGTCACCGACATCATGATTCCGCGCCAGGAAATTGCCGGCATCGATCTGGATGATGACTGGGAGGATATTCTCGAACAATTGCGCCAGACGCCGCACACCCGGCTGCCGGTCTACCAGGGCGACATGGACGACATGGTCGGACTGTTGCACATGAAGCGTGTCGCGCAGAGCCTGGCGCGCGGCACCCTGGACCGCGAACAGCTGGAGGAACTGGCGCGTTCGCGCGAACCGTACTTCGTGCCGGTCGGAACCTCGTTGATGCTGCAATTGGGAAATTTCCAGCGTAACCGGCGCCGCTTCGCCTTTGTCGTCGACGAATACGGCGACATCCATGGGCTGGTCACGCTGGAAGACATCCTCGAAGAAATCGTCGGCGAGTTCACGACCGATCCGGCCACCGTGACCCACAAGGACGTGCGGCGGCAGCCTAACGGCGAGTGGGTCATCAATGCGGGCGCCACGATCCGCGCACTGAATCGCGCGCTCGGCTGGCAACTGCCGACCGATGGCCCGAAGACACTGAACGGCCTGTTGCTGGAGCGCCTCGAAACCATTCCACAACCCGGCGTGACCCTGCGGCTCGGCGCGCTGCAGTACGAAGTGCTGCAGGTGTCGGACAATGCGATTCGCGCGGTGCGCGTCAGCGAAGTCGCCAAGGGCGCCGCGAGCTAACAGCAGGCGCGGCGGCGCTATAGCACCGCGCGCAGCGCCTCGCTGATACGCGCGACCGGCAGCACCGTCAGGCCCTCAATGGCCTGCCGCGGCGCATTGGCCGCCGGCACCAGCGCACGCCGGAAGCCCTGCTTTGCCGCCTCCCGCAGGCGCTCCTCGCCGTAGGCCACAGGCCGAAGTTCGCCGCTCAGTCCAACCTCGCCGAACGCGCACAGGTCCGACGGCAGGACCCGGTCACGAAAACTCGACGCCATGGCTAACAGCAAGGGCAGATCGCTGCCGGTATCGCGCAGGGTCAGGCCGCCGACCACGTTGGCGAACACATCGTGATCCGCCAGCGAGTAACCGCCATGACGATGCAGTACCGCGAGCAGCATGCTGATGCGGTTGCTGTCGATGCCATCAGCGACGCGGCGCGGATTGGCAAATCGCGTCGGATCAACCAGTGCCTGCACCTCCACCAGCAGCGGCCGCCCGCCCTCCCAGCTGACCAGCACGATGCTGCCCGCCGCGGCCTCGGTGGAGCGGGCGAGAAAAATCGCCGACGGATTACGCACTTCGCGCAGGCCCTCGGCCTGCATGACAAAGAAAGCCGTTTCCGCGATCGCGCCGTAACGATTCTTGGTTGCGCGGACCAGGCGATAACGGCTGCCGCTGTCGCTGGCAAAATAAAGCACCACATCGACCAGATGCTCCAGCACCCGCGGACCGGCCAGCGCGCCGTCCTTGGTGACATGGCCGATCATGACCACGGTGGTGCCGCTGGCCTTGGCAAAGCGCACGATCTGCGAGGTGCACTCGCGCAGTTGCGTGACACCGCCGGCAGCGCCCTGCCCAGCGGCGGTTTCAACCGTCTGAATGGAATCCACGATCATCAGCGCGGGCGGCGCCTTCGACGCCTCGGCGAGCGCGGCGTCGAGATCGTGATCGCACAGCAGCGTCAGGCGCTCGAGAGGCCCCTGCCCCAGCAAGCCGAGGCGCCGGGCACGCAGGCGCAGCTGCTCGACCGATTCTTCACCCGATACATACCAGACTGGCGCGTGGCCAGCGACCTGGGCGGCCACCTGCAACAGCAGGGTCGACTTGCCGATGCCGGGGTCACCGCCGATCAGCGCGACGCCTCCGGGTACCCAACCACCCCCCAGTACCCGATCAAGTTCCGCAAACCCCGAGGCCAGGCGTGGCGGGCCGGCGGGTGACGCGGATGCCAGCCCCTGCAGGGCAATGGCGCCGGTGCGACGTGCCACGCGAGACTGCACCGAGACTGTGTCGGCCGTCACACCTCTCAAGGCAGTCAAAGTGTTCCAATCACCGCAGGCGGGACATTGCCCCTGCCACTGGGGCGAGTCGCCGCCGCAGGCGCTGCATACGTAACGGGTGTTGATTTTCGCCATACCGGGATCGTAATGCTACGTTATGGCAAGCCCTGGTCAGTATTAGAATGGCGCTGCTTGTTTGATTTTTGAAGCCGATAACCGAGGATGGCAGCCGCCATGAGCCTGCGCTCGAAAGTGAAACTCGTGGGCCAGAGCCATACCGGCAAGGTCCGCGAGCACAACGAAGACACGATCGCCTTTGATGCAGATCTGGGGTTGATGGTGCTCGCCGACGGCATGGGCGGCTATAACGCAGGCGAGGTTGCCAGCGGCATTGCGGTCAAGACCATCGTCAATCTGGTGCGGGATTCGGCCGATCGGGAGGACCTGAGCGCCCTGGATCAGGCCACCGGCCTCACCCGCCGCAGCATCGTGCTGCGCGATGCAGTATTGCGGGCTAACAAGGTTATTTTCCAGACCGCCAAGACCCAGCCGCAATGCGAGGGCATGGGCACCACGGTGGTCGGCGCCCTGTTCTACGATGATCGCGTAACCATCGCCCACGTCGGCGATTCGCGCATGTATCGCGTCCGGGGCAGCAAGCTGGAGCAGGTCACATCGGACCACTCGCTGTTGCAGGAGCTGGTGGACCGGGGGTTTTACTCACCCGAAGAAGCCCAGCGGGCCGCCAACAAGAACTATGTCACCCGGGCACTGGGGGTCGAGCCGACGGTCGAGGTCGAAATCCAGGAAGACGTGGTCCAGAAAGGCGACCGCTACATCATATGTTCAGACGGACTGTCGGACATGGTGGAGGACGCCGACATACACTTAACGGTTAACACCTTTGGTGCTAACCTAGACACGGTCGCTAAGCAATTGATCCAACTGGCCAACGATAACGGGGGCCGGGATAACGTGTCTGTGCTCATGGCACAGGTCATGGAGTCCTTCCCCGCGCGTCGTGGCGTGATGGATAAAGTGCTTCGCTGGTTTTCCTGACGCTTACAGGACTGAACAAAATCTATGTCCAGGCTGATATTGAGCCTCGATGGCCAGACAACGGCCGAGTACACGATGAACAAGGAGCGGTATACCATCGGCCGACTCCAGGACAATGACATCCGGATCGATAATCCGGCGGTCAGTGGCCATCATTCGCTGATCATCAACATCCTCAACGATTCATTTCTCGAGGACCTGAACAGCACCAACGGCACCTACGTCAACGGCAAGCTGATCAAGAAACACGCGATGCAGCATGGTGACATCGTCACCATCGGCC
>JAYUGT010000226.1:0-8844 GCA_043738315.1 Gammaproteobacteria bacterium
CCAGGGTCTGCTGCTGCGAATCGACGCGCCGCACGTCGAATACATGCACCAGATGCGTCGATGTCAGCGCGCCGCGGCTGCTCCAGGTCAGGTCACCGGGCAGCTCTTGGTCGCTGACCGCGCCGATATCGAACTCGCGGGTGTGCTGCGTGGTGGCAAAGGCGCGCCCGTCGGGCAGGGTTCGACCGGGCAGCGTTCCGCCATTGCGATCTTCGTCCAGCAAACCGGCAGTCAGGTACAGTGATTGCCCTGCGGCGCCGCGATGCCACAGCCGCGGTCGCAGCGTATAACGGCGATAGCCCGGCAGGTCCGCCCAGCCATCGCCATCGACATCCTGGCGCGACTGGTCACTGACACCCGCAGTCAGGCTGCCGTTCCACGGCACCTCGCCCTCCGCTGCGACAAACGCCAGCAGGTCGCGCCCGCCGCGTGAGTTCGCGTTAGCCAGCAGCATGGACTCCGCGGGCGGTGACCGTAAAATCAGGTTGAGCACGCCACCGAGCGCCGCGCCGCCATAGAGGGCGGAAGCTGCGCCCTTGATCAATTCGACCCGCTGCAGGTCGATGGGCGGCGTCTGCAGCAAGCCGAATGCCCCGGGTTCCGGACCTAACACCGGCAGGCCATCGAGCAGGATCTGCGTATACCCGGAATCGAGCCCGCGCAATTGCAGGCCTGCGCCGCCGAGGCCGGCGGCAATCGACTGCAGGCGCGCGCCCGGCAATTCGTTCAGCAGGGTGGAGACGTTGCCGGGCTGGACCGTCAGGTTTTCTTCGATTTCCTCGGCAGGGACCACTTCGACATGCAGTGGCTCGTCCTGCACGAGCTGCGGCACACGTGAGGAAGTCACGATCACCGTGGCAAGTTCGTCGTCCTCGTCAGCGCGCGCCGCGGCACTGGCGAGCGCGACGATGACAACGGCCAAGATGCGTGGAATCACCGTACCGTTACTAACACATCCCAGCCGGGCCCGCGAGCCGATGCGCCAGAACGACGTCGTCGGCCGTTACCGCAGCATTCCGAATCAGCGGTTCCAGCAGGTATTGACGGTTTCGGTGCCGCTGACGGCACGCACTCCAAGTTCATCGATGGACATCTGCCCACAGGGATCGTCAGCCATCGGTCCACCGACGACCGGAACCGCGACCAGCGTGTAGGTGCTCGCGGTCAGGTCATTGAGCTGGACGTCGTATTTCTTGTCACCGTCCGTGGGCGCCTGTGTTGCCGGCAGCGCGTTCACATTCATGGCGCCGCCGTCGGCCTTCAGCGCATAGCTGTTGGATGACGTGCGGCTGCGCTCCATGAACTGGACGTTCTGCAACAGGACCGACTTGGCCGCGGATCGATTGGCGCGACGCACATAGTCCCGGTAGCTCGGTATGCCGATCGTCGCGAGAATGCCGACGATCACGACCACGATCAACAATTCGACCAGCGTAAAGCCCTTGTGTTTTTGAATGATCATGGCATGCACCTAACGGATCTGGACCCAGGAACGACGCAGAACCGTGTTCGCACCGGGCACCGGCGGAGGCACGGACGTGCGATTGCGCTCGGTCTGGAAGCCGCCGCTGGTACCGGTCATGATCTTGAAGGCCGAGTTCGGCGTAGCCTGCAGCCACACAGGTGTCTTGCTGATGCCCAGGGCCTGGTTGCGCACGCCGCCGATGACCTCATTGTTAACGTTGTCCTTGTCATCGAACAGGCCGTCATTGTTCAGGTCGAGCACGGCTTCATCGAAGGTTCCGCCAGTCAGGAAATTGAGCTCCATGAGCCAGCTGGTACCGCCGGGCGTGCAGGGATCGGAACTCGGAACCGCGGTCACGAAGATCACGCGATCCTCCTTGACGATCGGCGTCGAGATGACGCGCTCACCAACCGCCTGCACCGGATCCCGCAGATCCACGTACCAGCCCACTTTCGTGATCCAGTCCGGCGAGTTTCCGGTGAAGGAGCGCACATCACGGCCGAAGCCCGTGGTCTGCAGGTCAATGAGCTGAACCTGCAACTGGCTGCGATCGGTCGTCAGGATCGGATTAGCCCCGTCGTCGCGGATACCGTAGAAAGTCTGTATCGAGGTATCGGACACGTCCGCATAGGTCAGGTAGCGTCCGGTGCCGAACATCACAATGCTGCCGCCCGACGGATGGGCGGCGGCCTTGGGTTGCGCGGTAATCGGCTGCACGGTGTTCGTGGCGCTACGCGCCGTGAACAGCGGAGCGCCCGAGAATGCCGTGTTCCAGGAGGCACTCGCCACCCCGGATACATCGAACTTCCACATGTTGCCTAACAGATCGCCGGCATAGACCGTATCGATCAGCTTGTCGCCGTCCGAATCGTAGAGCAAAGGCGTCGACAGGCCATTGCCTTCGTTGCCCGGGATGTCACTGGCTTTGATCTTCGCCAGCTGGTTGCCTGTCTTGAGATCAACAACGTACAGATAGGCGCCGCCGTTGCCGCTGTTGTAACCGTTGCCGAACACCGCGACCCACTGACCATTCTCGAGGATGCCGATCTGCGGCTGGCTGTAGCTCAGGCCCAGGTCGGCTTCCGAGAACTCCCACAGCACGTCGCTGTCGGCGGTGCTGCCCGGCCGGCTTACGTCAATCGCGTACACGGTGTTGCCACCGGCATTCAGGCCGGCCGCCAGGATCGTCTTCCAGCTGCCGCCGAGGTAGGCGTCACTGACCGTGATACCACCATCGACGAAGAATTTGTGCTCGTAGGTCGGCGCCGTCAGTTTGCTGAGATTTGAATACACGCCATACGGCACATACGAAAAGTTCTCCACGCCGTTGCTGCCGAGAAACCCGTGCAACATGCCGTCGTTAGCGCCCACATAGACCATGGGTTCGCGCAACAGGTTGGCGGTGCGGTACAGGTTATAGCTCGCCTGACCCGGCGTGCCGGCGGGCAGGCTCGCGTAGCCGTAATCAATATCCTTGACGTAGGCGGGGTCAGAGTTGATGACATCGCCCATCACCGTGTCCGCGCGGTTGCGGTATACGCCGCCATTGCGCTGCTCCCTGGAAGCATCGCCCCGCAGCCAGTCCAGGCGCTGGTCGCACTTACCATCGTTGACACCGAAAATATCGGTATTGAGAGCCGTTCGCTGGGCGTTGTTGAGCCTGCCGCAGCCGTCGAATCTCTGGCCGCTGGTCCCGTCCCAGGTGTAGATGCTGCGCGAAGCCCAGGCCGGAATGACCTTGCTCGCATCCCAGACCAGCGAACCGACCGCGCCATCGGCCGCGACCGGCAGCGCGAGCAGACTGCCCGTCCAGCCGCGGCTGAACTTGGCCTGATACACCACGGTCGTGCCGGGCTGGACACTGGTCGAGTTGGTCGACAGCGCGGCCGAGGAGCCGGCGTCGCTGGTGATCGCCACCAGCGCTTGGCGGAATGCCGCGCCGAGTGCCGCGGGGTTATCCGCGGCGAAGAATTGCCCGCGACTGTTGATGGCCGCGTGCCACATGTCGGTGATGTTAGCCGGAGGCTCGGCGGTGCTGGCGGCAGGCCATGCCTGCGTGCCCGCAACGATGTCCGGGTAACTGCCGCCATACATGTTGCCGGTCCAGGTCAGCCCGGCCGCCGGGATGAAGCTCGACAGACCCAGGCCGATGGTGAAATTCACCATGTGCTGCCAGGTATAGGGATCGTTGCGCGGGTTCCAGTATTGCTGGGTCGCGGTGCCGGTGCGCTCACGATAGATCGGCAGCAACTTGTTAGGCAGTGACGGCGCGAGGTCCATCAGCGCGTAACGCATGGCAACGTCAGAGAGCGTGTTGGACGCCGAATCCTTGTACGGCGCAATCGGCGTATAGCGCGTGATGTTCGGCTGGGGCTCGGTCGCCACTTCGGGCAGCACGATGGTCGAATTGTCGACGTTGCCGATGCCGACGGTCGCGTTCCACAAGCCGTCGGTCATGAGGATGTGATAGTTGCGACGGCAGGAATACTGGCCGGATGCGGCGGTCGAAAAATTGTTGTCGTAGGGACTGTTCTCGCCCGTGGTCCGGTAATACTCTCCGGCGCGCGTCATGCCCACCGGCAAGGGTGTCGAGTTGTTAGTCCACTGCTGGGAAATCCAGGCGTAGAAGTCCGCTTTATGCTGGCCGGTAAAATCCCGGATCGCATTGCTCTTGTTGATGAAATTGTTGCGCCAACCCTGGCAATTGTTATTCACAAGGGTGTTGTTGCCGGTGTTGTAGCAGGAGTTGAGGCCCTGCCACGCCAGGCGTGCGGTCGGATCCAGATCGACGAACGCGATCGAGGCGGCGGTCGCCGTCGACAGGTTGCGGGTCCTGGCGAACGAGTACCAATTGGCAAAATTCTGGCGCTCATCGGTATTGCCCGGACCTGAGGTCGCACTGACCAGCACGATGCGGTAGCAGTTATTGTCATTGGTCGCGCCGGTGCAAAGGAGGCGCGTGCCGTCAAAGACGTAGTAATACGCAGGTACACCACCCGGCACGACATCGGCCGCGAACGGCGACGTCGCAATCTGTTGGCCGCGGCAGAATGCCTTGCGGGTTGCAGCGGTCGCACCAACACACGCGGTAATGCCGCTGGACCAGCCACCCGCGGGAGTCCTGATCTGACACAGGCCGGCACCGGACGCGGTGCTGCACTGGACATCATCCCCATAGTGACCGATGAAACCATGCGCCACGACCGCGCCACCGCCGTGATTCAAGTAGGCAGTCGGGCGATAGTTGTTGCTCAGGTTCACCGAACCGAATGCGGTGTCAAAACCATCGTTCCAGGCGGCTGTAAATAAGGTCGCGATGGACGAGCCATCCGCGCGCCGCCCCTGCGGGTACTGCACGTTCGGGTTGTAATGCAGGGGATTGCCGGTCGCGGATTTGATGTAACGGTTATCTAGAACCGCGCAGTCATCGCCGCCGCCGCCGCAGAGGTCCGGCACGTAGGAGCGCTTCATACTGCCCGAGTCGTCGAGCGTGACCACGATGTTAGGCGGCACGGTAACCGCCAGGAACAGCGGCGTGTCCGCGATGTTTACCGCCCAGCCCGCCGGCGTCGCCAGCAGCATCAGCAGGAAACCGCTGAAGCTGGCAGCAGTTTTTGACTTTACAGAGACTCTCTTGTTCATCGGAATCACCTCAAGATTGATCGGCCACGACGGCCTATGGCGTCACGCCGAATTCGGCCTGGAGTACTACTACGGTGTCAGTGGAGCCGCCGACCGCGCGCGCTGTCACCCGGAAAATCTGCTGCAAGCCCACGTTGGGTTTGCGCTCGATAATGAGCCTGGGTTGCTCGGCAACCTTGCCCGCGCCAGCCGTCGGCAGGGCCGTCACTGGCTGGTAGGTCACGGCACATGGAACCACGCCGGCCGTGAAACAATTTTCCCAGTACTGCGACGTATTGATGTTGTTAGCATTAAACGCCGGGAACGCCGTCGCCCGGAACAGCGGCACCGCCAGGCGCCGCTCCGCATCGCGCAGTGACGCCTCGGCGGCCTGCAACGCCAGATCGCGTTCACGGGTATTGCCGGCCATGTTCTCCTCGAGTTTCGAGACATTGGCCAGCGTCACACTGAGCATCGCCATGATGACGAGGAAAATCAGTGCGACCATCAGACTTGCACCGCGTTGCTTGTTCATCGATTCCTCAGCCGGATCACGTTAGTGGATACCTTGCGCAGGCGCCGGTCCGCGGGGACCGTCGCGACGCCGTTGAACGTGTAGCCCTGCGCGACCGGCACGACGCCGTCCTCATTGGTGCGGATCAGGGAACTGATCCTGGCGCTGACTACTCGCGCCCAGCGCTGCGAGGTATTGGCGCCGGGAACGGCAGCTGAGTCCACTTGCGCAGCGGTCAGGTACGGATTGCCATCGCCATCGGGGTCGACGAAGTCCGCCAGGCCATCGGCCGGCACCGAGGTGTCGACCGCGTAGGTTATCCGCAGGTCCTGAACACCCTCGATCAGTTCTTCACGCGCGATGACGCCGGCCGCACCCGTCGGCCGGCTGCGAAACAGGCTGGGCTGGCCGGCAACGTTGTTAGCAACGAAGTAGCTGGTCGCGTCGAGGCGGTACAGGCGCGAGCCCGGCGCGAACGTGTAGATGACATTGCCCGCGCCTAACCGATTGGTGGAGTTTCCAGGAACGCCACCGACGGGGTGGCTGATCTGGTTGGCAGCGGGCACGGAGGCCTGAAACACCACCGCATGGTTGCAATCGGTCGCAATCATGTATTGGCCAGCCGTGATGTTATGCGGACCGGTCAGCGTGAAGGTTCCGCCAATGCTGTCGTGTGCCAGCACAACGTACTCGCGCGACATATCGGCGCGCAGCACCCGCAACGCGTCGCTGAATTCCGTTTCGGTCCCTGCCACACCATCTCGCGCGACGCTGACAACCGGCATGCGAAACAGATCTTTTTCCCAGTCGGTGTTGTTATTCAGGACATTGACCGAGGTGGCGTACGGACAGCCGGTCGTGCCTGCCATGCGCAAATCCTTGCCGATCAGCTCGAATGCAAAGCGCCCGCCTTCCTGCAGCCGCGACATCGAGTCGTGCGACCGGTAGGTCTTGATCGTGCCGAGGTAGATGTACCCGGTCGCCGCAATCGTGCCCAGGCCGAGCGTCATGGCGATCATGAGCTCAATCAATGTGAATCCGCGCGCATGGCGCTGCATGGCAGAACGCGCGCTCATAGTTGCGAAATCGTCGTGAACGACGATTCTCCATTATCCCAGGTAACGACAATGGTCGCCGTGCCGGCATTGACGTCGACGGTTCCGGTGCCGCCAGGCAGGGCGGCGCGAATGGCCGCAATCCATTCCTCGCAATCGAAGCGCTGCACAGTCCCGGCGCCGGCCGTATACGCAGGTCCCGCGGCAATGTCGTATTGCTCGCCGCGCGCCTGAACGACATTGGCGCGCATGCGTTCGAGAATATCGTTCGCAAGCACCGTCGCCTGGCTGCGATAGTAAGAGGTGTTGTTGCTCTTGAGGCTCGCCGCCGTCAGTCCGGCCATGCCGAGCAGCCCGACCGCCACGATGACGATCGACACCAGAACCTCGACCAGGGTAAAGCCACGTGCGTTCTTCATGGCATCAACCCGAGGGCGCCGCGCAACTGACCATGTCAGTGCCGTCGTCCAGGTTGGGAATCTTGTCGTTGTCCGTGTCTTTCGCGACCCGCGGCCTGAGACTCGTGATCACAAGGGCGCGCGCGTCTTCGGTCGAACCATTGTGGCAGACCGATATCACGCCCGTGGCAACCGCCGCGCCGTCCGGTCCAAAAGTCACGTCGCTGGCCAGCGCCGCATCGGCCTGCATGGTGAAATTGTCGGACAGGCTGGGAAACGCGCGAATCAGCGGTTCACCCGCGTCGACCACGGCCGGGCTGTCGCCGTCGGTATTGGCGAACACAATCCAGCCATCGCTCCAGGTGCCGGAACAGGTCGCGTTATTGTTGCTATGACAAATGGAAACCGTGGTGCCGCGGCGGATGGCCTCGCTGCGCGCAAGACTGACAGTGGAGATGAATTCGTTGCTGTAGGAGACAATGCGATTGCGGACGCTGAAGTCAATGAAACTGGGGATCGCCGCCGAGAAAAGAATGCCCACCACGGACATGGTGACCAGCAGCTCCAGCAGCGAAGCACCGCGCCCGTAATGTGGAATTTTCTCGAACCTGGCCATGTCATCGACCTCCCGCTGAAGCACGCGCCTAGCCGCGTGCTGAAGCGCTATGTAAACCGGACCTGGCGTTCTGCCGGCCGGCTTCGGAAGTCAATCTAACGGTATGACTGTGTGTGTACTGTGAACTGGTTCAAGTTGCCGGGCCGGCTCACTTGGCATCCGACGGAAGGTGTGACTTGGGGGGACGAACGGTAGCGCGCGCCGCGATACGACATAACGCGGATTTGCCATCGATCCTTGTTAGGTACTCCGGCGCCCGCACTAACAAAAACGCCGCGGAAATCCGCGGCGTTTTTGTGTTCGGCCCGTGCCGATCCCCGGCTCGAACGGACCTCAGGTCGCAACCGTCTCCTCGACGGTATCGGTGCCACCTTCCTCCGCGTCCACGGCGCCCGCACCCACGTCCATGTAGCTGCGGCGATTCGGGTCTTCCTGGCGACGACGGCTCGCATGGGCTGCGAAGCCCGTGCCTGCCGGAATCAGGCGACCAACGATGACGTTTTCCTTCAGGCCGCGCAGGTCGTCCTTCAAACCACGAACCGCGGCTTCGGTCAGCACGCGCGTGGTCTCCTGGAACGATGCCGCCGAGATGAAAGACTCGGTGGCGAGCGACGCCTTCGTGATACCTAACAACACTGGATCCAGCGTCGCCTTCTGCTTGCCCTCGGCCAGCCGGTCGTTGAGCTCGAGCGCGCGTGCGCGATCGAGCTGCTCGCCCTTCAGCAGGTTGGTGTCGCCGGTATCGGCAACTTCCGCCTTGCGCAGCATCTGGCGGATGATCACTTCGATGTGCTTGTCGTTGATCTTCACACCCTGCAGGCGGTAGACATCCTGGATTTCGCGCACCAGGTAGTTGGCCAGCGCCTCGACGCCCTGCAGACGCAGCACGTCATGCGGATTCGGCTCGCCGTCCGCGATGACTTCGCCGCGCTCGACGGTCTCACCCTCGAACACGTTGAGCTGGCGCCACTTCGGGATCAGCTCTTCGTACTTCTCACCCGATTCCGGAGTAATAACGAGCCGCTTCTTGCCCTTGGTTTCCTTGCCGAAGCTCACCGTACCGCCGGTCTCGGCGAGAATCGCCTGATCCTTGGGTTTGCGCGCCTCGAACAGATCCGCCACACGCGGCAGACCGCCGGTGATGTCGCGGGTCTTGGAGGATTCCTGCGGGATGC
>JAYUGT010000227.1:0-23099 GCA_043738315.1 Gammaproteobacteria bacterium
GCTGACCGGCGGGGCGCTGCCGCCACTGCTCGCCGTCGACGAACCGCCGCCACCGCCGCAGGCGGACAACATTGCGCTGACAATCAGGGTCGACAGAAGACTGCTTTTCATTCGTCTGACATTCCGGAGAAGGCGCAGGGCTCGACAGGTTAACCGCCGCAGCAGTGACTTTGCACCAATTGACGGGCGCGGATCATGGGAAAGCTCAGACGCTTAACGTAATATGGATGCCATGAAGACGCCAAGACAAGTTTTGGCTCCTGGCTTCACGTTGGTCGAGCTGCTGATCGTCATCGCCATCATCGGCATCCTGGCAGCGATCGGCATTCCCGCCTATACCGACTACATTGTCAAAGCCGAGGTGACCGAGGGCATGACGTTAGCCAGCACCGCCAGGAATGCGATTGCGGACACGTACATACAATCCGGCCAGCCGCCGGCCAATCGCACCGCGGCGGGCCTGACAGCAGCAGCGACCGACACTGCCGGCAAGTATGTTTCGGCCGTGGATGTGGTCGGCGGCCGTATCGACATCACCTTCGGCAACAATGTCAACGCGATCATCGCTAACAAAATCCTGTCGATAACGCCCTACGAGACGCCGGAACACTCCATCGTCTGGCGTTGCGGGCTGGCCGGCGTCCCGGCCGGCACCAACCCGCTCGGCACCGCCGCCGGCGCGCCCGTCACCTACCAGGCCGGCACCCTCAGCGGTCTGGCAGGTGGCAAGTATCTGCCGCCGATCTGCCGCGCCAGCGGCTGACCGCCTGACGTTTTTCGGGCCTAACGTTTTTTAGGAATATAGAGATCGGTCAGCGTTCCCTCGAACGCTTCAGCCGCCATTGCCACCGACTCCGACAGCGTCGGATGCGGATGTATGGTGAGCCCGATGTCGGCGGCATCCAGTCCGTTCTCGATCGCGAGTGCAATCTCAGCCACCAGTTCGCCGGCATTGGGCCCGACGATACCGCCGCCTAACACACGGTGGGTCTTTGGGTCGAACAGCAACTTGGTGAAACCCTCATCGCGCCCCATCGCCAGTGAGCGGCCGCTCGCCGCCCAGGGGAACTGCCCCTTCTCGATGGCGATCCCCTGGGCCTTCGCGTCGTTCTCCGTCAGGCCCACCCAGGCCACTTCGGGATCGGTGTAGGCCACGGACGGGATCACGCGCGCGTCGAAATAGCTCTTCTGGCCCGCCGCGACTTCGGCCGCCACCTTGCCTTCGTGCGTGGCCTTGTGCGCCAGCATCGGCTGGCCGACGATGTCGCCGATCGCAAAGATGTGCGGCACCTGGGTGCGCTGCTGCTTGTCGACCGCGATAAATCCCCGCTCGTCCACCTTGAGACCTGCCATCTCGGCGCCGATGCTGCCGCCATTCGGCCTGCGGCCCACGGCCACCAGCACCCGGTCATAGGTCTCGCGCGCCGGCGCGCCCGCACCTTCGAAACTGACGTGCAGTCCGGCAGTGTCAGCCGTCACGCCAGTGACTTTGACGCCTAACAGAATCTGCTGGTACTGCTTGCGGATGCGTTTTTCCAGCGGCCGCACCAGATCGATATCGGCGCCCGGCATCAGCTGCGTGGTCAATTCAACGACGCTGACCTTGCTGCCCAGCGCGGCATAGACGCAGGCCATCTCGAGACCGATGATGCCGCCTCCCACCACCAGCATGCGGCCCGGAATATCCCTGAGTTCGAGCGCGCCGGTGGAATCAATGATGCGCGGGTCCTGCGGCAGAAACGGCAGGCTAACCGGCTCGGAACCCGCGGCAATGATGCACTGCCTGAATTTGAGTCGCAGCGGTTTGCCGGCCTGCGTGACTTCCAGAACATAGGGATCGACGAAGCGGCCCACGCCCTGGATGACGTCGACGCGGCGCTGGCGGGCGAGTTGCTTGAGTCCGCCGGTCAATTTCCCGATGACAGAATCTTTCCAGGAACGCAGCTTGTCGAGCTCGATGCGCGGCGCGCCGAAGCTGATGCCATGCGCCGCCATCGACGCTGTTTCATCGATGACCCTGGCGGCGTGCAAGAGCGCCTTGGAGGGTATGCAACCGACATTCAGGCACACGCCGCCTAACACCGGATCACGCTCGATGAGCGTAACCTTGAGGCCGAGATCCGCGGCCCGAAATGCCGCCGTGTAGCCGCCAGGTCCGGCGCCTAACACGACCAGATCCGCTTCGCGGTCGAAAGCGGCCGCCGGATTGGACTGCACCGGGCTGGCACGCGCGGCCGGGTCCGTGGGCGCCGGCGCTGCGATGGCGGCGGCGGGTGCAGCCGCAGCGCTGCTCACCGCCGCAGTCGCAACGGCGACGCCCTCGATTCGCGCCAGCAACGAACCCTTGCTGACCTTGTCGCCTTTGCGCACCAGGATTTCCAGAACCGTGCCGGCCGCGACCGACGGTACATCCATGGTGGCTTTTTCAGTCTCGAGCGTGACCAGCGGCGTTTCCACCGCAATCGTGTCGCCGACCGCCACCAGCACGTCGATGACCGGAACGTCGGCAAAATTCCCCAGGTCCGGAACCGTGATGTCGATTCGCGCCATGCTGATCAGCGCGCCGGATCGATGAGGGCCGCCGGATCGGCCAGCGCCGCCGCCAGCGCGGTCGTGAAGCGAACCGCCATCGCGCCGTCGATGACACGATGATCGTAGGACAGCGACAGTGGCAGCATCAGGCGCGGTACGAAGCTGTCGTCGCGCCAGATCAGCTTGTTAGCTGAGCGCGACACGCCCAGGATCGCGACCTCGGGCGCATTGATAATGGGCGTAAAGGCCGTGCCACCAATGCCGCCGAGGCTGGAAATCGTAAAACTGCCGCCCTGCATGTCGGTCGCCGGCAGCTTGCCGGCGCGGGCTTTCTCCGACAATTGCGCGAGATCGCGCGCGATCATGAAAATATCCTTGCGATCGGCATCGCGTATCACCGGTACCAGCAATCCGTTAGGCGTGTCGGCGGCAAAGCCAATGTGGCAGTATTTCTTGAACACCAGGTTCTGCCCGGATTCATCCAGCGAGGCATTGACCACCGGAAAATCGCGCAGCACCCTGACGCAGGCCCGGACGATGAACGCCAGCGGCGTCAGCTTGACGCCCTGCTCCTGCGCCTGCTGCTTCAGCTGGCTGCGCGTGGCCTCGAGCGCCGTGATATCGGCCTCGTCAAACTGCGTGACATGCGGGATGTTGACCCAGGACGCGTGCAGCCGCGGGCCCGATAATTTCTGCACCCGCGACAGCGGTTTGATTTCCACCGCGCCAAAGGCGGCGAAGTCCACCCTGGGCACCGCAGGCAGCGCCGGCGCAGCGCCAGGCGTGCCGCCAACCGCCAGACCTTGCAGCGCCCGTTTGACGTAGGCCTTTACGTCGTCGTGCGTGATGCGGCCCTTGAAACCCGATCCGGCGACCCGGGCGAGATCCACGCCCAACTCCCGCGCCAGGTGCCTGACGGACGGTCCGGCGTGCGCGCGTGAAAACCCGGGCTCGTCGATCAACGGCAGGTCGGTGCGCGCGCCCGGCAAGTCCGCAGTCGGCACCACGATCCGGGTCACGACAGTTTCGCCGGGATCAGGCGCTGGCGGGTTGGCAGGCTTGGCCGCAACCTGCGCCGGCTTGTTAGGGCTCGGCACTGACACGGACGCGGCTGCGGCTGCGGCTGCGGCAACCGCAGCGCCGTCCGGCGCGATATGCAGCAGCAAATCACCGGCGTTGACCGTGTCGCCCTTCTTGACCTGCCACGCGCCGACCACGCCCGCGACCGGGCTGGGCACATCCATGGTCGCCTTCTCGGTCTCGAGCGTCAGCAGTGGCGTGTCAACGGCGACCGAGTCGCCGCTGGCAACCAGCAGATCGATGACCGCAACGTCCTTGAAGTTGCCGAGGTCAGGAACCAGAACAGGCGTTGCGTCGCTCATGAATTGATGGGGTTGGGCTTGTCCGCGTCGATGCCGAAATCCAACATGGCGCGTGTCACGGTTGCGACGTCAATCTGGCCCTCGTCAGCCAGCGCGCGCAGCGCCGCCAGGGCAATGAACTGCCGGTCAACCTCGAAATGCCTTCGCAACGCCGCGCGCGCATCCGAGCGGCCGAACCCGTCGGTGCCCAGGGTGACGAATGATCCCGGCACCCACTTGCGAATCAGATCCGGCACCGCGCGGACGTAGTCGGTCGCCGCAATGTAGGGGCCCGGCCGGTCCCTGAGCAATTGCGCCACATAGGGCGTGCGTGGCATGGCGCCGGGATGCATCAGGTTCCAGCGCTCGCAATCGAGCGCTTCGCGGCGCAGCTCGGCGAAGCTCGGGGTCGAAAACACGTCGGCTGGCACGCCGTAATTCTTCTCGAGCAGGTCCGCGGCCGCGATGCACTCGCGCAGGATGGTGCCGGAGCCTAACAGCGTGACCCGCACCTTGCCGCGGCCGCCGATCGAGTAGAGGTACATGCCGCGCAAGATGCCGGACTCGACGCCGGGCGGCATCGCCGGCATCGCGTAGTTCTCGTTCATCACCGCGACGTAGTAGAAAATGTTCTCGCCGTGCGCGTACATGCGCTGCATGCCATCCCGCAGGATCACCGCGAGTTCATAGGCGAAGGTCGGATCGTAGACACGGCAGTTGGGCACCATCATCGCAAGGATCTGGCTGTGGCCGTCCTGGTGCTGCAGTCCCTCGCCCGCGAGCGTGGTCCGGCCGGCCGTGGCGCCTAACAAAAAGCCCTTGGCCTGCAGGTCGCCCGCCGCCCAGATGAAATCGCCGACGCGCTGGAAGCCGAACATCGAGTAGAAGATATAGAACGGCATCATGTGGACGCCGTGATTCGCGTAGGCCGTGCCTGCCGCCATCCACGAACACAAGGCGCCGGCTTCGTTAATGCCTTCCTCCAGCATCTGGCCTTTCTTGTCTTCGCGATAGGACATCAGCTGGTCGGCGTCCTGCGGCGTGTACAACTGGCCGATCGAGGAATAGATGCCGATCTGCCGGAACAGGCCTTCCATGCCGAAGGTGCGCGCTTCGTCGGGCACGATGGGCACGACATGCTTGCCGACATTCTTGTCCTTGAGCAGCGTGGTCAGCATGCGCACGAACGCCATGGTCGTGGAGATCTCCCGGCCCTCGCTGCCGTCCAGCAGCGCCTTGAATGCCTCGAGCGGCGGTATCTGGAGCGGCGGCGCCACGTCACGGCGCACCGGCAGCGAACCGCCTAACGCGGCGCGGTGCTGGCGCAGGTAAATCATTTCGGGCGCATCGTCGGCGGGTTTCTTGAAAGGCAGGCGCGAGATTTCTTCGTCGGTGACCGGAATATTGAAGCGGTCACGGATCGCCTTGAGGTCGTCGTCCGACAGCTTTTTCTGCTGGTGAGTCACCATCTGGCCTTCGCCGGCCTTGCCCATGCCGAAGCCCTTGACGGTCTTGGCAAGGATGACCGTCGGCTGGCCCTTGGACTGGCTTGCTGCCGCGTACGCGGCGTAGACCTTGCGCGGATCGTGGCCGCCGCGATTGAGGCGCCAGATCTCCTCGTCCGACATGTTGGCGACCATCGCCTTGAGCTCTGCGAACTTGCCGAAAAAGTTTTCGCGCGTGTATGCGCCGCCCTTGGCCTTGAAGTTCTGGTACTCGCCGTCGACACACTCTTCCATCACGCGGCGCAGCAGCCCGTGGTTATCCCGGGCTAACAACGGATCCCAGCGCGAACCCCACAGCACCTTGATGACATTCCAGCCGGCGCCGAGAAACGCCGCCTCCAGCTCCTGGATGATCTTGCCATTGCCGCGCACCGGGCCATCGAGGCGCTGCAGGTTGCAGTTGATGACGAACACCAGGTTGTCGAGCTTCTCGCGCACCGGCATTGTGAGTGCGCCCATCGATTCGGGCTCATCCATTTCGCCGTCGCCGAGGAATGCCCAGATCTTGCGATCACTCGCGGGTACCATGCCGCGATGCTCCATGTAGCGCTGAAAGCGCGCCTGGAAAATCGCCTGCATCGGACCCAGGCCCATCGACACCGTCGGGTACTGCCAGAAATCCGGCATCAGCCAGGGATGCGGATAGGACGACAGGCCCTGCCCGGAAACTTCCTGGCGGAAATGCCGCAACTGCTCTTCCGTTAGGCGGCCTTCCAGGTAAGCCCGCGCGTAAATGCCCGGGGAGGCGTGACCCTGGACATAGATCATGTCGCCCGGATGCTGCTCGGATGGCGCGCGCCAGAAGTGATTGAAGCCCACTTCGTACAAGGTCGCCGCGGACGCATAGGTTGCGATATGGCCGCCATATTCCGAGGAAATGCGGTTGGCATGCACGACCATGGCCATGGCGTTCCAGCGCAGGTAAGCCTCGATACGCCGCTCATATTCGCGGTTACCCGGATAGTCGGGCTGCTGGCCGGTCGAGATCGTATTTACGTAGGCGGTATTGGGCCGAAACGGCAGGTAAGCGCCGGAGCGCCGTGAATGATCGATGAGCTTTTCCAGCAGGAAATGCGCGCGATCGGGACCATGCGTCTTCAGCACGGAATCGATCGATTCAAGCCATTCCTGCGTTTCCGCGGGATCCAGGTCCAGTGGTTTGTCGGTGTCTGACATGCAGGGCCGCAATGGTAAGCGGTCAGGCTGCGCTGTGCTAGCATTTGCGCGCCTTGCTGCCCCCATCTTCCAGCGTGAAATTGACGCGCGTCCCGACCCCCGATCGCAATGCCGACCTGGGGACTTACGACGCCGTACTGTGCTTGCTGAGCGATGCGCCGCCAACTGCGGCACTGGCACGATTGCCGTACGCGTCGAGGCTGAAACAACTGCTCAGCAGGACCGCGGCCAAGCCCGGCCAGGCGGTCGGCGTGCACCTGCCTAACAAAAGCCAGACACTGGCGGTGCTCGCGCTTGCCAAGAAGGGCGCCAGCGTATTCGAGCAGCACCTGCTGGCGGGTCGCGCAGTCAGGGAGATGCTGAAGGCAAAACCGCGCCGAGTGCTGGTGTGGGGCTCGCCCAGCGAGGGCGCGATACTCGCGCTCCTGTCCCAGTCCTTCGAATTGCCGCGCTTTCAGAGCCGCAAGGATCCAGCCGCGAAGCCCAGAGTCCTGACCCGCATTGATGTCACCGGCGATGGCAGCGCCGATCTCCGGCAGCTTGGCATCGAGGCCCGGGCGCAGAATCTGGCGCGCTGGCTGACTGCCCTGCCACCTAACAAATTGGACACGGCGAGCTACCGCCGCAGCATTGCGCAGCTGGCGCGCCGCCATGGCCTGCGCTTTCGCTGGCATGACGAAGCGAAGTTGCGGCGCCTGGGCGCCGGGGCTTTCCTGGCGGTCGCCGCCGGCAATGCGCGGCGCGATGCCGCCGGTATTGCACAGCTCAGTTACCGGCCGCGCGGCCGCGCCAGCGCCAGGCCGGAACTGGCCCTGATTGGCAAAGGCATTCTCTTTGACACCGGCGGCACCAATCTCAAACCGCATCGCTCGATGCTGGACATGCACATCGACATGGCCGGCAGCGCCGTGGCGCTGGCGAGCCTGATTGCGTTAGCCGAGGCGCGCGCACCGGTGGCGATCGACGCCTGGCTCGCGATTACCGAGAATCGGATCGGGCCCACGGCCTATATCCCGCAGCAGATCGTCACTGCGGCCAACGGCACCACTATCCAGGTGATACACACCGACGCCGAAGGCCGCATGGCGCTCGCGGACACGCTCGCCCTCGCGAGTCGCAGCGGCGTGCCCCTGCTGATCGATTATGCGACGCTGACCGGCGCCGCGGTCTACGCGCTCACCGAGCGCATGAGCGCACTGCTGTGTAACCAGGCGGAGCTGACCCGGGAGTTGCTAACAGCGGGCGTTGCGAGCGGCGAGCGGCTGGTCGCATTTCCGATGGACGAAGATTTCGACAGCGACCTCGAGAGCAAAGTCGCCGACATCATGCAGTGCGCGGTGGAAGGCAAAGGCGATCACATGCTGGCGGCGCGCTTCCTGCAGCGCTTCGTGCCGAAAGACCGCGCCTGGGCGCACATCGACCTGGCGGCGGCGCAGCGCAGCGGCGGGCTGGGCCTGGTCGCGAGCGACATCACCGGCTTCGGTGTGCGCCTGACGCTGCGCTGGTTCGCGGCGCGTTACTCCAGGCGGCGCGCAAAATGACGGCCTCGCTGCGCATCCGCCAGCCCGACGACTGGCACCTGCACCTGCGCGATGGCGCGGCCTTGCGCGCGGTGCTGCCGCACACGGCGCGCTGCTTCGCGCGCGCGATCGTGATGCCGAATCTCAAGCCACCGGTCACCAGCACCGCGGACGCGGTCGCCTACCGCCAACGCATACTGGCCGCGCTGCCGGCCGGCCTGCGCTTTGAGCCGCTGATGACGCTGTACCTGACCGACCGCACGTCGCCGGACGAAGTCGAGCGCGCCCGTGACAGTGGCATCGTGCATGGCTTCAAGCTCTACCCCTCGGGCGCGACCACGCATTCCGAGGCCGGCGTCACCGACATTGCGCGCATCGAACCAGTGCTCGAGCGCATGGCGGGCTGCGGGATGGTGCTGCAGGTCCATGGCGAGGTCACGCCGCACCAGGTCGATATTTTCGACCGCGAGACGCGCTTCATCGAAGAAGTCCTGCGGCCGCTGGTCAGGCGCCTGCCGGCGCTGCGGGTCGTGTTCGAGCACATCACGACCGCGGCCGCGGTGGAGTTCGTGAACAACGCACACGACGGCGTTGCCGCCACGATTACGCCGCAGCACCTGCTGCACAATCGCAATGCGCTGTTAGCCGGCGGCATCCGGCCGCACTTCTATTGCCTGCCCATCCTGAAGACCGAATCCGATCGCCAGGCCCTGCTGGCCGCGGCGACCAGCGGCAACCCGCGCTATTTCCTGGGCAGCGACAGCGCTCCGCATGCGCGCAACACCAAGGAAAACGCCTGCGGCTGCGCCGGCATGTTCACTGCGCATGCGGCGATTGAACTGTATGCTGAGGCCTTCGAACTCGCCGGGCGTCTGGAGCGCCTGCAGGGCTTTGCCAGCGAATTTGGCGCCGATTTCTACCGCCTGCCGCGCAACACGCAGCAGATCGAACTCAGGAAAGAGAGCTGGACCGTGCCCACCGAGCTGGCATTCACCGACGATGTGGTCGTGCCCATGCGCGCCGGCGAATCCGTGCACTGGCGCCTGACCAAACCGGCGGCGGCCTGATGAACAGCGCGCCGAACTCGCCCGCCATGGCGATGGCGCGGCGCTTTCGCGGCTTTCTGCCGGTGGTCGTCGATGTGGAGACCGGCGGATTCAACTCCGCAACCGACGCGCTGCTGGAAATTGCTGCGGTCCTGATCGAGATCGACGGCAAAGGCCTGCTGCGGCGCGGCGAATCCTGGTCCTACCATGTCAAGCCGTTCGCCGGATCTAACATCGAGGCTGCGGCGCTCGCGGTCAATGGCATCGACCCCTACCACCCGCTGCGACCCGCCATCGATGAGCGTGAGGCGCTGACACGCATATTCACGGAAGTGCGCCAGGTGATGAAAGACGTGCAGTGCAAGCGCGCCATCCTGGTCGGGCACAACGCCGCCTTTGATCTCGGCTTTCTGAATGCGGCGCTGGCGCGGACTTCGATCAAACGCAGCCCTTTTCACCCGTTTTCCTGTTTCGACACGGCAACGCTGGGCGGCGTCGCGCTCGGCCAGACCGTGTTAGCCAAGGCCGCCCGCGTCGCAGGCATGAACTGGAATTCCGAGTCGGCGCATTCGGCGCGCTACGATGCGGAACGCACCGCGGACCTTTTCTGCATCATCAGCAACGCCTGCCATCCGCAATTCCTCGCGGCCGATGGGCGCGCCCAGGCGCTGGGTTTCATTGACCAGGATCCGCCGGTACCGGCCACCGATGCCGACGACGGCATCTGAGGCGATGCAATCAGCCGGGGCGATGCAATCAGCTGCTCGCGGGCGCCGTCTCTGCTAACAACGACTTCAGTTCGCCGCTCTTGTACATCTCGATGACGATGTCGCAGCCACCGACCAGTTCGCCATTCACGTAGAGCTGCGGATAGGTCGGCCAGTTCGAATGGCGCTTGAGTGCATCGCGCAATTCCGGATCTTCGAAAATATTCACCGCACTGAACTTGCCGCCCAAGGCGCGCAGCGCGGCGACGGTCTGTGCGGAAAAACCACATTGCGGGAAATCCGGCGTGCCTTTCATGAACAGCACCACGGGCGCGGAGCTCAGGTGAGCCTTGATTCGGTCGAGTACTTCCATTTAACAGTCCTTGGTCGAAAACCTAACGTTCCAGAGGCAACTTGCCATCACGCTGCGCCAACCGGCGCTCGAGCCGCGCCATGACCAGCCATTGATCGTCCGCCGACATGACCGCCCAGCGTGCGATTTCATCCAGGGTCCGCAGGCACCCGGAACAAAACCCGTCGGCGGCTATCGCGCAAACGCTCATGCAGGGCGACAGCGGTCGTCCCTGGGGCCCCAGGCGACGAACAGCGGCGGATGGGGCGGACGGTCGGTTCATGTCTGGCAACGTTGAATTATGGGGGCACTCCGCCTATTCTTCAATGCGATCGGCCCGGCGCTCTTTGCCGGCGCCGACGCAACAATAACCGGGGAAGCCACTCATGAAATTGCTGGAAAATCATCGTTATGCCCTCATCACGGGCATCGTATTGGCGGTCATTCTTGCCATCCTGCTGGATGGCGGTTTTAGCTTCAACAGCAACGGCATGGCGCGCTGGACGCATACCGTGGCCGGCGTTTTCTGGATAGGCCTGCTGTATTACTTCAATACCGCGCAGATTCCGGCACTGGCGGATGCGGCGGCTGACAAGGGCGGACCCGGCGGCGCTGGCATCACCAAGTATGTCGCGCCGCGCGCGCTGTTCTGGTTCCGCTGGACTGCACTGGTGACCTGGCTCGCAGGCGCCTGGATCCTCGAAGCCCGCTTCATGCAGGTGTTCACGTTTGGCGCCAGCAACGGCCTGGTGGGCGATGCCTACACCACGGTGATGGGCGTCGGCGCCTGGCTGGGCACGATCATGCTGTTCAACGTCTGGGTCTTGATCTGGCCGAATCAGAAGAAGGTGTTAGGTATCACCCCGGCGACCGATGCGGAAAAGGCGACCGCACGCCGCACCGCAATGCTGGTGTCGCGCACCAATTTCGTGCTGTCGATCCCGATGTTGATGTGCATGGGTGCTGCAGGCCACGGCGGTATCCTGCCACTTTGATCGATGCGGGACTTTCGGCCAGCGTCGCGGGCGATGTCGCACGCGCGCTGGCCGAGGACATCGGCAGCGGCGATGTCACTGCAAACCTGGTGCCGCCCGATCAGTGGGCCGAGGGCCAGGTTACCTGCCGCGAAGCCGCGGTCCTCTGTGGCCGCGCCTGGTTCGACGCAGTCTTCCACCAGCTCGAGCCGCGCGTCGCTGTTAGCTGGCGGCACCGGGACGGCGATTGGGTCCCGGCTGGCGCCACGCTGTGCGACATCGCCGGACCCGCGCGCGCCATCCTCAGCGGCGAGCGTTGCGCGCTCAATTTTCTGCAGACCCTGTCGGGCACCGCCACCGCCGCGCGCCGCTACGCCGATGCCGTCAAACACACGGCCTGCAGGATCCTCGATACCCGCAAGACCCTGCCCGGCCTGCGCCTGGCGCAGAAATATGCGGTGCGCTGCGGCGGCGCCGACAATCATCGCCTCGGCCTCTATGACATGGTGCTGATCAAGGAAAATCACATCGTCGCGGCGAGCTCCATTGAAGCCGCGATCGCCAGTGCCCGCCGTTCCGCGCCCGGCACCAAAGTCGAAGTCGAAGTGGAATCGGTTGCGGAGTTCATCCGCGCACTGGCGGCGCAGCCCGACATCATCATGCTCGATGAGCTGAGCGATGCGGATATGCGCGAATGTGTACGCCTGAATGCGGCTGCCGCAAATCCCGCGAAGCTCGAGGCATCCGGCAGCGTCAGCCTGGATCGGGTCGCGGCGATCGCGGCGACCGGTGTCGACTTTATTTCGGTTGGCAGCATCACCAAGCATTTGCATGCGGTGGATCTGTCGATGCGCTTGAAATTTGCTACGCGACGTTGATCGCCTTCAACACCCGCTGCGGCTGGCCCACGCCATATCCCTGCGCGTAATCGACGCCGATACTGGTCAGCATCTGGATGATTTCCGCGTTTTCGGCGTATTCGGCAACCACCTTCTTGCCGGTCAGGTGCCCGATTTCAGTGATCGAGCGGACCATCTCGCGGTCGATCGGGTCATGGAGGATTTCGCGCACAAAACTGCCGTCGATCTTCAGGAAATCGACCGGGAAGTGTTTCAGGTATCCGAACGATGACAGGCCGGTGCCGAAGTCGTCGAGCGAGAACTTGCAGCCCAGTTCCTTGAGCGCGTGGATAAACCTGTTAGCTTGCGAGAAATTCGCGACTGCCGCGGTTTCCGTGATCTCGAAACAGATCTTGGCGGCGTCGATGCCGCTCTTGTGAAACTGCTCGATCACGAACGGCAGGAATTTGTCGTCGCCGAGGCTCTGGCCCGACAGATTGATCGAGCACAGCAACAATTTCTCGCGCTCGTCGGAATCCGACACCAGCCAGCGAAACGCATTCTCAATGACCCAGCGGTCGATGGCCGGCATGATGTTGTAGCGCTCGGCAGCGGCGATGAAATCCGCCGGTGTCACCGTGCGGCCGCTCTCATCACGCATACGCAGCAGTAATTCGTAGTGCTCGCCGGCCTCGGTCCCCTGCAGCGGCTGAATCATCATCCGATAGAGCTCAAAACGGCCCTCTTCCAGCGCCGTGTTGATGCGCGCCGCCCACTGCATTTCGCGCCGGCGGCGCATCAGCTCGATATCGTTCTCGGCGAAACTGTGTACGCGGTTGCGGCCCGCTTCCTTGGCGGCCTGGCAGGCGCTGTCCGCGGCCGACAGAATCGCCGCCACGTCTTCGTTGTCGGCGGTGATCGGCACCACGCCAATGCTGGCGCCGAGGCGAAACACCCGGTCTTCCCAGGTGAAGCGGAAATTGCGCACCGCCTCGCGCATGGCCTCGGCGGTGCGCATCGCCTCATCCAGCGAACAGCTTTCCAGCAGAATGCCAAACTCGTCGCCGCCCAGGCGTGACAGCGTGTCGCGCCAGCGCACCTTGGCCTTGAGCAGCGCGCCCACCTGGCCTAACAAGGCATCGCCCGCGCTGTGGCCGCAGGTGTCGTTGATGATCTTGAACTGGTCGAGGTCGATATAGCAGAGCGCGTAGGACGCTTCGCGCGCCTTGGCGCTCTTGAGCGCACGCTCCACGCGCGATTCGAATTCGCGGCGATTAACGAGGCCGGTCAGGATGTCATGGCTGGCGTGATAGGACAGTCGCCGGTTGAGCTCGCGGCTCTCGCTGACGTCGTGGAACACCAGCACCGCACCGGCCACGGCGGTCTCGCCGCCACGAATCGGCGCCGCGGTGCTCTCCACGTAAAGTTCATTGCCATCCTTGCGGATCAGCAACATCGGCCGCACCGACTTGATCGGACGGGTGCGACGAATCGACTGGGTCAGCGGATTCTCGAGTGGCTCGCAGGTTTCCTCGTGAAACGAGCGGAACACCTCTTCGACCGGCCTGCCCATCGCATCCTCGAGGCGCCAGCCCGTCAGCTGCTCGGCCACCGGATTGATGTAATCGATGGTGGACTGCGCGTCCGTCGTGATGACGCCATCGCCGATCGACTGCAACGTGATCTGCGCGCTTTCCTTTTCCCGGAACAACGCGTCTTCGTAAAGTTTGCGCTCGGTGATATCGAGCTCCACGCCGACCAGGCGCAGCAGCCGGCCATGTTTGTCGACCCGCGCCTTGGCGTGCGACAACACCCAGCGCCACTCACCGCTGCGATGGCGCATCCGGTGCGTGCTCTCGAAGATCGGCGTCTTGCCCGCGACATGATCGCGGATCGCAGTTTGTACCGTTGCGAGGTCTTCCGGATGCACCAGGCCGCGCCAGTCCGGCGCCAGCGCATCATCGGCCGCGTACCCCAGCATCAGCTTCCAGCGCGGCGAAAAATAGGTCTGGTTGTTTTCAACGTCAAAATCCCACATGCCGTCGTTGCAGACCGCGTTCGACAGCTGATTGCGCTCTTCGAGGCGCGCCAGCTCTTTCTGGATACCGATCCGTTCCAGCCCGGTGGCGAGGCTGGTACCTAACAACTTCATCATCAACTGCAGCTTGACTTCCCAGCCCGCGAACGGCAGCGAGTGCGCCAGGCCAAGGATTCCGGCCACAGCACCGCGCACCCGGAACACGACCAGCAGCGACGCGGCAATCTGCAATCCCGCCAGGCGCTGCGCCTCGATACGCTGTTCCGGCCGGGGATTGCCGGTATCGCGAAATTCCGCGAGCCGCAAATGCTCAAGGCGCGCACCCAGCCACGGATAGTTGCTGAGGCTGTCGCCCTTCAGGCCCTCGGGCTGGCACTGCGCAAAGCTGCTGCGCACCACCTGAACCTTGTTGATGGTCGTGCCGTCGGCTGCGACGTTAGCAATGAAAGCCGTGTCGCAGCCGCTGACATCGCGCAGCGCCTCGAGACTCTGGCGAATGACCTCGTCAACGCGGCCGGGAAGCAGATTCTGGAAGTCGACCGCGATCTTGGTGCAGGTGATTTCGAGACCGAGACTGGGCCGCGGCGCCGTTTTGTCCCAAAACTGCGACGACAATACATCGGAGGCGGTGAAATCGCCTGGTCGATCCGGATGGGCGACAGCCATGCTTTCCTAGGTTAGCGACTTAGCGATGATTGTCGCACAACGTTCGAGAAAAACAAGCTAACCGCTTGTTTCCCCATGACGAAGTGACTCCGGTTGCAGACAGGCCGGGGCCCCGAAAGGCTCGACGAGCTCGTTGACTAATTGGCCGCGCTTCTTGCGTCACGAAACAGATTATGCAAACGCTCCTTGAGGGCCTGCTGCTGGGAGGCCAGCGACGCCGCATTGAGAGTCCGCGGCACGACATGCGGCGCGCCCACCGCGATCACGATGCGCGTAAACGGCATCGGAATCACAAACTTGTCCCAGTGAAACAGGATGGCGCGCCGCGCGTAGTACGCCATCGGCAGGATCGGCCGGCCGCTCATCTGCGACAGCAGGATCGCGCCGGGCTTGAACTCGAAGCGTGGTCCGCGCGGCCCGTCCGGCGTTATCACCGGCGACACGCCCTGCTTGGTCAGCGCATCGTAGTAATCGCGCAGCGCACGCGCGCCGGTCGCGGTCGACGAGCCGCGGATGACATGACCCTCTACGGACCGCACCAGCATGGCCGCCAGGTCGCCATCAACCGACGGGCTGATCAGGAAACCGATCTTCAGGCGCTTCTCTGCTAACAGCCATTTGATGCAGAACAGCTGGTGCTGGTGCCAGTAACAGGGAATGATCGACGGCGCCTGCGCCAGCGCCAGCGCGGCATCGAGATGCTCGGCGCCCACCACCTTCACGATCCGGCAGGTGCGCCAGAATATTGCGATCAGCCCGAGGCCGATCGGCACGATGCAGCGATACGCGAAGCGCCGCAGTGGCGTCATGCGCCGCGACGAGCGCGTCTCCTGCTTGTAGATGGTATTGCGCAGACCGCCTGGATTATCGGGATCGTTCATGGCGCAGGTTCAAGTCTCTGGCGGGCGGCGGATCAGAATGTCATTGTCGGCGAAGCGCTCGCTGCTCGCAATGGCGACTGCAAAACCCGATGCTAACAAAGGTCGCCTCAGGTGCAGCAATTGATTGCGCAGCGCCGCGAATTCGGGCCAGAGCCGCACCTGTCCCGCCATCAAGGCCGACAGGCCGGCGCACTTGATCGCCGCTTCCTTCGCGACCCAGACCCAGGTTGCTCCCTTGCTCGCTGCGAGCAATTGCTCCTCGGCGTCACAAATCTTGCGCAGCGCGCGGGCTGTGGGCCGGTCGTCGGCCTCGACATCGACACCGACCGCGCCCTGCCTGGCCACCGCCGCGACCACCAGGCCCTGACAATGCGAGATGCTGAAGCTCGGGGCGCCAGGGATGTACGGCCGTCCATGCGAGCCGCGCAACACATCGGGGTTGGAAAAACTTCGTCCGGTCATGTCTGCGAGGGCCCGGAAGGCCAGGAACCGGCCGCGGGCACTGGCATCAGCGCCCGGCTCGAGCGCTTCATAGGCTAAAATAAGACGGTAATTTTCAGTCACTTGCCCGCTGCCGACGATAACTCACGTTGCAATCCGCACCCCCAGAACCCGAACAAAGCTTTGACCTCGGCGGCGATGATGAATCGCTGGCCAAGATGATCGAGCTTTTTGCGCGCCTTGGCGACACCTATCGCGTGTATTCGCCGGCGCGCAAAGGCTATGTCTATGTGATCAATCATCCGGACGATGTGAAGCGCGTGCTGGTGTCCAACCACCGCAACTACACCAAGGGTATCGGTCTCGACCGCGTCAAGATCCTGCTGGGTAACGGCATCATGACCAGCGAAGGCGAATTCTGGCGCCGGCAACGCTACATGATGCAGCCGATGTTTCATCGCAGGATCATCACGAAGTTCGCGCACACCATCGATGCCGCCAACGATGCGTTGCTCGCGCGCTGGGAGCCGCTGGCGGCGCGCGGCGAACCGGTCAATATCACCGATGAAATGAGCGAGCTAACACTCGAGATCGTGTTGCAGGCGATCTTCGGCAAGGATCTCGCGCGGCTTGCGGGAGCCGGCGGCGAGAACCCCTTCGCGGTGGTCACGCGGGAACCGGCGCGCGACCTGCGTTTTGCCTTCAAATTCCGCTCGCTGGGCAAACCGATTGCCGATCTGATAAGCCGCCGCCGCACTGAAACCGAGGAGCATTTCGATTTTCTCGCGATGCTGATGGCGGCGCGCGACAAGGAAAGCGGCGATCCGATGAGCGAGCGCGAACTCATCGACGAAGTCATGACCCTGGTGGTCGCCGGGCATGAAACCACCGCCAGCGGCCTCAACTGGACCTGGTTGCTGCTGTCGCAGAATCCCGCGGTCGAACGCAAGCTGCACGCTGAACTCGATGCGGCTCCGCAGTGGCATCCGGGGTCGCTGGCCAGCATGGAGTCGTTAGCCTATACACACATGGTCGCTGAGGAAGCGCTGCGCCTCTATCCGCCCGGCTGGCTGCTGTCGCGCCGTACGATCGAAACGGACCAACTCGGCGGTTTTGAAATCCCGGCCGGCGCCGATGTGCTGCTGAGCCCCTACATCCTGCACCGTCATCCCCGTTACTGGCATGAACCCGAGGCATTCCGGCCGGAAAGATTCGACGCCGCCCACGAAAGCGAGCGGCCACGCTTTGCCTACATGCCGTTCGCCGCCGGTCCGCGGCATTGCATTGGCGAGACCTTCGCGATCTATGAGATGCTGATGCACCTTTACCGGGTCGGCCGCCGCTACCGGCTGGTGCGCGCCGACAACGAAGCCATCGAGCTCGACGCCCAGGTCAACCTGCGTACCCGCAAACCCCTCTTTATGAAGCTGGAACGCCGCGCATGAGCGATATCACGACCCTGGACCGACTGCTGGCTAACGCAGCGCGCGCTGCTCGTTCGCTGACCTACCTGGAGGGCGAGACCCAGGAACGCAGCCTCACGATGGCGCAGCTAGAAGCGCGCGCGTTAGGCATCCTGTATCACCTGCAGAAGCTTGGCGCCAAACCGGGCGACAAGATCATCCTGTTCATCGCTGACAACGAGCCCTTCATCGATGCGTTCTGGGCTTCGGTGTTAGGCGGCATCGTGCCGGTGCCCGTGGCCGTGGGTATCAGCGACGAGCACCGGCAGAAGCTGCTGCGCATTGCGCGCCAGCTCGGCAACCCGTTCATTTACACGGACCGCAAGGCCTTCGCCCGCATTACGAGCTTCGCCGATGCGAATGGCGCGACCGACATTGCCGACGGCCTGCGCCGCCGGGCATTCCTGGTCGATGACCTGCAGGACGTTACCAGGGCCGGCGCACGTTACAACTGCAAGCCCGAAGACACAGGGTTCATCCAGTTTTCCTCCGGCTCCACCTCCGATCCCAAGGGCGTGGTGCTGACACACGCGAACCTGATCGCGAACTGGCGCGGCGCCGAGACCGCGGCGCGCTTCTCGCCAGACGACATCACCCTGTCGTGGATGCCGCTGACGCATGACATGGGCCTCATCGGCCTGCATATCTTCATGATCGGCTCCGGTTGCAACGTGATGCAAATGCCGACGGAGCTGTTCATCCGCCGCCCGGTGCTGTGGCTGCAGCTGGCGGCGCGCAAGCGGGCGACTATCCTGTGCTCGCCGAACTTTGGCTATCGCCACTATCTCAAAGTGTTAGGCGATCGCCCGGTCAACGATCTTGACCTGTCCGCGGTACGCATCATATTCAACGGCGCCGAGCCGATCAGCGTGCCGCTGGCGAACGAGTTCCTGACGCGCCTCGAGCCCGCGCGCCTCAGGCGCAGCGCGATGTTTCCCGTGTACGGGCTGGCAGAAGCTTCGGTCGGGGTGAGCTTTCCGCCGCCGGGCGGCGCGCTGCGGCCGCTGGCATTCAACCGCCATCGCATGGCCGTCGGCCAGACAGCGGAGCTCGTCGCCAGCTCCAGCAACGACGCGCTGCAGCTGATGTCGGTCGGGCGCGCGATCCCCAACTGTGAGTTGCGCATCGCGGACGATAGCGACGCGCCGCTCGCGGAACGGCATTTCGGCCACATCCAGATCCGCGGCGGCAATGTCACCAAGGGCTACTTCGGCGCCTCCGAAGCTAACACAATGCTGCACACGGCCGATGGCTGGGTGCGCACCGGCGATCTCGGCGTACTGGTCGACGGCGACCTGTTTGTCACCGGCCGCTTCAAGGAAATCATTTTCGTCAACGGCCAGAATTATTACCCGCACGATCTCGAAAGCATCGCGATCCGCGCCAGCGGCATGGAACTCGGCAAGGTCATCGCCACCGGGCTGCGGCCGCCAGGCGCGGAAACCGATGCGATCGTCATCTTCGCCCTGCATCGTGGCGACATGGCGGCGTTCCTGCCGATCGCCAACGAAATTACGCGCCTGCTGAATACCGAGACCGGCCTCGAGATCGCCGACGTCGTGCCGATCAAGCGCGTGCCCAAGACCACCAGCGGCAAGATCCAGCGCCATCTGCTGGAATCCGAATACCTGGACGGCGCCTACAATACCCAGCTGACCGAGTTGCGTGCGCTGCGTGACGTAGCGCGTGGCAGCGCGGGCGCCAGCGCCGGCGATATCGAAAACCGCATCAAGGCGATCTGCGACGCGGCGCTCGAAGGCAAGAACCTCAGCGTCACCGACAATCTGTTCGAAGTCGGCGCGAGCTCGCTGAAGCTGATCGAGATTCACGAGCAGATCGACGCCGCCTGGCCGGGCCAGGTCGATCTCACCGAGCTGTTCGACTACCCGACGATTCGCGAGCTGTCGGCGCACCTGGCCACGAAACTCGCAGCGCAAGCCTGACCGCGAACGAATTGGCACGCAGAGACTGGACGCGCTGCCCGACCGAACGGTGCGCCAAGACTTGTGGCGCAGCGAATTGTCGGCGGCTCGCGTGCGCGGTCGGCGCAAACTTAGTAAATTCAGTACCACTGGGGAAAAGATCCGTGACGAACGTTTGCGCCCGCGCGCGTGAGCGACCGCGCAAGATCGCGCGTGAGTCTACGAACCGCGATCTTGCAAGCGCGCCGACACCTGAGCTGCCCCACAAGTCTTGGCGCATCGGTCGGTCGCCCAGAATTGCCAACTTTCTGCGTGGAGCAGGCCGTTAGCTGTAGAGATTGCGCTGCAGTTTCCAGCGCTTGTGCGACCACGGCCAGTCGGCCGGCGCCGCGCGGATCTGCGCTTCGGCCATGGCGGCGTAGCGCTCGGTCAGCTCGCCGGGCGCGAGCTTCTCGACCGCATCCCATACCGGCACCGCCTCGGCGGCGTAAACCCCGCGGCTGACGCGCCGAATCTTCAGGAACCACACCGGATAGCGCGTCGCGCGCGCAATTTCCTCGGGCCCGGTATAGAAGGCGCTGTCGCGATTCAGGAAACGCAGCCAGTGCTTGTTCTCGCTCTGCACCGGCTCCTGGTCAGCGTTGATGGCGATGGCCCGGGCCAGCTTGCGCCGCGCGAGGATGTCACCTAACAGATTTTGCGCCGGCACCAGCCGCGCGCCGAAGCGCGAGCGGATGGCGATCATCGCCTGGTCCGCCCAGGGGTTGACCAGCGGCTTGTAGGCGGCGTCGACCGGGTAGCCGAGTTCGCCGCACAGGCCTAACAAGAGCCATTCCCAGTTGCACTGGTGCGCCGCCAGCACGATTACCGGCCGCCCGCCGGCCAGCGCCGCGCGCAGCGGCTGGAGGCCCGCGACCGTCACCCGCCGCCGCATTTCCTCCGGACTCAGGCGCGCGCATTTGACCAGCTCGACCAGCACCTGGGCATAGCCCCAGTAGAACTGCCGCGTCAGTTCACGGATCGCGCGGGTATCCCGCTCCGGAAACGCGATCTGCAGGTTTGGCTGCACGACGTGACCGCGATGATTGACCAGCACGGCGATCCAGGCTAACAGACGCGCGAACGCATACCAGAAACCCAACGGCAGCAGCGCAAGCCCACGTATCCAGCCCGGAACCGCAGGTGGCGCGGCCGTCGATTCCGGGTCATTACCCGCTTGTTGCCCGACCGGCGCTGCCAAAACTGTCACCTTTCAGAAGTTGCGAGCGTTTATGCTACGGGCCGATTGCCATGACCGCAAATATCCCGTTCGTACCTGCCGCCAGCGCCCTCGTGGTGCGCGATCACGCCGCGAACGGCATTGAGGTATTGCTGGTCAAGCGCGGCAGCGGCAACCGCTCGTTCGCCGACATGTGGGCGTTTCCGGGTGGCAAGGTCGACCCGGCCGATCTGCGGCAGGCCGAGTTGTTAGCCGATACATTGCGGGACTCAGCCCGGCCCGGCATGACGCCGCAACTGCTCGCCTTCGGCATCGCTACCTGGCGCGAATTGCTCGAGGAGACCGGCGGCGATCAGTCACTGGGTCACGACCCGGCACGGCTCGCAACCATGCTCGCGGCCACCATTTACTGGGCACATTGGGTTGCGCCGCGCGAGGCGCCCATCGCGTTTGATACGCGCTTCTTTCTGCTCGACGCCAGCGTCCTGCCGCATGAGCCCAGGCCGGATGGCCGCGAAATCAGCGAATTACGCTGGCTCACTGCGGCGCAGGCACTGGTCGACATTGATGCCGGGCGGCTCGTGGCCGCGCCGCCGAGCGTGTTCAATCTGCTGGAATTGCAGCTGGCGGTCACCGGCTGCCGCAGCACCCGCGATTTGTTAGCTCGCGAGCAGGGCCGGCCGATTATCCGCATTCGTCCGCGCATCGACCGCAGCGTCGAGCCGCACCACACCACGCTGCCCTGGGACGCGCGCTTCGCGGAACTGGGCGGCAAGTCAGGCGCCGGCCCGCCAGAACCGGTCCCCGGCCGCTATCTTGCGCTGCCGTCGCGCCTCACCGTGGCGCGCGGCTCACTGACCCGAAAATAGTGGTGCCGGAGAGAGGAGTCGAACCTCCGACCCGCGCATTACGAATGCGCTGCTCTACCAACTGAGCTACCCCGGCACCGATGGGGGCGCAATTCTAAAGGACTTGCCCCGCGCCGGGTACTGTCCCGCGTGTTCTAGCGCTTGCTGGGACGCAGCCGGATGACGAGGTCGATGCCCGCGACTTCCATGCCGGGTGGCGGTGGCGGCAGACGCTCGAATGCGACATCCGGTATCGGAATATCCGTCAGCAAGCCACTGTCCGCCTGCTGAAAGTGGTAGTGCGGCTCGACATTCGAATCGAACCAGGTGCGTTGACCATCGACGGACAGCTGCCGCACCAGGCCCCGCTCGGCAAAGAGATTCAGGGTGTTATAGACAGTCGCCTTGGAAACGCGGATGCCACGTTCGCGCAACAGGTCCAGCAATTGCTCGGCGTTAACGTGCTGATCGCGGTCCAGCAGCACGCTCGCAATGCGTACCCGTTGCCGGGTGGCCTGGACACCGTGCAACGACAGGCGCCGCGCGATGTCGGCGTCGGTATCAGCCGAAGTTCTAACAATTTGCATAAGGTCTCAGTATAACTCTCCGGCGGGGCATTCGAGCGAATCGGCTTATTTGCGGCACATTGGGCCGCTACCGCTCACCAAGGTCCGACTGACAATGCGGGCATGCGGTGCCGCCAAGCTGGACTTACCCTCACTGAATGCCTTATAGCATTAGCCATCGCGGCGGTCATCGCAGCTGGCAGCGCGCCCGCGCTGGGCAAGCTGGTCGCGGAATCCCGGCTGGTTACGCAGGCCAATGCGCTGCTGACCGCCCTGCAGCTGACCCGCGCCCATGCCTGGCGCAGCAACGAAGCCTTTACCCTGTGCCTGACGGACGATGGCGCGCGCTGCAAGCCTGGCCGCAACGGCCTGGCTCGCGGCTGGTTGGTGCTGCCAGCCAACGCGGTTGCCGCAGGTCTCAGCGGCACGCAGCGCTATCCAGGCCTGGCCGATCTGCGGTCGGGATTGTTGACTGAAGATCTGGCCGTGCATGGCACGCGGCTCGCGGTCACCTTCTGGCCGCGGAGCCGCAGCGGCACTACCGTCACCCTGACGCTCTGTTCCACACGGCGCGGGTTGGCGCCACGTCAAATCATCATCAGCCAGACGGGCCGGCCGCGGCTCAAGACCGTCGGCAGCAGCGCTGTATGTCCCGCCGTGCGCTAGCAGTTGGTCGGTCGGCCGTTGGTCGGCGAGAATCGACCGTTGGTCGATCGGCCGTCGCTAGTCATAATCCCGGGGCTATAGTCAGGGAATGGCCACATTTTCCGCTGAAAAATGCCCGCGGACGGCTCGGGGTTTTTCACTTATCGAGCTCATGATCGTGCTGTTGGTTGCAGGCGCGATCCTCGCCATCGGTGCGCCGAGCTTCGGCGACATGATGCGCAACAGTCGCCTGACGCAGGCGGCCAACGATTTTCTCGCCGCCACGCAACTGGCGCGCACCGAGGCCATCAAGCGTCAGGCCCCGGTGGCGCTGTGTTCGTCCAGCACCCCGACCAGCGCGGATGCGCAATGCAATGCCGGTGATTTCATCGGCTGGA
>JAYUGT010000228.1:0-8819 GCA_043738315.1 Gammaproteobacteria bacterium
CCTGCGCGTTATGCGCGGCATCGCCGCCAGCCAGGTCGGTTGGCGTGCAGGAAGGCAGGCCGTAATCCGCTGCCGATCTTGTCAGCTCGCCGACCGAACCCGGCCGCACATCGAATATCCGGAACGGCGCTATCGGCGTCGGCTCATCCCAGCCATTGTCGCCGTGTATCACAAAGGCGCGCTCGATCGGCATGCCGGCGAAGGCATCCGCCATGAGTTTCGCAACGCCCGCATCGAACGCGCCGATGACCTGGAACGGCGGCGCCGCCGGATTGGTGAGCGGTCCCAGGATATTGAACACCGTGCGCACACCTAACGCGGCGCGCACCGGCGCGATCGCCTTCATGGCCGGGTGGTAATGCGGTGCAAACAGAAAAGTGAAATTGCTCGCGGCGAGACAGGCCGCGGCGGCCTGTTCGTCGAGCGGCAGGCGCAGCCCCAGCTGTTCCAGGACATCGGCGCTGCCCGACCGGCTCGAGATCGAGCGATTGCCGTGCTTGACGACGGGAACGCCGCAGGCCGCCGTCAGCAGCGCGGCGCCGGTCGAGAGGTTGAAACTGCCGGACGCGTCACCGCCGGTACCGACGATGTCGACCGCGGCAAGCCCTGGCGGCAGGGCCGGCCGACGGGCGAGCGCACGCATCGCAGTCGCAAGACCGCGCAATTCGTCCGCGCAGACAACCTTGGCGCGCAGCGCGATCAGCAGCGCACCGGCGAGTGGCGCCGGGAGTTCAGTTTCTGTCAGGCCGCCGAGCAGCGCTTCCGCCTCCGCCGCCGTCAGGTTTCGGCCTGCTAACAGAGTTTCCAGAAAACCGCGCATTTGCGCCAGCATCTCTGCCGATACGCTCATCGGCGACCACCGCTCTGCAGGAGAAAATTCCCGAGCATTTTCGGGCCGAGCGGTGTCAGGACGCTTTCCGGGTGAAACTGCACGCCCTCGACCATCAGTTCGCGGTGCCGCGCGCCCATGATTTCATCCTGATCGGTGCGGGCAGTCACCTCGAGCACTGCCGGAAAAGATGCCGGTTCTGCAATCAGCGAATGGTAGCGGCCGACCTCGCAATCCTGCGGTATGCCTGCAAATACGCCGGCGCCATCGTGCCGGATGATCGAAGTCTTGCCATGCATCAGGCGACCGGCGCGCACGACCTTGCCGCCAAATACCTCGACCATCGACTGGTGCCCGAGGCAGACACCTAACACCGGGATCCGCCCGGCGAAGGCGCGGATCATGTCCATGGATACACCCGCGTCCGCCGGCGTTCCCGGTCCTGGCGAGATACACAGATGGGTCGGCGCCAGCGCAAGCGCCGCCGGCACGTCGATGCGGTCGTTGCGGCGCACGTCCACCTCGGCGCCTAACACCAGGAAGGCCTGGACGAGGTTGTAGGTAAAGGAATCGTAATTGTCGATCAACAACAGGCGCACGTTCATCTCAGACCCCTGCCTTGGCCATTTCCAGGGCCCGCGCCATCGCCGCGCTCTTGGCGAGCACTTCGTCGTGCTCGCTCTCCGCAATACTGTTAGCCACGATACCGGCCCCGGCCTGGTAGCTGTATTCGTCGCCGCGTACCACCAGCGAACGGATGGTAATGGCCTTGTCCATGCTGCCGTTCTTGCCGAAGTAGCCTACCGTTCCACCGTAAAGCCCGCGGCCCACGGGCTCCAATTCGTCGATGATCTCCATCGCACGCACTTTGGGCGCGCCAACCAGCGTGCCGGCCGGAAAGGCCGCTGCGAAGAGATCAAAGGCATCGCGCCCCGGAGCGAGCTTGCCGCGCACGCCGCTGACAATGTGCATCACGTGGCTGTAGCGCTCGATCGCCCGGTACGGATCCACATGCACGCTGCCGGCGGCGGCCACCCGACCGAGGTCATTGCGCGCCAGGTCCACCAGCATCACGTGCTCGGCCGACTCCTTGGGATCCGCTAATAACTCCTGCTCGTGGCGCAGGTCTTGCACCGGGTCGTCACTGCGCGGCCGCGTGCCCGCGATCGGGCGCAGTTCCGCGACGCCGTTGTCGAGCTTGACCAGCGCCTCGGGCGATGATCCGATGACGACGACATCGCCAACGTTGCAGTAGAACAGGTAGGGCGACGGGTTGATGAGCCGCAGCGCACGGTAGATCTGAAACGGATCCAGCTCATGCCGCCCTGAGAATTGCACTGACAACACCAGCTGGTAAATATCGCCGGCGGCGATGTGTTCCTTGGCGCGCGCGACGCCCTGCAGATATTGCTCGCGCGTCATCGATGGCATGGCGGGCGAATAACGCGCCGCCCGCGCGTTGATCGGGATGCCGCCGCGCAGTGCCGCAATGATTTCGCGGCGCAGCGACTGGCGCTCGGGTTCGCTGCCCGCGTGCAGTAACGCGATGCCGCGGGTCACATGATCGAACACCAGCAGGGATTGCGGCGCAAGGTAATGCAGGTCCGGAAAATTCTGCGGGTGCCGGGCGACCGGCAGCCGCTCGAAAAAACGCACCAGGTCGTAGGAGCTGTATCCCACCAGGCCACCCGCCAGTGGGATATCCGCGCCGGGCGCGACCGGCCTGGGTGCGTCATGCAGGCCCCTGCGCAGGCCAGCTAACAAGTCGGGCAGCGAAGCAGGCCTGGGGCCGCGCACATTGCCCACCGTGAACCCGTCGCTGCCGAGACGCACGCCGGTCGTATCGCCGAACCCGATGAAGGAGTAACGGCCCAGCCGCGCCCCGCCCTCCACGCTCTCCAGCAGGAAGCACGGACGGAATGACGTGAGCTTCAGGTAAGCCGACACCGGCGTGTCGAGATCACCTGGAATATCAAACGGGCCCTGCATGTATCAAAACCTCAACATAAAAAAAACCCACCTCCGCGCTAGCGGAGATGGGTTCTGGTGCGATGAATTCCGACTTAGTTAATCGATCACGGCTGCCCAGCACCCACTCCGCCCGGAGGGGCGCCACCACCAGCAAAGGGTCTGGCAACTTGGCGAGCGCATGACCGGGCCAGTATGGCCGCTCGCCTCAAGACTCGTCAACCACTCCGTTCAGACTGCCCGCGTCGCGTTCGCGAGACACGAAAGACCCTGTTTTTCGGCCTGTACACACCAGATGTGGGAAAAACACACAAACCATTTGGCGGCATAGAATAGGCGTCCATTCCATCTGGCGGAGCGAAGTCATGGCGGTCGATTACGAGAAACTGGGCGTGTTCTATCTCGGGCGGGAATTCGATGCCACCAGCAACGCATTGAAGGACGACCTGGTCCTGTACGACTCGCGCGACCTCACCACCCATGCCGTCTGCGTCGGCATGACCGGCAGCGGCAAGACCGGCCTGTGCCTGTCCTTGTTAGAAGAAGCCGCGATCGACGGCGTACCGGCCATCTGCATCGACCCGAAAGGCGATCTCGGCAATCTTTTGTTAGCTTTCCCGCAGTTGCAAGGCGCGGACTTCCAGCCTTGGGTCGATTCCGCCGAGGCGGCGCGCAAGAGCATGACCGTCGAGGCCTTCGCCGCCAGGACCGCCGAGACCTGGAAGAACGGTCTCGCCGAGTGGCAACAAACGCCGGAGCGCATCGGGAAGTTCAAGGACAGCGTCGATGTCGCAATCTACACGCCAGGCGCGCGCACCGGCCTGCCATTGTCGGTGTTGCGCTCGTTCGCCGCGCCACCGGCCGAGGCGCTGGCCGACGGCGCCGCCGTGCGTGAGCGCGCCAGCGCGGTGGTTTCCGGCCTGCTCTCTTTGTTAGGCCGGGACGCCGACCCGCTGCAGAGCCGCGAGCACATCCTGCTCGCCACTATCGTCGAGACCGCGTGGAACTCGGGCCAGAACCTCGACATGGCCGCGCTCATCAACGCGATCCAGAAACCCGCGTTCGACCGTATCGGCGCCTTCGATCTCGACACGTTCTTTGCGCCGAAGGACCGCCTGCAGCTCGCAATGGCAATCAACAATCTGTTGGCCTCGCCGAGCTTTGCGGCGTGGATGGAAGGTGCGCCGCTCGACGCGCAACGCCTGCTGTTCACGCCCGAGGGCAAGCCGCGCATCAGCATCATTTCGATCGCGCATCTCTCGGATGCGGAACGCATGTTCATCGTCACGCTGGTGCTGAACGAGCTCATCTCCTGGATGCGCAACCAGTCGGGCACGTCGTCGCTGCGCGCGATCTTTTACATGGACGAGATTTTCGGCTACTTCCCGCCGACCGCGAACCCGCCGTCCAAGACCCCGATGCTCACGCTGCTGAAGCAGGCGCGCGCCTACGGCCTCGGCGTGGTGCTGGCAACGCAGAATCCCGTCGACCTCGATTACAAGGGCCTGTCGAACTGTGGCACCTGGCTGATCGGGCGCCTGCAGACCGAGCGCGACAAGATGCGCGTCATCGAAGGCCTGCAAAGCGCGCTCCCTGGTGACGGCGGCTTTGACGGCGCAACCATCGACAAGATGATGTCGTCGTTGACGCAGCGGGTATTTCTGGTGCGGAATGTCCATGAAGACGCGCCTTTCCTGATGAAAAGCCGCTGGGCGCTGTCCTACCTGCGCGGGCCCCTGACCGGCCAGGAAATTGCGCGCGTGATGGCGCCCTACAAGGCCGCCAATGCTAACAGCCTCGCGGCGCCGGCCGCGGCGGGTGCGCGCGACACTGCCGCGGGCGCCGCCGCCAGCCCGGCGGCAGTCAGCGGCGCGATCCGCCCCGCGGTACCCACGGGTATCAGCGAGTATTTCCTTGCCGCCGGCAAGGGCGATGGGGCTGTCACCTACAAGCCCATGATCGCGGGCTTCGCCAAGCTGCATTTTGTCGACAGCAAGATCGGCGTAGATCAATGGCTGACCCAGGGTTTTCTCGCCGCGCTCGATGACGAAGGCAAGCAGCCGCAGTGGGCCGACGCTGCGCCACGCGCGGATTTTCGCGCTGCTCTCGGCCGCAGCCCTGTTAGCAATGCCGCCTATGCCAACCTGTCGGGAGCCGCCACGCGCGAAGCGTCCTACGCTGGCTGGGCCAAGACGCTCAGTGCGCACCTGTACGAAAATGCGCGCTCGCAACAGCTGGTTTGCGACGCGCTCAAGATGTCGTCGAATCCTGCAGAACCGGAAGGCGATTTCCGCGGCCGGCTGGCGCTGCTGTTGCGCGAGCGCCGTGATGCGGCAGTCGAAGATCTGCGCCGCAAGTACGCGCCGAAACTCACCACGCTGCAGGATCGCATCCGCGCCGCGCAGGACCGCATGGCGCGCGAACAGAACCAGCTCAAGTCGCAGCAAATCAGCACCGCCCTGTCGGTCGGTGCTTCGATCCTCGGCGCGGTATTCGGCAGCCGCCGCATTACCGCCGGCAACATTGGCCGAGTCGCAACCGCGGCGCGTGGCGCCGGCCGATTGGGCCGGGAGAAGGACGATGTCAATCGCGCCGAGGACAGCATGGAAGTGCTGCAGCAGCGACTGGATGCGCTCAAGCTTGAGTGCGAGACCGAAACCACGAGACTCGCGCAATCACTGGACGCGTCCGCGATCACGCTGCGCACCGTCCAGCTGACGCCGCGCAAGTCGGACATTGCAGTTGGCGAAGTGGCGCTGGTCTGGGCGCCGTGGCGCAAGGCTGCGGACGGTTTCCCGGCGCCGGCATTCGACTGAGCTAACAGAACTGACAGGGGCAGGCATGAAAGATCTGATTGATGCGCTCGTAACCGAGCTCAAGGTTGACGAACGGCAGGCGGCCGGTGGCGCCGCGGTGATTCTAAAAGCAGCGCGCGACAAGCTCGGCGCCACCGAGTTCACCAACCTGTTAGCCAAGGTGCCCGGCGCCGACCAGCTCATTGCGCAGGCGCCGGACAGCGGCGGACTCGGCAAACTCTTCGGCGGCTTTGCGTCGGCGCTTGGCGGCGGCAACGCCGCGCTCCTTACCAATGTGCTGGCCGGCTTCATCAAGCTGGGCCTGACACAACGGGACGCCCAGCAGTTTGTGCCCGTCATGCTGAACTACATGCGCGCCAAGATCGGCAAGGCCGCGACCGACAAACTGGAGCAGACGCTTCGTGCCTGACAACATTTTGCGCACATTGCGCCGCTTCGGATGGGTCGCGCCTGTCACGGCGCTGCTGGTGTCCTGCGGCCAGGCGCCACCTGCGCCTGCGCCTGTGAGCACCGATCCGGTAGGTCTGTGGCGCGCCACGCTCGCATTGCCCGGTGGTGAATTGCCTTTCGGGCTGGAATTTGCCCGCAACGCCGACGGCAAGCTAACAGCGACGCTGATTAACGGGCAGGAGCGCCTTAAGGTCACGGACATCCGGCAGCAGGACGCGCAACTAGAACTTGGCATGCCCGGCTATCAGAACAAACTGCTCGCCAAAGTTCAGGGCGACGTGCTCTCGGGTGACGTCGTGAGGGTGCGCACGGGCGGCGAACTGCAACATATACCGCTGCGCGCGCGGCGCAATCAGTCGCACCGGTTTTTTGCGTCGCCGATGCTGGATGGCGCGCAGGCCGGCGGACGCTGGGCTGTCCGGTTCACGGACTCGAATGGCAAGAGCTACGCGGCAGTCGGCGAGTTTCAACAGCAGGGCGTCAACGTCAGCGGCACATTCCTGACCGGCACCGGCGATCATCGCTTCCTCGCCGGCGAAGTTCGCGGCCAGGAGCTGTACCTGTCGACCTTCGATGGTGGCAACGCGTTCCTGTATCGCGCGCAGTTCAGAACCAAGGATCGCATCGAGGGGACCTACTGGTCCGGCCTGCACTCGGTCGAAACGTTCGTCGCCGAGCGTAATGACGCGGCGTCGTTAGGCGACGAGGAAAACATCACGAAGGTGAAGAAACCGGATGCGCGCCTGAAATTCCAGTTCCCGGATGTCGACGGCAAGATGGTGTCGCTGAGCGATGCGCGCTTCAAGGGCAAGGCCGTGATCGTGACACTCGGCGGCAGCTGGTGCCCGAACTGTCACGACGAAGCTGCGTATTTCGCGCCGCTCTACCGGCAATGGCGCGAACGTGGTCTCGAGATCGTGACCTTGATGTTCGAGCGCCATGGCGACTTTGCCCAGGCCGCGGCCGCGACCCGGGCTTTTCGCCAGGAGTTTGGCATAGAGTACCCGACACTGATTGCGGGAATAGCCAGCGGCGATGATGCTGCAAAAAAACTGCCAGAGCTGAATGGCGTATTCGGCTTTCCGACCACGTTGTTCATCGGTCGCGACGGCAGGGTCCGCAGCATCCACACCGGTTTTTCCGGCCCGGCCACGGGCACGCATTACGAGGCCCTGCAGCGCGACTTCGCGGCACGGGTGGAGTCCCTGCTTTCCGAACCGGTACGTTAGGCTGGCAAATGCCCTCTTTTGATGTCGTTTCCGAGCTGAATGCTCATGAAGTTACCAACGCGGTTGACCAGGCCAATCGCGAATTGCAGCAGCGCTTCGATTTCAAGGACACTGGCGCAACCTTTACACTGGAAGAGTTCGTGGTGACGATGCGCGCCGAGGTCGAGTTCCAGCTCAAGCAGATGCTGGAGATCCTGAAGATTCGCCTCAGCAAGCGCGGCATTGATATCAGTTGCCTCGAAGTCAAGGACCCGCTCACCAACCTCGCCGAGGCCCGGCAGCAAGTCATCCTGAAGCAGGGCATCGACCAGGACGTCGGCCGCAAGATTTCCAGGCTGATCAAGGAATCCGGGCTCAAGGTCCAGGCGGCGATCCAGGGCCAGAAAGTCCGCATCACCGGCAAGAAACGCGACGACCTGCAAGAGGCGATCGCGCTGATCCGCAGCGCCAAGCTGGAGATGCCGCTGCAGTTCGAGAATTTCCGCGACTAGGGCCTGGGCGCCGCAGCAATCCTGTGGCGGTCCACCAGTTCGCAGAGCTTCGCGGTCGCATCGACGGCGCTCGGACCTAACATACCGAAGCGCGGATCTTCGAAGGGTATGAGCGCCTGCCGGCGCACCGCCGCCATGTTCGGAAAGCTGTACCAGTCGGACAGCCAGGCCCGGGCCTGGCCAGGCGGCGCGTCGGCAACGATGACCGCCGGATTGCGGCTCAATACCGCCTCGACCGAGACCGCCGGTGCTTCGTTGCCCAGTTCCGCAAAAATATTGGTTGCTCCGCACAGGCTGAGCGAGTCGCTCATCAGGTGGCGGCCACCGACGGTATAGAGCGGGCGATTCCAGATCTGCAGAAAAACACTGATGCGCTCGCTCGCGGCATAACGGGCTTGCAGGTTTTTCAGCCTGCTCGTCAGCTCGCGTGCGGCGCGATCGGCGGCGGCGACGGCGCCGCTCAGCGCGCCCAGCCGGCGCAGCGACGCCGGCAGATCGCGCAGCGAGGTGACGTGCTGGCGGTAGAGATGTAGTCGCAGCTTCTGCAGCTGCTCAATCTGTGCCGCGGGATTGCCGCCCTGCCAGACGATCACGACGTCCGGGCGCAACGCGAGTATTTTTTCAAGATCGAGACCCGCAACGTCGCCGATGCGTGGGACGGCGCGCGCTGCTGCGGGTTCATCCGAGTAGCGCGACGTGCCAACCACCCGGTTGCCAACGCCGATGGCGAACAGCATTTCGGTCGCGCCGGGCGCCAGGCTCACAATCCGGCGGGGCACCGCGGCGAGTCTGATTGTCGCACCGGTGTCATCTGTCACAACCAGCGACGGAGCAGCCGCGCTCGCCGGGCTGCAGAGCAGCCAGCCGGAAGCTAACATTGTTAGCGCGCCGTGCCGGCCGGCCCGCATCAGGGTTCGCGCTTGGTGGGTGCCGACGAGCAGCTGCCGCAACCACCGCCGGCTGACAAGCGGGCGGCGGCGCGTCGCGACACCAATTGCTGCAGCCAGGCTGGCGCAGTCGCTGCGGCCAGCCGGCG
>JAYUGT010000229.1:0-8804 GCA_043738315.1 Gammaproteobacteria bacterium
GGCCAGGCCTGCTGCACGATCGCCATGCGTTACATGCTGGTCGCCGACGGCGGAAAATCCGGACATGCGCAGCGACTGCGACTGTTGCGCGGCCTGGCAGACGCGATCGCCGCGCAGGTCGAAACGAACATGATTCGCTGAGCCAGCGCCCGCTGCAAGCGCGACGCCAGTGGTCGCGTCATACATACGGAAAGTAGGGTCCTTCGGGTCGCTGGCCCACGGGTACCGTTGCCAGGTCGATGTCCGGCACGCGCATGCTGAAGGCATCAGGCTGCCACACGACGTCGTCCCCGGCCCAGCGCGTTGTGAATGCGATGCGCGACCGGCTGGATCGATTTGGCGGCGCGCCGTGCAGCGTGTACGGATGAATCATGAGCGCATCGCCGGCCTGCACATCCCAGGTGATGCGCTCATAGGCACCCGACGCGAGCAGCGCATTCACGTCGGGCGCCTCAACGTAGCCCTTGGGCGTTGCCAGTCCCTCGGGCAGGTGCACCGGAGGCCGGAACATTTTCGGATTACGGTGACTGCCGCGTATGCATTCCAGCGGTGACATGTCGCGCGAGATGTCGCACATGGCGATCCACAGCGACGGGATCTGCATGCCCTTGCACGGAAAGGACGCGATATCGTGATGCCAGGGCGAACCCGCGCCCTCCGCGAGCGGATCGTGAATGAACGTCAGGTCGTACCAGTACTGCAGTTTCTTCGCACCGATCACGGCAGCGACCACGGGCGCGACACCGCTGTCGGTGAAAAAATGCCGCACCGTTTCGACGTCACGCCACAGCCAACGAATGGTAAAGCGTCCCGGCGCTGCGCTGTATTCGGCGACACGATATGGCTTGCCGGATTCCTCCGGCACCTTGACGAAATGATCCATCGGACTGCGGGCATGATCAGGCGTTAGCGTATTTCTTGCCGTCACGATCACATCGACCAGGCGCTGTACCCAGGCGGCATCGAGCAGCCCCGGCACATGCACCACGCCATCGTTAGCGTAGACGCGTGCGAATTCCGCGAGTTGCGACTGATTGAATTTCGGGTTGCCCATGATGAGGATGTCTTTACTGTGCGCATGCGCCAGCATGCAGCCTAGAGTGTCGGCGTCCGCTCTGTCGATTCAAACGCAACACCAAACCCGGGATGCGGGCTCGAACACCGGGTTCCCCGCCCGCATTCCGGGTTAGCCCGCTGCCAGGCTTGGTTGCCGGGATGACAACTTACACCCTCGGGCAGTGAGCATCGGCAGGCCGAATAATCTTTACTCCTGGTACGTCGTCGGCGTGCTCATGTGCGTCTACGTGATTGGTTTTGCCGACCGGCAGATCCTGAGTCTGCTGGTGGGGCCGGTGAAAGCCTCACTGGGTCTCAGCGACACGCAGATCGGGGTGCTGCAGGGCTTCGCCTTTGTCATGCTGTTCGCTTTGTTAGGCGTCGCGATCGGCGCCATTGCCGACCGGTACGGAAGACGGCTGGTGCTGCTGGCCGGCCTGATCATCTGGTGTATTTTCACGGCGGCCTGCGGCATGGCGAGCGGCTTCTGGAGCCTGTTCATCTACCGCGTCGCTGTGGGCCTCGGTGAGTCGACAATTTCGCCGTGCTCGCTGGCACTGATCTGCAACTACTTCGCGCCGGAGAAACGCGCCTTTGCCACCAGCGTCTTCGTTTCATCCGGTTCGATTGGTGTTGGGTTGGCGTTCACGTTAGGTGGCAGACTGGTCGATTCCGTCACGCAGTTGCCTGCGGCGAGCCTGCTGGGCGGGCTGGCCGCAGACCCCTGGCGTGTGGCGTTTTTGCTGGTAGGCCTGGTGGGTCTCGTGGTGTTGCCGCTGCTGCTGACGATTGGCGAACGCCGCAGCGCGACAGTCGCAGCGTCGCTCCCTGGCCGGCCAGCACCGCTGCGCGATGTGCAACTGCGGACATTTCTGCAATCGCACGGGTCGCTGATTGGCAAACATTTCGGCGCGTTTGCAGCGTTCGCATCTATCGCCTACGGCGTGCTCGCCTGGGCGCCCGCCTATTTCATACGCGGCTTCCACTGGTCGCCATCGCGTTTCGGACTGGTGTTTGGCCTGGTGTTCGCGATTCCCTCGGTTGCAGGCACGATCCTCGGAGGCTGGTGGGCCTCAAGACTGCGTCGCAAGGGCCGCCTGGATGCGAATTTCACGTTGATGACCTGGGGGCTTGCCGGAATCGGCTTTCCCGCCGCGCTGGCGCCGATTGTGCACTCACCGGTGCTGGCGATGACGTTGTACGGCGTCGTCGCGTTCTTCCTGTCCTTTCCGACGGGCGTATCGGCGGCTGCCGTCCAGGATTACGCCCCAGAAGAGATTCGCGCACGGGTCAGCGCGCTGTACTACGTGGCGGTGGGTCTGGGTGGCGCAGGCTTCGGCCCGCTGTTCGTTGGCCTGCTGACAGACTACGTCTTCCGTTCCGACCGGCTGGTCGGTTCCTCGCTCGCGGTGTCTGGCGCGTTGTTTGGCGCACTCGCCTTTGTGCTGGTCCGATCGGCAGCGAGAGATTTCCGGCGCCGGCTGGCCGCGGGCGATGCCGTGATCGCACGCTGAAACGCAACAGGCTAACGAACCAGGATAACGGATAAGCCTAGCGAGCCACCCTGTCGACCAACGCGGCAAGGTCCTGCTGGAATTTAAGCGGCGATTCGGCAAATGGGGTATGACCTGCGCCTGGATAGACCAGAGTCTGCGCTGCGGATGCGCCGCGGCGGATGTTCTGCAGCGTCTCAGGACCCATCGATCGGTCTTTTTCGCCAACGATGAACAGCGTGTGCGCCGGCAGTTTCGCGACGAGATCGGCGTTGTCGATACGGCGCGCCAGGATGGCTTCGCGGGCATATACCGGCGCCTGCAGGCTAACGGCAGCAGCGGTCTGATACCACGAGAGCGGCAGTTCCGTGACAGTCAGCAGGTGCGCGGAGCGTTCGTAGGCATTGAGCCGCAACGACGCATCCGCACTGCGACCGTCTTCGATCATTCGCGCGCGCGCGGCGTCGGCCGCCGCTTCATGAACGGGCTGCTGCGCAACCACGCCACCGGTGCCATCGACTAACACCAGTCCAGCCATTGCCTCAGTTCCCGCGATGCGAAGATAGTCCATCGCGACTGCTGTGCCAAAGGACCAGGCGACGATCAGCGGTTTCGCGATCGCTGCGCCACGAATCACAGCGACAACGTCATCGGCCCAGATTTTCGCGCTGGCATAGCTCGCTGGCGTCGTGGGTTTTGCCGAATCGCCGTGGCCACGCAGGTCGAATGACACGCAGCGATGCCGCTGGCACAGCTCGCTCGTTAGCAAACTGTTGAACACCCAGCGGCTTTGTCCGAAGCCATGAATGAACAGCAGCGGCACGCCGGCGCTGCCAGCAGAAGCACTCGCTGCCAAAGCGACGCCGTCGCTGGATGTCGCAACGAATTGTCGCAGCGCTGCAGGGTTTGCGCCGGACGCGGTACCGGCTGCCTCGCGCTCGTCCGCCAGCGTCACGTCGATGCCTTCGTAGCCCTCGGCGCCGATCTGCCCGGCGTGACCAATTCCCTGCGTGTCTTCGATCAGCAGAATCTGCCCCGGCCGGCTCTGAATGCTGACCGTATCGCTGAGAATCATGGTCGTAATGCCGCGCACCGGAATAATCAGATGTCGCTTGGCGGGACGATGCCGGCCCAGCGGCGCATTGGCTGGCAAAGACGTGATCTGCACGTGCTCTGCTTTCATTTTGCTCCACACCGGCGCGTCGATTTCTTCCCAGCGAGGCACGCCATCCGGGCCGTCAAATACACGCACGACCCGAGCGGTTTTCTGCAGAATTTCGGGCCAGGTATTCGGCGCCACCGGATCAGCAGCCCAGGCGCTGCAACTCAGCAGCGCGAGAGCGATCAGACCACAGGCAGCGCGCGCAATGCGCTCGCCTATCGGTACGCCCGTGCTTCGCGCGGCTGTGACTGCAGTGCGGGTCATGTTCAGTCTCACTTCCCGGCCTTCAGCTTCGTCAGGAAATCCGGATAGTCGGCGAGAACGCGCTCGCGCAGCGCCGTTGGCACGGCGTCCAGCGAGGATCCCTTCGCGCCGAACATTCGCCAGCTGATCAGGCCGGGCGCGGAGCCCATGCGCATGAACGGACGCCAACTGCCAAGTGTCTGATACGAGAACATGGACGGCACATAAGGCGCCGCCGCATCGATGAGATCAGCGAGCGCGGCACACCAGGTCGCCAGCGAAGTTGCCGTTAGCATGGGGCCGAAATACTGCAGCGGATCGGAGAAGCTCGGCTGCGGCGCGCTCGGGAACTGACCGATCAGATCCTCGTGCATCCAGACCGTGCCGTTCATGATCGTCGGCTCGCCCGCAGTGGCGGTGACCTGGACGCCCGCAGGAGCCGGTCCATCACGCAGCGGCTCGAGTCCCTCGGGGCTGACTATCATGTGGGCCCACGATCGGTAGTGCCGGACCGTCGTTTCGAGGTCGTTAAGCGGATTGACCCAGCGCACCAGCGGCTCACCGGTGGCGCGATCGAGGAAGTAGCCGGCTTCGACGCTGTCGAGGCGATACCGCGACTCCCCGACCTGCGTGACAGTGCTCCAGCTGAATCCGGCGACGTCGAACAGTGCAACGGCCGTTTTGCCTTCGGGTTTGCCAAAGATCGTCCCGCGGTAGGGCATGTAGGTTGGCTTGCCATCGAGTCGGCAGCGGATACGCAAGTATGCGCGCAGACGCGTCTGGGGATTGCTCAGGTCTACTGGGGCGCCCAGGCCTGTCGCGGACGTGAGCGTCGCCGCAGGCGACGGCGTTGGCGCTGCAACGGCGGCGGCGAATCCGGCGAGCAGTCCTAGGCTCGCCCTGCGGCTGGTCGAGAACGGCAAGCTTTCCATGGTGAGATCTCCTGCAGCTGAGGCGAGCTTCAATTTACTTTAGGGACGCGGGAAGCACGAGCTCGTCGTTAGCCATGAGCAGCTTTTCCCAGCGGTCGAACCAGCGTTCGAACGCCTTCTTCTCGATGGGACTCAGCAGACGCCGCAGCGCGTCGACGGTTTCGACTTTCACCGACGGATGAATGCCAATCATGACGCCCCCACCCTCGCCGATCATGTCGGCAGCGGCAACGCGATAGACGACCACGTCACGATGCGTCGGCACGAACGCTGCGCGGCTGCGATGATCAAAGTGATAGGGTCCCATCGCCAGCAGATCGAGCCGTCCGTTAGGTCTTTCGACGCTTTCCAGTATTACGCTGTCGAGCAGCGGCTCGCCGCTCGGCCCGGTTTGCCGGCGTAACTGGCCGGCGTAATGCCCCTTGATATCGCGCACGACAAAGTCCTGCGTGATCGCACCGCTCGGCGAGACCGTCAGCGTCGATCGGCCGGGGCCGACCAGCGGATTCGGAAACGTCTTGCCGGTGAACGGACTCGGAAGCTCGGGCAGGAATTCTTCCTCGCCGGCTGCCGTGGCGTAGGCCTGCTCGCAGTACGGCGCTTTGCAGCCCCCATCGGGCGTTGCGAACACGCGTGTCGCCAGAATGATATGACGGTCGTAGATGGGTTTATAAACGCCATTCGCGAAACCGTACTCGCGTCCGCGCGTGAACCAGAACGCGGGCTTGCCGTCGGTCCGGGCCTGTGCGATTGGATACGCCTTCATCACGTCAAGCTGGCTGGCCGGGCCGTGAGCGTGCGGGGCTCCGACGGCAATCTGGGGCAAGGCGCCGGCAAGGCCCAGCGTTGCCAGCGATGTGAATGCGCGCCGCGACGCGAGAAACTCTGCAGGATCTACTTTTTTCATGGTGCTCATTGCGTTAGCCCCACGGTTGTATCGTGGCTTGTTGTTTGGGCATTGGTTGTGTCAGGGGTGCGGTTTACGTTCGCGCTTGAAGACGTCCCACGAGGACTCCATCGGCATGCTGAAGTCTTTGGGAAACTCCAGGAACTCCGGATAGCGGTTGGCGGTATAGTCACGCACTATTGCGGAAAGCTGGGAAATACTGTGCAGCTTTTTCGTCGCGCTGCGATAAAAAAGATGACCGGGACGCGCGCCCAGCAGCATCCACGGCAGCCACGGGCCGATACGCGTCCAGGAACCTGTGCAGGCAGCACTGCTGACGCGCGAATCGAGCGCCTGGTCTTTCCTGCTCGTCAGCATGAAAAATTCGGCGACCGTCATCATGGGCCCGGCGGACTCACGTACCCACACCTTGGGATCCAGCGGGTTGGGAACATAGCCGCGACCGTCATAAAAAACCGACAGCTGGTCGTCAAGAATGGCGTACGGCAGGCCATATGGATGCGCCGGATTGTCGAGCTGCGGAAAATTGCCATAGCCGATTTTCCGCTTGGATCCAGGCGGCGGCAGATTAACGGTCGTCGTCAGGGTCATGTTCACCGAACGATTGTGGATATGCATGACATCGCAGAGCTCGCCATTCAGCGGGTTTCGCCATTTTTCCAGGATCTTTCCTGTGCGCAGATCGGTGTAATAGCCAACTTCTTTCCAGGCGTGGTGATAACTGCCGTCGGGCTGCGGCTGATCCCAGCCCAGTCCGAAGCCGGTGAAGCCGCACAGCGGTTCTACGATGTCGTCAGGCTGCACTGCGAACAAATGCCCGCTGTAACTACCGAGGTAGGGCTTGCCACTCGTGTCGCCTGTCATGCGCACGTAGGTGTCGAGCATGCCTTTGGGCGTGTCAAGCGTTGCGGCGTCAGCGGTGTGCCGGGAAGCGTCGGCCGCAGCCATCGCGGGTATCGTTGCGCTCGACGCTGCAACACCCGCTCCAATCAGAAAAAGACGGCGGGAAACCGCTGCATCGTTCATGGAACAGTTTCGCATACGTCACACCCCTGACAGACATGAGGAACAGGCAGAAAACTAGTTGGCCGCAGTGCGCAATCCGAGGTAGCGGCGCGTTTCGACGGGCGTCATCACGCCAACGCCGATGGAATCCAGAATGCGAACCGCGCGCTCGACAAGCTGACCGTTGCTCGCGAGCTGACCTTTGCCAAGATAGAGATTGTCCTCGAGGCCGACACGGCAATTGCCGCCTAGCAGCGCCGCTTGCGCGACCATCGGAAATTCGGCGCGGGAGATCGCAAACGCCGCCCAGTCCGCATTCGGCGGCAAGGCGTTGCGCATCGCCATCATCGCTTCCGTTGTGGCCGGCGCTCCCCAGCTGATGCCCAGACAGAGCTGAAACAGGGGTCGGCCGTCGATCAGTCCGGCATCGATCAGATGGCGGGCGATCTGAATCTGGCCCAGATCGAAGACCTCAAGCTCCGGCTTGACCCCAAGCTGCTGCGCAATACGCGCCATGACCTCGAGATCGCGCACGCGATTGACCGCAATGTTACTGCCAAAATTCATTGTGCCGCAGTCGAGCGTGCAGATTTCAGGCAGCAGCTCGGTGACGTGCTGCATGCGAACAACCGGGGTCACAAGGTCCGTGCCTTCTATCATTTTCGACGGATCATCGGCAGCCAGCACCAGATTGCCGCCCATGCCCGCCGTAAGATTCAGCACGATATCCGTGCCGCTGTCGCGCACACGCGCGACGACCTCGCGAAAATGCGCGGGATCGCGGCCGCCCTGACCGGTCGCCGGATCGCGCACATGGACGTGTGCGGCGGAGGCGCCTGCTTTCGCAGCTTCGAGGCAGGCCGCTGAAATCTGCTCGGGCGTGACCGGCACGCTGGAATGCTTGGCCAAGGTGTCGCCTGCGCCGGTGACAGCACACGTCAACATGACTTTTTCCCTCATGCGACCGCCTGAAGCGTTGTCAGATCAATCTTCATCTGCGTGCCGAAGCGGTGCTGCAAATTGCGCTTCAGAAGGTCGCCGCCGTCAGCTTCGAAGAACGCCTTGTCGTGCGCTTCCAGATTGCGGTTTGTTTCATTGGTCACAATCGCGACAAAGTGCGTCGCGTCATCAATCGGAAAGGGCACCTCATGCCAGGTTCCGACGTGCATGCAGATGCCGCAACTGCCGTCGAAATAGAACGCGCGCACGTTAGACAGATCGGGCAGATCCGGCTGGGACTCATCCATGCTCTGATCCGGGCGACGGCGCGTCGGCTTCCCGAGCACCATGATGAAAGGTTTGCCCGACAGCGGGATGAAAGTCTGGGTGTGCTTGGAGTGATATTCCATCCAGCGAATCAGCGGCTCGCGCCTGTTGAAGGTCACAAGGTTCAGTGTCATGTCGTCGTTTGAGACGAACTTCACCGGCGTTCGCACCTGCACATCATCGCCGTAGTAGTCGATGCGGCCCCAGACAGCAGCGTCGGGTCGGCCGATCACATAGCCGTAGCCTTCGAGCGCCTCGGGCGTGGCGCGCTCCACAGCCAGTGTTATCGTCTGACTCTCCAGGCTCATGCTCATGCTCCAGGACCACGTGGGACGCGAATTCGCCCGCACTCTCGATCGTGCCACGCGCCTTTGACGACCGACCAGCCTGCTGCCGGGACTACCCGGATGTCGGGCAGGCACTCTCAGGCACACCGATCGCGATGGCCGCCCGCGAGCATGCGCCGCTGGTCGCCGGGACGATACCCATCGGTGATTTCCGTGCCCGGCGTCGCCAGCCCGAATTCGCGGCCAACAACTGAGCGTGGACGTAATGACGGACATGACAGGCCGTGCGTCGCCGAGACCCATCCACATCCCGGTACTCGACATATATGCGGAACCGGTCCGCTTTGCGCTCCACAAACTCGTCACGTCGCAACAGGCAGCCAGGATAATTCATGCAACAACTGTGTGCCGGCATGAAGCACCTTGCGGCAGAATCGGCCATGGCCCTCGCAG
>JAYUGT010000230.1:0-8781 GCA_043738315.1 Gammaproteobacteria bacterium
ATGCTTTGCGGCGCTCAGAGACGTAATCGATAGCCTGCTGGACAGTCGTGATTTTTTCGGCATCTTCATCCGGAATCTCGGTCTCGAACTCTTCTTCGAGGGCCATGACGAGTTCGACGGTGTCCAGCGAATCGGCGCCCAAATCGTCGACAAAAGAGGCGGTGTTGGTGACCTGCTCAGGCTTTACGCCCAATTGTTCGGCCACGATTGCTTTGACTTGCTGTTCAACTGTGCTCATCGATTTGATGTCCTAAGTGGTACCCCCAAAAGGGCGCGGTATTGTATGGGATGCCCCGGCCAACTGCTACTCAGAGCGCGTTGGTCTCGCCTGAGTCCTTGTTTTTTAAGGGTTTTTACTGTGGTATTTTTGCTACGCCAGCCTCTCAGGCCAGATACATGCCGCCATTCACATGCAGTGTTTGCCCGGTGATATAGCCCGCCTGCGGCGATGCCAGGAAGAGTACCGTGGCCGCCACATCTTCGACTGTACCCAGGCGGCCCGCCGGAATCTGGCTCAACAACAGCTGGCGCTGCTGGTCGTTCAGCCCACGAGTCATGTCGGTGTCGATAAAGCCTGGCGCCACCGCGTTGACTGTCACGTTGCGCGAGGCCAGTTCTTTGGCCAGCGATTTGGTGAAGCCGATGATTCCTGCCTTGGCGGCCGCGTAGTTCGTCTGGCCGGCGTTGCCGGTGACCCCTACCACTGACGTCAGGTTGATGATGCGGCCCCTGCGCTCCTTCACCATGCGCCTCAGGCAGGCCTTGGACAGGCGGAAGACCGATGACAGGTTGGTATTGATGACGGCGTCCCAGTCCTCCTCCTTCATGCGCATCAGCAGACCGTCCCGGGTAATGGCGGCGTTGTTGACCAGAATAGTCGGCATGCCCTCGCCCTGCTCCAGCTCTTTGAGCAAGGCGTCGATACTGGCGGCGTCCGACACATTGAGCACCGCGCCCCGGCCCTGTAACCCAAAAGGCGCCAGCGCCGCGCCAATGCCTGCCGCCCCTTCGGCGGTCGTGGCCGTGCCGATCACCCGGGCGCCCGCCGCCGCGAGCCCGACCGCGATCGCTGCGCCAATGCCGCGCGACGCGCCGGTTACCAGGACCAGGTCATTTTCAAACATGTTTGTTAGCTCCATCAGCTGGCAACGGCGGCCGCGAGAGTGGCCGGGTCGTCCATGGTCAGGTAGGCGACGTCGGCGCGTTTTTCCACGCGCCTGGTCATCGGTGTCAGCACGCGTCCGGGCCCGCATTCTACGAAGCGGGTAACCCCTGCTGCTAACAACGCGCGCACCACTGCGGTCCAGAGTACCGGCTGTGCGGGCTGTTGCGCGAGACATGCGCGGATCGATTCAGGATCCGGGTGTTCCTGCCCATCTACGCCTGAGAAATAGCGTATCTTCGGCGCGGCGATCAAAGTGCCCTGCAATCGCTCATGCATGCGTTCCGCGGCCGGCTGCATCAGACTGCTGTGTGCAGGAACACTCATGGGCAGCATAACTGCCCGCTTGGCGCCGCGCGCCTTGCAGGCCTCGATAGCACGTTGCACGGCGCCGATTTCTCCTGCAATGACGACCTGCCCCGGGGCATTGAAATTGACGGGCTCTACCACTCTGCCCTGCGCGGCCTCCAGGCATGCAGATTCCACGGCCGCTTCGTCAATTCCGAGGATGGCAGCTATGCCACCCTCGCCCACCGGCACGGCGTCCTGCATCGCACGCCCACGAAACTGTGTTAGCTTGAGGGCATCGGCAAAATCCAGGGCTTCAGCCGCTACCAGCGCCGTGTATTCCCCCAGGCTGTGGCCGCTAACAAATTGAGGTCGCGGCCCGCCACTTTCACACCAGACGCGCCAGGCGGCGATGCCTGCTGCGAGCATCGCAGGCTGGGTGTAAGCGGTGCGGTCCAGTTGTTCCTTGGGCCCCTCCGCCACAAGCGTCCAAAGGTCAAATCCCAGGGCCTCGCCTGCTTCAATAAAGGTATTGGCCACCGTAGCGCTATTTGCCGCGAGTTCCGCAAGCATGCCAACCGATTGCGATCCTTGCCCCGGGAAAATCATTGCGGTTGCCATACGCCACCCGTCTGTGAATTGGCTCACGATTATAGCGGCCCGGGCGGCCCGAAACGGTCATCGTGCGGTGCTATGATCTGCGTCATGTCGCTTGCAAACTTGCCCCGGTCGCGTGGTTTCACGCTGATCGAAATCATGGTGGTCGTGGTAATCATCGGCCTGCTGGCCGCATTCGTCGTTCCGCGCGTAGTCGGTCAGGTGGACCAGGCGCGTATCGTCAAAGCACAGGGCGATATCCAGAAAATTGAAGCTGCGCTGGCGATGTACCGGCTCGACACGTCGCGTTACCCGACCACGGATCAGGGTTTGAAAGCCCTGGTTGCGCAGCCGGAGAATGTGCGCAACTGGCGTCCCGGCGGCTACCTGACCAAGGCCAGCGTCGATCCCTGGGGCTCGCCGTATAAGTACCGTTCGCCGGGTCTGGGCGGCGCGGCCGATTACGACGTTTATTCCGTGGGCCCGGACGGTGAGGAAGGCACGCCCGAGAAGGATGCCGACAACATCTCCAATCACGGCGTCGAAGCCGCGACTCCCTAGGCGCGAGCAAGCCAATGCGTGCAGCGCGCGGCTTCACGCTGATCGAAATCATGGTCGTTGTGGTCATCATGGGCGTGATGATCGCCGGCGGCGTGCTGGCACTTGGCCTGGCCGATGGCGGTAACCGCGCCCTGACACGCACCCGCGAACGCCTGATTGAACTGACCAATTACGCCCGCGAACGCGCCGAAGTCGAGGGCCGCGACTACGCGCTTGCGGCCGCACCGCAGGAATGCCAGTTCCTGGCCTGGGACGTGCGCTCCCGGGAGTGGGTGCAGGCCGACGACGACTTGTTAGGTAAGCCAATGAGCCTGCCGGATGGCCTGCGATTCAGCGCGCGGGTCGAAGGCCGGCCGGTGCTGCTGAAGCCCTTGCGCGACCCGGACAAGAAGGGCGGGCCGCGCCCGATCGCCATGTTTTATGCCGGCGGCGACATGAGCGAATTCGAGTTGTTGTTAGGCGATGAGTCGCGGGCGGACAAGCTGGTGCTGCGCGCCAATAATGCGCCAAAGGATGTCAGCGCCAGCCGCTCGCAATCGATTCCGCAACCGCGCATCGACGTACTGGTCGACGGCCAATTGGTGGACTGACATGGCACGGGCACGCGGTTTCACTTTGATCGAGGTCCTGGTCGCGCTGATCATTGTTGCGCTGGCCGCCGCCGCCTCGATGGAAGCGGTGTCCGGCGCCGCGGATACGGTAGCCGTGCTGCGCGAGCGCAGCTTTGCCCAGTGGATTGCGCTCAATCGGATTATCGAACAGCGTGTCGCGGCAACGCCGCCGTCTGACGGTGCCAGCGATGGCGTGGTGGATTTTGCCGGCCGCCGCTGGGAGTGGCGTCAGAATATCGAGCGACTGGCGTTGCCCGGCCTGCGCCGCATCGATGTCAGCGTGCGCCTGGCGCCGGATGGCGGCCCCGCAGGCGCAGTGGACAGCGCCGGCAAGAATTACCTGGTCACCGCGACCAGCGTGTTAGGTACGGCAGTTGCCGTGCCGCGCGGTGACACGCCTGACTGGGAGCCGGTTGGCGGCCCGCCCGGCCCAGGCAATCCGAATGCGCCTCTCGCGCCCTCGCCACCGGCCACCGGAACCTGACGGCGCCATGCCAGTGATCGCTCACAAATTGCGCGGCTTCACGCTGATCGAGATCCTGGTCGCGATCTTCGTGTTCGCAATCATGTTCGCCATCGGTTATGGCGCGGTCAGTGCAGCGGCGCAGCACAAGGCAGGCATTGCGACCGCCGAAACCCGCCTGCGCGACATACAGAACACCATGCGCTGGCTCAGCCTGGATTTCACGCAGCTGGTCTCTCGGCCGGTACGCGACCTGCCCGGCTCCGGCGAAGAAGCCGCGCTGCGTATCGATCCACGCAACAATGTGCTGGCGAACCTGACGCGCGGCGGCTGGCGCAACAGCGCCGGCATCGCGCGCAGCAGCCTGCAGCGTGTGAATTACCTGTTAGATAACGGGCAGCTGGTGCGGCTGGAATGGCCGGTGCTGGATGCGGCACAAAGCTCGCTGCCCCGCAGGCGGGCGCTGCTGGACAAAGTGCGCAGCGTCAAGGTACGCGCAATGAACATGGGCAGGCAGTGGACCGACAGCTGGCCGCCCGCCGCAGTCCCGGCAAACTCGGCCAATCTGCGCCTGCGCCCGCTGGCGGTGGAAATAATCATCGAGACCGAGGATTTTGGCACTGTGCGCCGTGTGATCGAGGTGCCGGGATGAGGCGCGAGCGCGGCGTCGCCTTGTTAGCGGCGATCGTCATTTTTGCAATCGCGGCCGCGATTGCCGTCGGCATCCAGTTTCGCAGCGCGCTGGCGCTGCGGCGCGCGGCCGGCAATGCTTCGCTCGACCAGGCATTCCAGGCGCAGGCCGGCGCCGAAGCTGTCGCGGCCTGGTTCCTGGCGGATGACACCAACCAGACCGATGACTTCACCGAAAAATGGCACCTGCCGCAGGGCCCGGTCGAACTGGTCGACGGTGTTAGCATTGCCGGCCAGATCACGGACCTCGACGGTCGCTTTAATTTGAACAGCCTGGTCGATGATCAGGGTGCAAAGGACCCGGTTGCAGTGGAAATCTTCAGGCGCCTCCTGAGGACACTCGACATCCCGGAACAGAAGGCTGATCTGGTCGTCGATTACATTGACTCGGACCAGCAGACTGAACCCAATGGTGCCGAAGACAGTTTCTATACATCGCAGCAACCGTCGAACCGGCCGCCTAACCGGCCAATGTTGCAGGCGTCCGAGTTGCTGGCTGTCCCGCAGATCGGCTTGGAGACCTACCTGCGGCTCTTGCCGCATGTCACCGCGCTGCCAAGAGACCGGCGCGAGATCAATCTGTGCACGGCCAGCGGCGTGTTGTTGGATGCCCTGGTCGATCAGCGGCTCTGGTCGGCGAATGCCAGTACGCTGGAGACCCAGAGAAAGTCGGGCTGCTATCCGAACGTCCTGCAGTTCGAGCAGCTTTTCAGTGCCAACCCCGCCGAATACCAGAAAATCAAGAACCGGGTTAAGGTGCAATCTAACTTCTTCGAACTGCGCAGCTTGGTTACAATCGGTACCCAGCCCTTCGACCTGCAAAGCTTGTTGATGCGTACTACTGGCGCGACCGGAAAACCCGAGGTGCGGGTGTTGACACGGACCATGGCAGAATGAACCGTTATTTGTTATTTCGGCTGTCGCGCGGCGCGGATGGCGGCGTTGTGGCGAGCTGGCTTGGCTGTGATGCGCGCGGCGCGGTCACTGCGCCTCCGCTGGCGGGCTCGCTTGCTGAAGCCGCAGGCATCGCTGCCAACGCCGAAGTCATCGTTTTGGTACCTTCCGATGACGTCGTCAATCTGTACGCCGATCTGCCGGCGCGGACCACGGGCCGCTGGCAGCTGGCCGTGCCTTATGCGATCGAAGAACAGCTGGCGGATAACATCGAGGACATGCATGTGGCGGTCGGCGAACGGCCGACCGATGGCAGCCACGTTCCGGTCAGCGTGATCGCCCGCGACCGGCTGCAACAATACCTTGCCGCGCTCGAGGCGGCCGGTATCCGCCCCGCCGCCCTGTACCCGGAATCCGCGCTGATGCCGGTCAACCCGGGGCAGATCGTCGCTTTGTTGTTAGGTGACTCGGTCCTGGTGCGCCTGCAGGACGGCACGCACTGCACCGTGCCCGCCGACCCGCTGGGCGCCGCATTCGACATCGCCTGCGGCGGCGAACCGGCCCACCGCTCGCTGCTGCTGTATGCGGCGCCGGCCGAGTGGCAGTCCCGCAGCAACCAGGTCGACGCCCTGCGCGAACGATTCGTCACCGTGAAGGTGCAGTTGCTGGCACAGGGGCCGCTGCCGCTGTTTGCGCAGCAATTGCCGCAGGCGCGGCCCATCAATTTGCTGCAAGGCGACTATGCTTCGTCCGTCAACAGCGGCGCAGGCTGGCAGGAATGGCGGGTCGCGGCCGTGCTGGCGCTGGTTCTGTTAGGCCTGTTCGGCGGCAGTCAGTGGCTGAAATGGTCGCGGCTGCGAGCCGCCGAGCGCCAGGTGGACGCAAGCCTTACCGAACTTGGCCGCAGCCTGTTAGCCGACGCGGCACCCGCCGACCCTGCCCTGCTGCGCAAGGCGGTCATGAGCCGTCTCGGCGGCGCCGCAGCCGGTGATGATGTCGCGCTGGCACTGATGACGGCACTTGCCAATGCGCGCAGCGCAGCGCCGCAGGCGCGGATCGAGTCGTTGCGGTTTCAGAACGGCGCGCTCGAAATAAAGGTGCGCGCCGAAAACGCTGACAGCCTGGAGCGCATCAACACGCAACTGCGCGCCGGCGGCTTGCAGGCCGAACTGCTGAGCGGCGCGGCCGCGGACTCCGGCTACGATGGCCAGATCCGCATCCGCCGCGGTGGCGCATCATGATGGCCTGGTGGCGCAGTCGCGAACCGCGCGAGCAGCTGTTCCTGGGCCTGGGGGGCGCCGTTGCAGCGCTGATACTGTTGTTTGCGCTGTTAGCTCCTTTGTACGCGCGCCTGAGCGCCGCAGAACAACGACTGGCGCGCAAGCAGGATGACCTGCGCTGGCTGCAGGCCTCCGCGCCGCAGGTCATGGCGGCCGGTCCGGGACTGGCGGCGGGGCCGGCAACCCCGGAAAACGTGCTGGTAATCGTCGACCGGGTTGCGCGCGAATCCGGTCTCGGCAATTCCGTCAGCCAGGTGCAGCCCACGGGGTCCGGCCAGTTGCAGGCCAGTCTCAAGGGTGCGGCGTTCGACAATATCGTTGCCTGGCTGGCGCGACTGCGTCAGCAGCACGGCATCAGCATCGTCGGCCTCTCTGTCAGTCCGAGCTCGACACCCGGTGTCGTCAACGCGTCCGTGCAACTCAAAGTTGCCGGTCGCTAGTATCTGATGCGCTGGCGCGCGATTCTTATTCTCGGCATCCTGTTTTTGGGCGTGGTGATTGCACGCTGGCCGGCCAGCACGCTCGCGCGACAACTGCCCCCGCCCCTGGCCTGCCTGGAGGCGCGTGGCACGCTGTGGAGCGGCGCCTGCGACAACATGACGGTCGGCGGCCTGGCCCTCGGCCAGCTCAGCTGGCAGCTGAAGTTCTGGCCCTTGCTAACAGGCCGGGTTGCCGCGAACCTGCAGTTGCGCGGACCGGGAGTGGGCCTGGATACCGACCTGGTCGCGCGCCGCGACAAGAGCCTGCAGCTGAGCGCGCTGCAGGGGGAGGCGCAGCTGGCAGCACTGGCGCCTATGCTGCGCGTCAGCGGTGTCAGGGTACCGGATGGATTCGGTGGCGCGGCGCGAGCTCGTGTGCAGGAACTGCGCGTAGCCGCGAACGGTCGAATCGCGCTGGTTCGCGGCACCCTGGAGGTCGACAATCTGACCCAGGCCGTTGCGCCGACGGCACTGGGCTCCTGGCTGCTCAGTTTTGACGGTGCGCTCAGCGCTGAAAACGATCCCATCGGTACTCTGGTCGATCGTGGCGGACCATTTGATTTCCGCGGCACACTGCGCCTGACTCCGGCGCCCGGCTATGTACTGGAGGGCGCGCTCGCGCCACGCGCCGGCGTGCCCCCGGACGTGGTCAACGCGCTGCGTTACATGGGTGGCGCGGATGCCTCGGGCCGCAGACCCTTCGGAGTCGAAGGTAACTTCTGAGCGCAACCACGCGCGCTACCTGGCATCGCCGGTCAATTCCACCAGTTCGTAATTGCGCCCGTCCGAAGTTGTCATGCGGACCGGGATGCAGTCCGCGCCGTAGGCCCAGATGTGATTCACTTTCTTTTTCGCCGTCACCGTCATCGTGAAATGATCGGCCGCGTAACTGCCGGACGGAGTGGTCACCGTGTCGCGCCCCGCCAGCGCGTAGACCAGGTAGTTTTCGGGCAGCAACACCAGGCCCGGGCCGGAAGCGCCGTTTGACATTGACGAACTCGTGAAGCGCGGCGCATTGATGGGCCGCCCGCCAGCCAGTCGGAGGCGCGCAAGATTCCACGCATCGCCGTGTATCGGATGCGCGCCAAACGCGTCGGCCGGCCGGGTCAGCGGCACTCGCTGCGAGATGCGCCCGGCAACGGCATTGTAGCCTTCGACGACGATCTCGTTAGGCGCGAAGCGGTACCAGGTTGCGCCGGCTAATTTGCCCGCGATGGTCAGCTGGATAAATGCCGTCATCGGCCGCCAGTCCGCGTCCACCGTCAGCGTGACGTCACGCAACAGTCGGTCGTCGTCCAGCTCGCACCGCGCGCGCAGCGTGCGCAGCCCGTCAGGTTGCACGGTCACGAAGAAACTTTCGCCCCCGTTCTCACGCGAAGCGAGCGAGTAGCGCATGACCCCTTGATAGCTGCGCTGGTTGAGCGCGGCGCTGACCGGGCCGGCCATTGCGGCCAGGACTGCGGCCGGCACAGACTGCAGCAACTGCCGCCGCGAGATCATGGCAGTTCGTTAGGCCTGAGATCGAAGATCAGCACCTCGGCGCCCCGGCCCTGCGCCAGCTTCAACAGTGCTTCGCCGCGCAGCCGCGCGCCGTCGCCCGCCCGCAGCCGTTCGCCGTTCAAGGCGATTTCGCCTTTCGCAACGTGCACGTAGGCGAAGCGTTCTGCCGGCAGCCTCAGCTCGGCTGATTCCGCACCGTCCAAGAGACCCGAGTAGACCAGCGTGTCCTGATAAACAGAGAGCGAGCCATCGGCGC
>JAYUGT010000231.1:0-22803 GCA_043738315.1 Gammaproteobacteria bacterium
GTGCATGCCTCAGCCCCCGGCGGCGGCGGTCGCCGTCGGACCTAACAACATGGCGCCCACCAGCACCACGAATATTTCCAGCGACAGCACCACCAGAAACGACAAAGCCAGCGAGCGTTCGACGGCCTGCGATAAAATCCACGACTTTACGTACAGGTCGTAAACCGAAACGACGATCATCGCGAGCCCCACCAGGCCGCGCAGGCTGGCCATGCTGTCTGGAACCGCAACCGCCGCCAGCAACAGCAGCAATACGGCGCTACTGGTAAAAAGCGAGATGCCGAGAATTGCCGTGATGGTCTGCAGGGCGCGCGACGACTGCCCAAAAGAGCGCAGCACCAGCGCGTAAGCCGCCGCGCCCAGCAGCACGACAAATGGCACGATCACATAGCCCGGCGCGCCTGCTTCGATCTTGACTGCCTGCAGCTGCACAAAGCGCGCCGCGGACTGATTGACACCGATACCGATGGCCGCCGAAACGGCCGCGGTCACCGCAAGCAGTACCGGTGAGTAAGGCAGATCCGACGGCAGGCGCCTGCGCCAGAGAATTTCCCAATACAGTTGCAATGTTTCCAGCATAATCGCGCCGCATTTTGGCACATGAACACTCCTCCAACACTGATTGCTGACCGAACCACACTGGATGCGCTGGCGCAACGCGCTGGCGGCGCCGAACTATTGGCGCTCGATACCGAATTCATGCGCGAAAAGACCTATCGCGCGGAGCTTTGCCTGCTGCAGATTGGCGGCGCCGAGTGGCAGACCTGCATAGACCCGCTGGCCGTCGACCTCGGCCAGGGTCCGGCCTGGTTGCAGGATCGCTGGCAATCGCCGCAGTGCCAGATTGTCATGCATGCGGCCCGCCAGGACCTGGAGGTGCTGGCGCCGTGTCTCGGCATGCCACGCAATGTCTTCGACACTCAGATCGCCGCCGGCCTCAGCGGCCTGCCGCCGCAGGTCGGCTACGCGGAGCTGACCCGCCGCCTGCTCGGCGTGGATCTGAGCAAGGCCGAAACCCGCACCGACTGGTCCCGGCGGCCGCTGACTGCGGCGCAGATCAGTTATGCGCTGGACGATGTACGCTACCTGCCGGCGTTGCGCGCCGCCTTGCTAACAAAGTTGCAGTCGCAGGGGCGCAGCGCCTGGCTGGCAGAAGAGCTCGCCGTGTTCGACAACCCGGCGCTGCTGGACGTGCGGCCCGAACTTGCATGGCAGCGCCTCAAAGGCCTGCATGGGCTCGATCCCCTGCGCGTCAAGCTCGCACAGCAGCTGGCCGAGTGGCGCGAAAAACGCGCCATCAACCGCAATCGTCCACGCGGCTGGATTCTCGATGACGGCGTACTGCGCGCCATGGTGCAGGAACCGCCACGCGATCTCGAGGCGCTGCGGGCGATACCTGAGATGCAGCGTGGCATCGTCGATCGGGTCGGTGATGAGCTGCTCGCCCTGATCGCCGGCTGCGACTTGCCAGCGGACCTGCCGCCACTGCCGAGGCGCACGCGCCCCGATGCGGAATTTGAAGCCCTGGTCCGCAGGCTCGGTGACGCAACGCGGACCGCCGCCACGCGGCTGGAACTGGCCCCCGAAGTGCTGGCGACCCGCAAGGATCTCGAGCAGGTCGCGCGCGGCGACACCGCAGCCGCGCCACTCAACGGCTGGCGGCGCGACGTGATCGGCGTGAAATTGCTGGCGGCGCGGACCGGCTGAGCCGCCGCTCGGGCTAACGCAGCGCCGCTTCGACGCGCGCGGTCACGGCGGCCAGCGCGCCGATCGCATCCACTTCGCGCAACAGCCCGCGGGCACGGTAGTAGTCCACCAGCGGCCGGGTGTCACGATCATAGACGGCGAGGCGCTGTACCACGGTCGCTTCCTCATCGTCCTTGCGCTGGATCAACCTGGGCGTGCTGCACTGCCCGGCGCAGGGCGGCGGCACCGACGGCGGCGCCGTATAGACGTTGAACACGCGCTGGCAATCGGCGCAGGTGCGGCGCCCGGAAATACGCTTGACCAGGTCGTCGTTAGGTACTTTGAAAAGTATCACGCGATCGAGTGCCAGCTTCAGCTCCGCCAGCATTGCAGAAAATCCCTCAGCCTGCGGCAGGGTGCGCGGGAAGCCGTCCATGATGAAACCCCGTGCGGCATCGGGCTGGCGAATACGATCGCGCACCATGTCGATGACGGTGCCATCGTCGACCAGGTCGCCGCGGGCCATGATGCCTTCAACGCGCAGACCTAACGGCGTGCCGCGCTTGCGATGATCTCGAAACAGGTCGCCGGTGGAAATCTGCGGGATGCCCAGCGGCTCAGCCAGGCGTTGCGCTTGCGTGCCCTTGCCTGACCCCGGAGGGCCCAGAAAAACGACTCTCATCGGGCGGGCTCAGCCGATAACCGCGCAGGCGACGCGTGGCCCGGCATTACCGCTGGGCTGGGTGGTGAAATCGTCCGGCTTGCCATGCACGATGATCGCGCGGCCCTTGATCCCCTGGGCGCCTTCCCATTGCAGCGCGCTCAGGTCGACATCCGCGCGCGCGACGCCCTTGGCGTCGGCCTTGAGACTGGGCAGGTCGCCGCCGTGGTGCACCGCGTCGCCAAAACGTCCGTGCGCGCTGCCGCCTGGATTGAAGTGGCCGCCGGCACTCGAGGCGTCGGGCGCCGAGCAGTCACCCTTGTCGTGAATGTGAAAGCCGTGCTCCGACCCTGGTTCCAGACCTGTCACCCGGGCGCGCAAATGAATTTTCGTGCCATTACGGGATATCCGCAGCTGGCCGCCCACGGCGCTGCCCGATCGGGCTTCGAGTGACACAATGATGAGGCTGCGGTTCGGACTTGCCGACGTCGCACAAGCACCTACGCCCAACATCGCCGTCGCGAGGACGGCGGCTCTAACAGCAGACACTGACATGATGCGTTTCTCTCCTGCGGTTCCAAAGTCTACCCGATGCGCCATTCAGCGTCTCGCGGCAGCCAATTTCACGCTGTTGCCGTAAACTCCGGCTACCATGAAAAAGTCCGCAAATAAGCCCGCCAAACCCCGCAATGCGCTCTACGCCCAGTCGGGCGGTGTGTCCGCGGTCATCAATGCCTCGGCCGCAGGCGTCATCGAAACTGCGCGCAAGTACCCGCGCCAGATCGGCAAGGTCCTGGCCGGCCGGCACGGCATCGTTGGCGCCCTGGAAGAGGACCTGATCGATACCAGCCGCGAATCGCGCGCGACCATCCGCGGCCTGCGCTACACGCCGGCCGGCGCGTTCGGCTCGGCGCGCTACAAGCTCAAGGGCATCGACAAGAACCGCGCCGAATACGAACGGCTGATCGAGGTCTTCAAGGCCCACGACATCGGCTATTTCTTCTACAACGGCGGCAACGACTCGATGGACACGGCCCACAAGCTGTCGCAGATCGGCGAGTCGTTAGGTTATCCGATCACCTGCGTAGGCGTGCCCAAGACCGTGGACAACGACCTGCCGTTCACCGACTGCTGCCCGGGCTTCGGCTCGGTCGCGAAATACGTGGCCGTCTCGACGCTGGAAGCCTCGCTGGACGTCGCCTCGATGGCGCGCACTTCGACCAAGGTGTTTGTCATGGAAGTCATGGGGCGGCATGCGGGCTGGATTGCCGCTGCCGGCGGACTCGCCGGCCGCAATGCTAACGAGCCGCCGCACATTATCCTGTTCCCGGAAATCCCCTTCGAGCAGGAAAAATTCCTGGCCCGTGTCAAGCAGTGCGTCACCGATTTCGGCTACTGCGTCATCGTCGTCAGCGAAGGCACGGCGACCGCCGACGGCAAGTTCCTCGCCGACGCCGGCACGCTCGATGCCTTTGGTCACACCCAGCTGGGTGGCGTGGGTCCGGTCATTGCTAACATGGTCAAGCAGGCGCACGGCTACAAATATCACTGGGCGGTCGCGGATTACCTGCAGCGCGCCGCGCGCCACATTGCCTCCAAGGTGGACGTCGAGCAGGCCTACGCAATGGGCAAGGCGGCGGTCGAGCTCGCGGTGCGGGGCCGCAACTCGGTAATGCCCACGGTCGTCCGCAAATCCTCGCGGCCTTACAAATGGACTGTCGGCTCGGTGCCGCTCGCCAAGGTTGCCAACGTCGAGAAAAAAATGCCGCGTGACTACATCACCGCCGACGGTTTCGGAATTACCAGCAAGTGCCGGCTGTATCTGTCGCCCCTGATCGGCGGCGGCGATCCGCCGCCCTACAAGGACGGCTTGCCGGCCTACGTGCGTATCAAGGGTGTCAGCGTGAAGAAGAAACTACCACCCTTCAAGGCCTGAGCGGCGGCGCGCGTGGCTAGCGAACCCGAATGGATCGATGTCGGTTCCGCCACGGAGCTCGCGGCAAAACCATTGCAGGCGGTCGCGCTCGGCAACAGCCGTATTGCGCTGAGTCATGTCGACGGCGTTTTTGGTGCGGTGTCTAACATCTGCAACCACGTCGGCGGACCGCTGGGCGAGGGCCGGCTCGACGGCGACTACCTGGTGTGTCCGTGGCATCAATGGAAATTCCATCGCTGCACCGGCCAGGGCGAGCCCGGCTATGAAGGCGATCGCGTGCCCCAGTATGCGGTGCGTGTGGCCGAGGGCCGGGTGCTTGTCAGTGCGAAACCGACCAGCCCACGCGGCCGCCTGGCGCACAAAGCACATCCGCTGGCACGGGAGCTGGCGCGCCCCAGCGGACCGATCCGTGTCGCCGGCATCTCGACCACCATCATGCAGCCGGGTAATCCGCGTTACTCCACCTCCGAGTCGCTGCTCGAGACTGCGCTGGATCATGCACGCGCCGGTGGGGCCGGCACCGAGCTCATCAAGCTGCGCGAACTCAGCTTCCGCGCCTGCGAGGGCTATTATTCGCGCAGCGCACGCGCCTGCACCTGGCCCTGCTCGATCACGCAGAGCGATCCCACCGATCAGCTGGATCGCGTCTACGAAGCCCTGGTGCACTCCGCCGATGTGATCCTGGTTGCGACGCCGATCCGCTGGGGCGCCGCGAGCTCGCTCTACTACAAGATGGCCGAGCGCATGAACTGCATCCAGAACCAGCTAACAACCCACAATCGCGTGCTGATCCAGCGCAAGGTTGCCGGATTCATCATCACCGGCGGCCAGGACAATGTGCAGGCCGTGGCCGGCCAGCAGCTCGGGTTTTTTGCCGAACTGGGTTTTGTATTTCCGCCGTTTCCCTACGTCGCCCACTCGCTCGGCTGGACCGCCGAGAACATGGAGCGCAACGTCGAATTCGTGCAGAACCACGACGAGCTGCGTGCCGGCACACGCGACCTGGTCGAGCGCTGCATTCAGACCGCGCAAGAGCTACGATCCGGCGCGCCGGAGCCCGGCGCAAAAATGGCGCGCGGCGGCCGCAAGGCCCACGGCACGCCTTAGCTACCTGCGCTGAACCCTGTGCTATTATTCGCGCCCTTTTCGGGGGCGGTCAGGGGCTCGTGCCTGTGGCTGGCGAATAACATAACGTCTTGATCTTTGGGGAGATTTCCTGATGGATGCCAACACCTGGCTATGGCTCGCAATTGCTGCGGGCGTGCTCGCCGTTCTATACGGCGTGGTTTCAAGTATTTCGATTCTGGCGCTGCCGACCGGCAACGCGCGCATGCAGGAAATCGCCGCAGCGGTGCAGGCGGGCGCGAAGGCTTACCTGAACCGCCAATACACCACCATCGCCATGGTCGGCGTGGTGTTGTTCCTGATCATCGGCTTGAGTCCGCTGGGCTGGCCCACGGCCGGCGGTTTTGCGATCGGCGCGATCCTGTCAGGCCTCGCCGGCTATATCGGCATGAACATCTCGGTGCGCGCCAATGTGCGCACCGCCGAAGCAGCTAACACCGGCCTCAATGCGGCCCTGCAGGTGGCCTTCAAGGGCGGCGCCATCACCGGCATGCTGGTCGTTGGCCTGGGTCTGCTCGGAGTCGCCGGCTACTTCATGGCCACCCGCGGCGCCCTGGGCGATGATGGCGCGCTGCACGCGCTGGTCGGCCTCGCCTTCGGCGGCTCGCTGATTTCAATCTTCGCGCGACTGGGCGGCGGCATCTTCACCAAGGGCGCCGATGTCGGCGCTGACCTGGTCGGCAAGGTTGAGGCCGGCATCCCGGAAGATGACCCGCGCAACCCGGCGGTCATCGCCGACAACGTCGGTGACAACGTCGGCGACTGCGCCGGCATGGCGGCCGACTTGTTCGAAACCTATGCGGTCACGCTGGTCGCCACCATGTTGTTAGGTGGTCTGGTGATGAAGGACGCCGGGATCAGCGCGATCCTGTATCCGCTGGCGCTCGGCTCAGCCTCGATTGTCTCGTCAATCATCGGCACGTTTTTTGTCAGCACCAAGGACGGCGGCAAGATCATGAATGCCCTGTACAAGGGCGTCATCGTCGCGGGAATCGTCTCCGCGATCCTGTTCTGGTTCATTACCAAGTCGATCATGCCGGCAGATTTCAACGCGCTGTTTGGCTGCGCACTGATCGGCCTGGCCCTGACCGCGGCGATGATTGTCATCACCGAGTACTACACCGCCACTGAATACAGCCCGGTCCGCAAGATCGCGGAAGCCTCGAAGACCGGCCACGCGACCAACATGATTGCCGGTCTCGGTGTCAGCATGAAGTCGACCGCCCTGCCGGTCATCGCGGTGTGCATTGCCATCTGGGGTGCTAACGCACTGCATGGCCTGTATGGCATTGCGATCGCCGCTACGGCAATGCTGTCACTCACTGGCATGATCGTGGCGCTGGACGCCTATGGCCCGATCACCGACAACGCCGGTGGCATCGCCGAAATGGCGGGCCTCGACAAGAAAGTGCGCAACATCACCGATCCGCTGGATGCGGTGGGTAACACCACCAAGGCCGTTACCAAGGGCTATGCCATCGGTTCCGCCGGCCTCGCGGCGCTGGTGCTGTTCGCCGACTACACGCACAACCTCGAAACACACCTGGCCGAAACCGGGCGTGCGATGGTGGGCTTCTCGCTGTCGGATCCGGCCGTCATCATCGGCCTGTTCATCGGCGGCCTGGTGCGGTATCTGTTCGGCGCCATGGCGATGGAAGCGGTGGGTCGTGCTGCGGGCTCGGTGGTCGTCGAGGTGCGTCGCCAGTTCAAGGAAATCAAGGGCATCATGGAAGGCACGGCCAAGCCGGACTATACCAAGGCCGTTGACCTGCTAACAAAAGCGGCGATCAAGGAAATGATCGTGCCCTCGCTGCTGCCGATCCTGGTGCCGGTGATCGTGGCCTTCGGCCTCAATGCGCTGATGGGCCCGGGCGAAGGCATCAAGGCCCTCGGTGGCCTGCTGATCGGCACCATCGTCACGGGTCTCTTCGTCGCGATTTCCATGTGCACCGGCGGCGGCGCCTGGGATAACGCCAAGAAGTACATCGAGGAAGGCCACTTCGGCGGCAAGGGCTCGGATGCCCATAAGGCAGCCGTGACCGGCGATACCGTCGGTGATCCGTACAAGGACACCGCCGGGCCGGCGATCAACCCCTTGATCAAGATCATCAACATCGTTGCGCTGCTCCTGATCCCGTTGCTGTAATTGCTGTCGGCTCAGGCCGGCGGTCAAACATGCAAGACCCGGCCTCGCGCCGGGTTTTTGCATTTTATGCCCGGCACCTGAAACAATCCCGGGTGCCGGCCGGTCTGAATCCCTGTCGGCTGGGCCGACAACGTATTTCTCAACCCCTAGGAGACTTCTGATGAATTCAACCAAGACTTTACTCGCCGCCGCCATCGGCACGCTGATGCTGACAAACCTGGCCTCCGCCGCCGACACGATGGGCGCCGACAAGGCTGCTGCCGCCGCCACTGAGAAATGCTTTGGCGTCGCCAAGGCTGGCAAGAACGATTGCGCCGCGAATGGCCATTCGTGTGCAGGCCAGGCCAAGGCCGCCAGTGCCAAAGAATGGATCAAGTTACCCAAGGGCACCTGCGAGCGCCTGGTCGGCGGTTCGCTGACTGCTGCCAAATAAAGTCCTTACATACCTGACATGCCGGTAAGCAGTGAAAAGTCACCTGGCCGGCTAACAACCCAGGCCCTCCCGGCGCAAGCCGGGATCGGCCTGCGGGCGGTACATCACGACGAATTCCTGAGCGCGCCACCGGACGTCGGCTGGGTCGAAGCGCACAGCGAAAACTATTTCGCCCTCGGCGGCGCCCAGCCCTGGTACCTGGAGCAGATCCGCAACCGCTATCCGCTGTCACTGCACGGCGTCGGGCTCTCGATCGGCTCGACCGATCCACTCGATGCGACGCATCTCGCGAACTGGCGGCGGCTGATATCGCGATTCGAGCCGGCGCTGGTGTCCGAGCACCTGTGCTGGAGCAGCGCCGGCGGTATTTTCAGCAACGACCTGCTGCCGCTGCCTTACAGCCGCGAAGCGCTGGAGCACCTGGTATCCCGCGTCGGCCAGGTGCAGGACGCGCTTGGCCGGCAAATGCTGATCGAGAACGTGTCCTCGTATCTCGAATTCAAATCGAGCGAAATGCCGGAGTGGGTTTTTCTTGCGGAGCTGGCACAACGCGCGGGCTGCGGCATCCTGCTGGACGTCAACAATATTTATGTCAGCGCCTGCAATCACGGCTTTGATGCGCGCGAATTCATTGACGCGATGCCGGGAAGAGCCATCGGCGAAATTCACCTCGCCGGTCACAGCATCAATCGCATCGACGCGCGGCAGATTCGTATCGATACGCACAGCACCCATGTCTGCGATGCGGTGTGGGATCTCTACGAATACGCCATCCACAAGCTTGGGCCCGTGCCGACACTGATCGAATGGGATCTCGACATCCCGGCGCTGCCGGTGCTGGCGGCGGAAGCCGCGCGTGCCGACCGGCGTGCGCGCCTGGCGTTAGCCGCATGACTATATGTTAGGCGCAGCGCAGAAATCCTTGCTTGACGGGCTGCTTGCGGAGCACGCGGGTGGATCGACTGCCCTGTCGGATATCCGTGGCGGCGCCTTTTCGCCCGAGGAACGTCTCAACATCTACCGCAATAATCTGCGCGAGAATTTCCTCAAGGTGCTGGAGCTGGAATTTCCCGTCGTGCAGCGCCTGGTCGGAACCGATTACTTTCGCCAGACGGCGCGGCAGTTTCTGCTGTATGCGCCGTCGCGCAGCGGCGATCTGTTTCATTGCGGGCGCGCGTTTCCCGTTTTCCTGCGCCAGCAGTTTGCCGCCAGCGACTATGCCTACCTCCCCGCTGTTGCGGCGCTCGAATGGGCCTACCAGGAGGCCATCATCGCCGCTGACGATTCGCAGGTTTTCGACCTTGCCGCGCTCGCCCGACTCGAGCAGGACAGTTACGACCGCCTGCGCCTGCAGGCGCACCCGGCGCTGCGCCTGGTGCGATCGCCCTATCCCATCGTCGCCATCTGGGCGGCCAATCAAGCGGATACGGCGGGCGATGCGACCATCGATATCGGCCGCGGCGGCGAGAACGCCCTCATCACGCGGGCGCTGCGCTCCACGCACATCGATGCCATCGGCGCCGGCGCCGCGACTTTCCTCGGCGCAGTGCTGGAGCGCAGGCCGCTGGGTGTGGCGCTGGAAGCGGCGCTGGCCGCGGACCCGGGCTTTGATGTCGAGAGCGCGCTCGGCCCGTGGATCCAGGCGCGCGTGTTTGTCGGCTGGTCGTTAGCCTGAGAATCAGACCGTGATGGTGCGGTGCTCGGGCGAGTTGATCAGCTCGGCACCGGACGCCGTGATCAGCGACAGGTCTTCGAGGTGGGCCGTGCCGCCCGCGCCCTGATCGAACACCGGGCAGTCGACCGACAGGATCATCCCTTCTTCGAGCACCGGATCGAGCGGCTTGCCGTCGGCGCTGCGGCGCGGATCATCGCCGTGCCACAAACCGACGCTGTGCGGCGTGAAGCCCACCTGCACGTCAAAGTTCTGCTTGCGCAAGGTCTCCTCACCTAACGCCCGGATCGCGGAGTACGCCATGCCGGGCCGGAGCGCCGCGCGAATTTCGTCCCAGCAGATGGCGATGGCGCGCGTCGCGGTCTGCATCCGCTTCGCGGGTTCGCCCATGAACACGGTGCGTGCAAAATCACCGTGGTAATTGTGCAGGCTGGAAACGCAGTCGATCAGGATCGACTGCCCTTCACGCAGCGGTTCATCGTAATCGTCGGAGGTCACGCCATCGACGACCATGAAGACCGGGCGCAGGCCGCGCGCCGCGGTCTCGGCGTAGAAGCGCGCCCGCAGGGCGCGGATGCTGCCCAGTTGCCGGGTTGCGCGTGCTGCCGCCAAGGCGGCATCGGCATTGGCCTGGGCTGTCAGGCGCATTAGCTGCAGCTCGGCAGGCGATTTGACCCGCCGGATCCGTCGCAGCGTGTCCTCGGCGTTGCGCACCCCGGCAATCGGCAATGCAGCTAACAACGAAGCCTCGGCGACGTCGCCATCGATGCCGATGGTCCCGCCACGAACCGCCAGCGACTGCAGCGCCTTGCGCAGGGCCACGACCGCGTCCGCGGAAAACGGCTGCGTGGCTTCAGTCGCCGCGCGACGCGCACGTTCGCGCGGCGGGAGTGCCTGCTCGTCGACAACGCGAAACATGCGCGCGGGCGCTGCCGCGCCGTTCTGCCCCGGGCCGGTAAAGAGGAAAGGCCGGACCGTTTGCGGCAGCTGTTCCTCGGCGAGGCCGTAGTAGTAGGAGAACTGGCCCATGACCAGCGCCACCGGCGCCTTGGGGTCCGCGCTGAGGACCGCGTAGGCCGAGCCCGTTGCGCCCATGCGCTCGAGCAGCGGCCAGTGGTTGGTCAGATAGGAAATGTTGGCGGGTCGTCCCACTACAACCGCCGACAGACCCTCGCGGCGCAACACCTCGGTGGCGCGGGCCCGATTCAGCAGCGGGTTGTTATGCAGAAAATCGAGATTGACCGGCACTGGGGTTTTCATGCCGGCTTCTTACCACGGCGGACGGGCGCCGCGAAACAAAAACCTGCGTGAGCTAGGCGGCTGCGGACAGCGGCTGGGCCCTGGCGATCACATTGCCCTGCACAAAATCAACGCCCATGCGGCGCGCATAGTCGAGCGACGCATTGTCTTCGACCCCCTCGGCAATCACCCTGAAATTCAGCGTGCGGGCGAGCTTGATCATCGCCGCCACCAGCGCCTGGTTGACCGAATCGCGTGCCAGGTTACGGGTGAACGAATTGTCGATCTTGAGGAAATCGAGCGGCAGGTTTTTCAGGTTCGAGAACGATCCGATGCCCGAACCAAAGTCATCGAGTGCGAAGCGGCAGCCCATGCCATGCAGGACACCCGCGAAGCGGCGGGCGTGCTCGAGGTTGGCAATGGCTGCGGACTCGGTCATCTCGAAACACAGCTGCGACGGCGCGACGCCGGAACGGTCCAGGCATTCGACCACGAATTCCAGGAAGCTGACATCGCCGAGGGTCTGGCCGGAGATGTTCAGCGTGACGCAACGCGAGCCTGGCACCGACAACGCGCCGTTGCCCAGCATCGAGATGGTCGACTTCACAACCCAGCGATCGATGCTGGGCATGAGCCGATAGCGCTCGGCCGCCGCCAGGAAATCGCGCGGCTGCCACAGGATGCCGTTTTCATCACGCAGCCGCAGCAATATTTCCATTGCGGGACCGTCGGCGCTGGCCACGACCGCCGGCACGATCGGCTGCTGGTACAACTCAAAGGTCTCATCGCGCAGCGCGGCCTGCAATTTCTGCAACCACTGGATATCGCCGCTGCGACGCGCAACCGCCTCCTCCTGCGCAGAGTAAACCGCGACGTTGCCCGAGCCCTGGCTCTTGGCCATGTAACAGGCGCTGTCCGCCGCGGCCAGCGACTCCTCGACGCTGCCGCTCTCGCGCCCCAGCTCGAGCAAACCGATGCTGGCGCCGATGTTGAATACTCTTTCCTTCCAGATGAACCGGTACTCGGCGATGGCGCGGCACACGTCGTGGGCAATCTGATGCGCCTTGTCGAGCGGGCAACCGACTAACAGCAGCCCAAATTCATCGCCGCCGAGGCGCGCGACCGTGTCGGAATCGCGCACCGCCTCGCGCAACAGCTTGGACACTTCACGCAGCAGTGCATCTCCCGCCAGATGGCCACTGGTGTCGTTGACCGCCTTGAAGCGATCCAGGTCGATGTAGCACAGGACGTGCATGCCGTCACCGCGCCTCGCGGTGGTCACCGCCTCATCGACACGCCGTTCAAACTCGCGCCGGTTGACCAGGCCGGTCAGGGCATCATGGGTGGCCTGGTAGGACATCTGCCGCGCAATGCCCCGCAGCTCCGTCACGTCATGCAGCAGCAGTACCGCGCCGATCGTCTTGCGCGCCGCGTTGCGCAGCGGCGCCGCCGATATTTCCACCGTGCGCTCGGTGCCATCCTTGCGCGCCACGGTCACCGCGCGCCGCCCCAGGGTTACCGGTTGTCCGGATGCAACCGCGCGCATGACCGGATCGAGCAGGTTGCGGCCCTCGTGGTCGTCCACCAGGCCTAACAGCCGTTCGATGCTCAGACCGACCGCCAGGCTGGCCGACGAACCTAACAATCGCTCGCCCGCCGGATTGACGTACTCGATCCTGCCGGCCGTGTCGGTGGTGACGATGGCCTCGGCGATCGATTCCAGCGTCAGGCGGTCGGGGCTGTCGTCATCGACACCCGCCGCGTGCACCACCAGCGCGTCCGCCTCCTGTGCACCGAGCGCCGCTTCCGCGGCCAGCTCCAGCTGTTCGGCATCCAGCAAGCGATCCGCGTCATAGTCTTCCGCAGGCACGTGCGACTCAACCGCGGCGGCTGCCTGCGGCTGGCGCAGTGCATCCGCGTCTTGCCCGTCATACACAGCGGACGCATCGGCCGGCGCCTGCAGCGCCGGCAGTTGTGCGGTCGGGAGAATTTCGACGCCGGTCAGCAACAGTGCCGTTCCACCCTCCCAGTCGATATGGCGCACATTCAGTTCAAGACGGCTGAACTGGGCCTGGAAGCCGACGATCTCCACCTCGAAGCGCTGCGCAGCGGTCTCGGAGCGCAGGTGCCGGCGCAGGGTGTCCTGCAGGAACTCCGCGAATTCCGGCGCCACCAGTTCATCCAGCGCGCGACCATTCAGCTCACCGCGATCGACGCCGATCAGCGATGCGAACTGACTGTTAGCAAACAGGATCGCGTCGCGATGCACCACCACGATTTCATGCACGCGGTCGGCCAGCTCAGCAAACAACTCCGTGTGACTGACCTGCTGTGGCGCGGCGGATCCATGGCGGCTCAGCAGCTGGTTGACGTCCGTCTTGATGGACAGCACTGACGGGTCGGTGGTTTCGACCCAGACGCGGCCCGACAGGTCGCCACTCGCCTGGCCGACGATGCGATGCAGTTGCTTTGTTAGCTCGTCGACCGTTCGCAGCGCGCGTCGGTGCCGGCGGTTGCGGATCAGCAGCCAGACGGCAACGATTGCGAGCAGCAGACAGGTCAAGCCCAATGCGGTCATTTCGAGGCCTGGTTCCTGTTGTTGTTATTTGTCACGGCAGGCGCCGGGGCATTGCTGCAGCTTAGCGGAGGCGCGCCATGGCCATGCTCGCGATTGACCATATGTCGAAATTGGCTTGTGGCAGCGGCCGAAACGCTTAAACTTGGCGCGCCGCGGCGATGGCAGAATAAGTTCAATCAGGAGCATGCATGAGTTGGCAACAGAGTGCGCGTGAACAGATGATCCAGCAACAGGTGCGGGCCTGGGACGTGCTGGATCCCGAGGTTCTCTCGGTCCTTGCCCAGGTGCCGCGCGAACGGTTTGTGCCGGAATCTCAGGCTGCCCTGGCATTCGCAGATGTTGCACTGCCGTTGCCCGAAGGCCAACACATGCTGGCGCCCAAGCTGGTGGGCCGCATCCTGCAGGCATTGTCGTTGCGGCGCCGCGACCGCGTGCTTGAAGTCGGCACCGGATCCGGTTTCCTGACCGCCTGCCTGGCCCGCATGGCTGGACCGGTACGCAGCCTGGAAATACGCCCGCTGTTAGCCGAGCGCGCCCGCCTCGCCCTGGCGGGCCTGTGCACCGGGCCGGTCGAAATCGTGACCGCCGACGCGTTTGCCCCCGACAGTCTGCGCGGCGACTGGGATGTCATCGTGCTCACCGGGTCACTGCCCCGCTACGACACACGTTTCGAACGCCTGTTAGCTCCGGGCGGCCGCTTGTTCGCGGTCGTGGGCACGGCGCCGCTGATGACGGCACGGCTGATCACGCGTGGCGCTGCTGCTTTTGCGGCCGAGGACCTGTTTGAGACCGACATCGATCCGCTCACGAACGCGCCCGGCACCGATAAATTCCACTTCTGACCCATGCCCGCCGAGCTGACGCCAACGCAGTTGAAGGCCCTGTGGGATCAGGGCCAGAAGCCCTTTGTGCTCGACGTGCGCGAGGACTGGGAACTGGCCATCGCCAGGCTGGATCCCGTGGTGCATATCCCGATGAACCAAATCCCGGAACGGCTCGCCGAGTTGCCGAAGGCGGGGCCCATCGTGGTGCTGTGCCGCTCGGGTGGCCGATCGATGCAAGTGGCGCGCTTTCTGGAACGCAACGGCTATTCCGAGGTCGCTAACCTGTGTGGCGGGATCCTCGCCTGGCACGAACAGGTAGACTCCCGTATCGCGGTCTACTGAGCTGGCTTGGCAAGGGCAGCTGGCCTGTGATATGGTGATATACAACACTAGATGAGGCAGGATTTTCCTATGAAGCACTGGATGGCTTTCACGGTTGGGGCCCTTGTTTTCTCGTCAGCGGCTCAGGCCGATGACCTGATGTCGGTATACCAGCGCGCGCTCAGCTCGGACCCGCAGATTCGCGAGGCGGATGCCAACCGACAGGCAGCGCGTGAGGCCAAGCCACAGGCCATCGCGGGCGTCCTGCCGAGCATCACCGGCTTCGGCCAATACGCGAAGGTTGATCGCTCTGGCACCACGCTGGTCGGCCAGAACAACGTCAATTCCTCGACCGACACCCGCGACAAGACCTATGCGCTGACCTTGCGCCAGAATCTGTTTTCCTGGAGCAACTGGGTCGGCCTGCACCGCGCCGACATCCAGGTCGCACAGGCCGAGGCTGATTACCAGTCGGCGCAGCAAGACCTTGTCACGCGCGTCGCCCAGCGCTATTTCGACGTGCTCGCTGCGCAGGACACGGTCGATGCGCAGTCCGCGGCACTGCAGGCCATTTCCCGCCAGCTCGAGCAGGCCGACAAGCGCTTCGAAGTCGGCCTGATCGCCATCACCGATGTGCAGGAAGCCAAGGCCGCGCGCGATAACGCGGCGGCCGGCGTGATCGCCGCCAAACGCGCACTGGCAAGTGCCGAAGAACTGCTGCGCGAAGTCGTGGGCGAGAAACCCGAAAGCCTCGCGAAACCGGGCGACAGCCTGCCTTTGAAGGCACCCGAGCCGGCCGACGAAGCGAAGTGGGTCGAAACCTCGATGAACCAGAATCTCGCACTGACCTCGAGCCGCCTGGCCGCGGACATTGCACGTGACAACGTGCGCGCGTCTTTCGGCTCGCATCTGCCGAACCTGGACCTGGTCGCACAGCGTGGCAAGTTCAATTCCAATGGCACGCCTAACGTCAACACCGACAGCACGACGACCCAGTACCAGCTGCAGTTGAACGTGCCGGTGTTCGCCGGCGGCGGCACGCAGTCCAAGGTGCGCCAGAGCGAGTTCCAGTGGCAGGCCGCGAAGGAGCGCCTGGTGCGCGTATCGCGCCAGACCGAGCGGGCGGCGCGCGATGCCTACCTCGGCGTCATCAGCGAGATTTCACGCGTGAATGCGCTGCGCCAGGCGCTGGAGTCCAGCCAGACTGCGCTCAAGGCCACGGAAGCGGGCTACGAGGTCGGTACGCGCACCGCGGTCGATGTGCTGGATGCGCGCAAGAACCTGGTGCAGGCGCAGACCAATTACTCGCGCAGCCGTTACGACTATATTTTAAACGTTATCGCGTTGCACTCGGCCGCCGGGGACCTCGGCCGCCAGAATCTGCAGGAGATCAATGGCTGGCTGGAGGCAAGCCCGCCGAAGTAATCACCGGCGCCAGCAGCGCGAGCAATCGCGCCAGCGCACCGCGATTTGTTTCTATGAATGCCTGGCCACGCTGCCCGAGAGCGTGGCGCTGCTTGTGATCCGTCAGCAGGCGCGCCAGCTCGTTGCGCAGTTCCCCGGCATCGTGCACGACCCGGGCTGCGTCGCTCGCGATCATCTGCCCGGCAATATCTTCGGCGTTGTAGTTGTTAGGCCCGGTGAGCACCGGCACACCCAGCGCGGCAGGCTCGAGCAGGTTATGGCCGCCGATCGGCACCAGGCTGCCACCGACAAAGGCCACGTCGGCGGCGCCATAAAACGCCTGCAGTTCTCCCAGCGTATCGACCAGCAGCACTTCGGTATCCGCCGCAACCGGCGCACCGGACGAGCGGGTCGCATAGCGCACCTGCTCGCGTTGCAGCCACGCCGCGACCTCCGCGAATCGATTCGGGTGCCTCGGCACCATGATGAGCAGCGCATCGGGCACGGCAGTGCGAAGTTTGCGCTGCGCAGCTAACAGAATCTGCTCCTCGCCGGCGTGCGTACTGCCGGCGACCCAGGCCGGGCGGCTGCCCACGTAGCGCTGGCGCAGCAGCCGCGCGTCCGCCCGGATGGCTTCCGACACGGATAAATCAAACTTGATGTTGCCGGTCACGTGAGTGCGCCCGGTGTTAGCTCCGATGGACTTAAAACGCTCGGCGTCCTGGGCGCTCTGCGCCGCGATCACGATGCCGTGCGACAGGGTTTCGCGAAACAGCCCCGCCAGCACCCGGTAGCGGCCGACCGACTTCGGCGAGATACGCGCGCTGGCCAGTACCAGCGGCACCTTGCGCCGGCCACATTCGTGGTAGAGGTTCGGCCACAACTCGGTTTCCAGGATGACGGCGACGCGCGGGTTGATTGCGCGGAAGAAGCGCCGCACCGGGCCCACCAGGTCGTACGGCACGAAACGCACATCGACGCTGGCGCCAAACAGCCGGCGCGCGTGCTCCGCACCGGTGGGCGTCACCGTGGTCAGCACCAACGGAATGGCCGGGTACATGGTCAGCAGCTCGCGAATCAGTACCGACGCTGCCTGGACCTCACCGACGGACACCGCGTGCACCCAGATCGATGGGCCGTTCGCGATCCGCTTGCCAAAGCCGAACCGCTGCCCCATGCCGTGCAGGTAACTGCGATCGCGAACGCCGCGCCACAGCATCGCCAGCACCATGAGCGGCGCCAGCAGGTAACTCAGGAAGATATACAGAAATCGCATGTCAGGTCGGCGCCGCGGTCCGGTAGCCTGCCAGCAGGGAATGCCAGTCGGTTTCCGAAAAGCGGCCGGGCGGCAACACATCGGTGACCTTGTCGATCGAGCGTCGCAGGCGCACCAGATTCGAGTCGCACCAGATACCGCGCCGATGATGCAAATGCCCGCGATCGAAATCGATCAGATAGGCCTCGCCGTCATCGCGCAACAGGATGTTGTGAGCATTGAGATCGGCATGAAACACCAGCGCATCGTGGAAGCGGCGGATGCAACGGCCGACCGCGACCCACACCGGCAGCGACACGGACCCCGCAGCTAACAACTGCGCCAGGGACTGCGTGCCGGTGAGGCGCCGGGTCAGCAGATCGCAGCTATACCAGCTGCCATGCCGGCGGTAGCGGGCTGCAACCGGCTCGGGCACCGGCAGCCCCCGGCCGTGCAGCAGGTGCAGCAGCGACCACTCGCGAAACGCCCGGGTATTTTCCGCGCCGGAAAACCAATAGCGATCGCGGATCAGTTTGGCGACCAGGCCGCCGCGGCGGTAATGCCGCAGGACCAGCTCATCCTTCCCTGCCAGCACGAAGAACGTCGTGCCGCGGCCCTGCGCCTCGCCCTGCACGGCGCCGCGGTTGTGCCACCACGCCGGATCGAACCAGTCGGCCGTCAAATTGCCGCCCCAGGCGGCCTCGTATAGCATGGCGCCGCCTTCGATGGCCGCTCGTTGAGCTGCTGGTCCCGCTGCAATTGGATGGCGCAAACGCCCCTCTAACAAAAATGCCGTTACCGCTTACTGAGCCGCCGCGCAGCGTCTGCCTGCTGCGCCTTTCCGCCATCGGCGATACCTGCCACGTGGTGCCCCTGCTGCGTGCGCTGCAGGCTGCCTGGCCCGCTTGCCGCTTTACCTGGGTGATCGGTCGCATCGAAGAACGACTGATGCGCCTGCTGCCCGGCGTGGAGTTTATCACCGTCGACAAGCGCACTGGCTGGCGTTCCATGCTCGCCCTGCGGCGCGCTTGCGCGCAGCGCGAATTCGACGTCCTGTTGCATCTGCAGCTGGCATTGCGCGCCAGCCTCTATGCGACGCAGATTCCGGCGCGCATCCGGCTTGGCTTCGATCGCGCCCGGGCTCGCGAAGGCCAATGGCTTTTCAGTAATGCGCAAATCCCGGCCGCGACGCGTGAGCATGTGCTCGACAGCTTCCTGGGGTTCGCGCGGGCGTTAGGTGTCGAGCCGGGCACGCCGCGCTGGAACCTGGCGCTGCCTGCCGACGCGCTGGCCTATGCCAGCCGGCTCATGCCCGATCTCGCGGCCGCGCAACGGACGCTGGTGATCAGCGCATGCTCGAGCCACACGAGCCGCAACTGGCGCGCCGAGCGCTACGCGGCCGTGGCCCGGCACGCGATTCGCCGCCACGGCATGCAGGTGTTGCTAACAGGCGGGCCCGCCCAGGTCGACCGGCGGATGGCCGATGCGATCGTTGCCGCGACGCCGGAGCCGCTGCTGGACAGCGTCGGCAAGGACAGCCTGCCGCAACTGCTGGCGGTGTTGTCGCGCGCGCGGCTGCTGCTGACGCCCGACTCCGGGCCCGCGCATATGGCAACCATGGTCGGCATGCCGGTCATCGGGCTGTATGCCGCGACCAATCCGCAGCGCAGCGGTCCCTATAACTCGCGTCCCTGGTGCATCGACGCGTATGAACGCGCGGCACAGCGCTTCCGGGGATGCAGCGCCGCGGAGCTGCCGTGGCCCAGCAAGATCGAAGCACCGGGCGTCATGGATCTTATTGAGGTCGATGAAGTCTGCGCCCGGCTGGATGAGCTGATGGCGCTCTCGCCGCTACGCACACCCTGCTAACATGCCCGGATGAAAGACATCCTGGTCCCCATTTCGCCGGGCGAGCTGCTCGACAAGATCACGATCCTGCGCATCAAGGCGGCGCGCATCAAGGAGGCGGCCAAGCTTGGCAATGTGCAGGTCGAGCTCGAATGGCTGGAGCGCGTGTGGCGCGACAGCGGCGCCGGTATCCCGGCCATCGCTGCCGATGAAGCAGAATTGCAACGAGTCAACAGCGCGTTGTGGGACATTGAAGACCGCATCCGCGACAAGGAACGCGCGGGCGCGTTCGATGCCGAGTTCATCGAACTGGCGCGCGCGGTCTACGTTACCAACGATGAGCGCGCCGCCGCCAAGAAGCGCATCAACACCGCGTTAGGCTCGCGAATCGTCGAAGAAAAATCCTACGCCGAGTACAAGCGTTAGGGCGCCTGGTCGAGAAACGAGCGCAGGCGCGCGCTGACCTCGGACGGATAGGCGTCAAACAATCCATAGCCCCAGGCCGGCGCATCTTCCAGCACCGCCCTGGGGATCATCTGCGCGGCGGCGGCGCCCGCGTCCCACAGGCCGTCTTTCGGTCGCAGCAGCAGGGTGGGTCGCGCGATGCTGCGCAGGTCGCTGGCCGGGTCATAGCCCGCAATCGCCGCCATCGCCCAGCCCGCCCGCGTGCCGGCGCGCTGTTTTTCGGCCACGATGCGCGCCGCCTGTTCCAGCGATTGACCGGGCGGGCGCACCCCCATCGTGCTGCGCCACTCGGCTAACAAGGCCGAGCCGTCCTCGGCCAGCGGCGTGTCGGTCTTGAGTTGCGCGCGGCGTTCTGGCGAAAACAGCGGATAGGAAATCAGCACCAGCCGGCGTACCGAGGCGGGATACCGTGCGGCTATATGCGCGGCTAACAAAGCGCCGGTGTGATAGCCAACGAGATCAACGGGCTCCTTGAGATCGGCAATAAACGCCTGCAGCGCGGCGCCATATTCCTCGACCGACGGCGGCTGCGCCGGCGCGGCACTTTCGCCATATCCCGGCGTGTCCGGCGCATACACGACGCGGTCGGACGCCAGTATCGGCAACAACTCGCTGAACATGCGCCCCGACAGCGGCGACTGGTGCAGCAAGACGACGGGTGTCAGGTTACCGGCCGCCCGCAGCGGCGCTGCGCGACGATAGTGCAGCTGGCCCATCGGGCCATCGAAGAACGCACGCCGGACCACGACATTGCCCGCAGTGGATGCGCCCGCCGCGTTAGCTGCATTGGCCTGCGGCAGCGCGGTGGCGCTGTCGCGCTGGTTGATTTCCAGCATGTGCCCATCAGGGTCCCAGGCGAACAGAAAGCGCGCCATCCAGCGTACGCCGCCGGCCCCGGTCACTTCGCTGCTCTCCGGCTCGCGGAACATCGGCGTGCCGGCGCGGCGCATGCGCGCGTAGATGTTCTCGAGATCCTGGGTCTCGATCATCAGCACGGCATCGCCCGGGTGCAGCTGCCCGGGCAGCGTGCGCCGCTGCAGCCCGGGCGCGGGGCGTGCTGCGCCATACTGCAGCAGCCCGATCATTCCGACCCAGGGGTGACGTCCCTTCATGATCACGAGCCGGCTGGGATCCCCGGGCCTGGCGCGGGTCGGCAGGCTGGACTTGCTGACCTTGCCGGTATTTTCCAGCCACACCTCGAAACCTAACACGTCACGATAGAAGCGGACCGAGGCATCGATGTCGTACACGATCAGGGTCGTGCGCCGCACCAGGTCGGTTGCCTGGCCGGGCTCCGCGGCCGCTGCGCTGCGTACACCCGTCAGCAGCAACGCACACAGTGCGATCGACCCGCAAACGCGGGTTGTTACCAGCGCGCGCCTATTTTTGCTGGCCATCGGCCGCGCGCTTGGCATCGATGTATTTTTTGAACACCGTCCAGGATGTTTCGTTAGGACGCGTGTCATCGAGCGGCGGTGGCTCGCGGTATTGCGGATAGTTGGTTTCGATCTCACGGCGCACCACTTCGGGCAGCTGCGCGAAGTTGTCGAGCCGCATGCCGGCCGTGTGGAAGATCACCAGCCCTTCGCGATCACCCATTTTCATCCACGGGATCCAGCGCGACACGCGGCCCCAGGAAATCACCGAGTCGCTGAATTCCGTGATGCTCGCGTTCTGTGCCGAAGCCAGCGGAATGGCCGTGGTGCCAAATTCCATCGCGTGATACGTGCCGCCAACGTAGTCCTGGTAGTCGCCGGCCAGCGGGTTCTTGTAGAACAGCCGGGCCGCGCCGCCGCCCTCGAGAACCACATCATCCTTGACGAACATGCCCTCGCGGACCACCGGCTTGCCTTCCTCATCGCGCGCACAGAAGAACCGCTGCGTCGGCTGCAGGTTCACCGGGTCGTTGGCCACCTGAACTACCGGCACGGTCTCGCCGGTCCAGGGATTTTTCCAGGTGCGCAGCACTTCGTTGGTCACCGGGTCCAGATAAAACATGACTTCGCGCGACACCGAGCGATAGCAAAGGCCCTTCTTGGGGTCGGTCTTGATTTCGCAGCGCCGCGTGTTAATGCCATGCACATTGAACAGCAGCGTGTCTTTTTCGCCGGGCACACGCGAGTACATGTGGCCGCTCCACCAGTAAAGCGTGGGCTTGCCACTGATGGTGGAGCAGCTGGCCTTGATCTGCACCTTGAACAGTTCTTCCGGGTTCGACAGATCTACCGGCTTGCCCTTGCGGGCTGCCAGAACGTCGGTTGGCTGCCCGATCCAGAATACCGCCAGCGTCGCCAACAAACCCGAGACGACTTTGCTTTTCGTGTTCATGGTTCGGTCCTCACTTGGCCGCGGCGCGTTGCGCGTCGACCATCTTCTTGATGTAGGTCCAGGATGTCTCGTTAGGCCGCGCGTCGTCGAGCGGCGGCGGCGCGAGATACAACGGGTAATTGTTGCGAAGCTCGCTGCGCAGCGGTTCCGACAAATCATCGATGGTGGCCACGCGCTTGCCGACCGTCGTGAAAACGACCAGGCCTGGCCGGCCGCCCATCTTCATCCACGGAATCCAGTCCGAGAGCCGCGCCCAGGAAATTGTGACGGTCGGCAGCGTCTTGACCTTGCGATCCAGCAGCCATTTGGCGTCGGTGAAGGAATTCAGCATTTCGATGGCGTGGTACTTGTTGCCGACCAGGTCCTGGTAGTCGCCGGCCATCGGGTTGCCGTAATAGAGCGGCGCTTCGCCGCTGGTCCAGACCTTGTCCTTGACAAACGTGCCGGTGAATTCGTGTGGCTGGCCCTGGTCGTTGTAGGCAAACATCGGGCCGCGCATGTTGACCGGGTCGTTAGCCACATGCACGACGTTCACTTCCTCGCCGGTCCAGGGATTCTTCCATTTGCGCAGTACCTGATCCGTGGCCGGATCGAGATACAGCATCACTTCACGCGACACCGAGCGAAAGCCCGGGCCTTTCTTCGGGTCGGAAAATGTTCCGCACTGGCGAATATTCATGCCCTGCACATTGAAGAGCACGCGGTCGCGCTCGCCCGGCACGCGGCTCAGCATGCTGCCCTTCCACCAGTGAATTATCGGCTTGCCGTCCTCCAGCGAGCAGATCATCTTGCGCGTCAACTGCAGCGCGTCTTCCGGGACTTTGGCGTCGAGTGGCTTGTTGTTCGCGCGCGCCGCGAGCCCGGCGGGTCCCGCCAGCAAGC
>JAYUGT010000232.1:0-8711 GCA_043738315.1 Gammaproteobacteria bacterium
GACAAATCCGCTGTCCATGACGCTGAAGTTCTGGGCGTGCTGCATGAATGACGGCAGCAGCGCACCGGGTACGATCATCTGAGGATAGATGAATACCGACATCAGCAGCGCAGCAATCAAATTACGATCCTTGAATATTCGCGGCTCGAAAAACGGATTGCGGGTCGTAGTCGAATGTACGACGAACATGTAGAGCAGGATCGCGCCCAGGCCGCACTCCGCGAGAATCTCGGTCGAATCGAACCAGCCGCGATCCGAACCGCGATCGAGCGCAAGCTGCAGGCTCAGCAGCGACAGGGCCAGCATCAGGTAGCCTCTGAGATCAAAGGGTCGATTCGGCGATTGCGCCGTGCGCGGCATGGCCGCGACCAGCGTCATCCACGCGAAGGCACCGACCGGTACGTTGATGTAAAACACCCAGCGCCAGTTTGCATACTCCGTGATCCAGCCGCCTAACGAAGGGCCGATCACGGGACCGAGCATGACACCGCCGGCCCACAAATTGATGGCGCGAGCCGACTGCGAACGTGGATAGGCGCCGATCAGCGCTGTCATCGAGATCGGTATCAGCGCCGCGCCGGCGACTCCCTGCAGCGCGCGGAACAGCACCAGTTCGGGTAACGCGGTGGCAATACCGCATAACATCGACATGAGCGTGAATCCGGCCACGCTCGCCAGCAGCACCGGCCGCTCGCCGAATCGCAGCGCGAGATAGCCGGCGAGCGGCGTCGTAACAGCGCTGGCCACCATGTACGACGTCAGAACCCACAGCACCTGGTCCTGCGTCGCCTGCAGGCTCCCCTGAATGTGCGGGAGTGCCACATTCAGGATCGTGGTATCGATGGTATATAGCGATACCGCGAGCATCGCGCCCGTGACGATGAGACGCCGCGATGCCGCATCGAGTTCCATTACCGCTTAACCAGGTTGGCCAATACCTGCGCCGGGTGCTGTCCGGTATCGACCTTGACGTAGACGCTCATGCCCATGCGCAGCGGCGGATCGTCAGGTGCGACGTCGATCTCGATGCGCACCGGAACGCGCTGCACGACTTTCACCCAATTACCCGAAGCGTTCTGGGCCGGCAGGATCGCAAACTCAGATCCGGTCGCCTGTGCGATGCCCGATATACGGCCGTGCCAGATCCTGGAACCATAGGTATCGATCTCGACCTGCACAGGTTGTCCTACCCGCACGTGACGCAGCTCGGTCTCCTTGAAGTTCGCCTCGATCCACAGTTTGCTCTCGGAGATGATCGCCAATGCGGCCGCGCCGCGCGCCAGATGATCACCGACCTGCGGTACTTTCGCGACGATGCCATCGCGTGGCGCCGTCAGGTGCGCATGCCGGAGATCCAGTTCGGCGCGAGCGAGGTCGGCTTCGGCCGACCGGACCTCGGCGTGCTGAGCCATCGGCAAATCCACACGGCCGCCGAGCTTTGCCTGGATCGCGGCCAGCTCGCGCTCGGCGACTGCGACCCGCCCGGCAGCCTCCGAGGCAGTCTGCGCAGCGCTGTCCATGTTAGATGCCGACACCAGGTGCCTGGCCGCGAGTTCCTGCTGCCGTTTCATCTCGCGCTGTGCAAACTCCGCGGTTCGGCGCGCAAGTTCCAGCGCTGCACTTTTTTGCCCGTAGTCTGCCTTGAGCCCCGCCAGCTGCACGTGCACCATGTCCACCCGGGCGCGTGCCTGATCAACGGCATAGCGCAGACTCTCATCGTCAAGCTCCAGCAGCACATCGCCCTTGGCCACTCGCTGGTTCTCCTGCACGTCCACGCGCTGCACGCGGCCGTCAACCTCCGCCGCAACGATGGTGCGCTCCGCCTTGATGTAGGCATTGTCGGTGGTCGCGTAGCGCTGGGCTGCGACCCAGAACCCCGCGGCGATGAGAATCGCGATCGACGGCACGACCCACAGCAATACCGAACGGACCCAGGTCCGCGAGCTGGCGACCGCGACCTCGCTGTTAGGGCCAGGATCGTTCACGGCACACCGCCGTTCGCGGTCACGCGAGCCGCGGCGCGCGCTCGCGACGACTTCGTCCACCGTGCCGTTCGCACCGGCGGATGCGCCAGGTTGGCGCGCACTTGCTCAAGCATCTGCAGGAGCAGATCACGCTGCCCGGCGTTCATCGACGCAGTGGCGCGCGCACTGACCCTCTTGGAAATCTTTTGCAGCGACCTGACGGGTGGCCGTGAGCGCGGTGTCAGATACAGCCGGATGGTCCTGCGATCGGCGGCATCACGCCGTCGTTCCACCAGCCTGCTGCGCTCCAGTTTGTCGATTTGCCGGCCCAGCGTCACCGGCTGCACTTCAATGGCGGCGGCCAGTTCGGTCTGCGAGCAGCCCTCCATGCGGCCGAGATAGGCAATGGTGCGCAGCTGCGTCTGCGTCATGCCGTATTGATCCGCGCGCACCGCAAAGTCGGCGCGAATCAGGCGCGCAATATCATGTACGAGAAATCCAAGGCTGGGCTGGGCGGTCATGCCAGCAGGAAATTAATAAGCATTGCTTATGATATGCGTTGCTTATATAAAAACAGCGACCCATTTGGCGGTCTGGCCATCATGCGGACCGGATCACGCGCCGCGGAGACGCAGCTGTGGGCGCGGCGGTCGCTGAGCCTGCGGGTCAGGCGCCAGCGGGACGGCCCGGGCGACACAATGGCGATCCCGAAGGACGATGCCGCGTTAGCGCGCCCCTAGAGCACCTCGAACAGGCCGGCGGCGCCCATGCCGCCACCGATGCACATCGTGACAACCACGCGTTTCGCACCGCGTCGCTTGCCTTCGATCAGCGCATGACCAACGAGGCGCGCGCCCGACATGCCGTACGGGTGGCCCACGGCGATCGCGCCGCCGTTGACGTTGAGACGGTCGTCCGGAATGCCGAGCCGGTCGCGGCAATAGAGCACCTGCACCGCGAACGCCTCGTTGAGTTCCCACAGGTCGATGTCCTCGACCTTGAGCCCCGCCTTGGCTAACAACTTCGGCACCGCGAAGACCGGACCGATGCCCATTTCATCAGGCTCGCATCCGGCAACGGCAAAGCCACGGAAAACGCCCAATGGCTTGAAGCCGCGGCGTTCGGCCAGCTGTGCATTCATGACCACGGCCGCCGAGGCGCCATCGGAGAATTGACTGGCATTGCCAGCCGCGATCACGCCACCGGGCACGGCGGAACGGATTTTCGACACGGCCTCGTAGGTGGTATCGGCGCGAATGCCTTCGTCATCGCTGACCAGCGTTTCGCGCGCGGTGAGCTGGCCGCTGTCCTTGTCCGCGACGCCGGCGCGCACCGCGATGGGCGCAATCTCGTCTTTGAAGCGACCGGCCGCGAGCGCCGCCGCCGCGCGCTGCTGGCTGCGCGCACCGTATTGGTCCTGGCGCTCGCGCGAAATCTGGTAACGCTTGGCGACGTTTTCCGCCGTCTGCAGCATCGGCAGGTAGATGTCGGGCTTGTGTTCCCTGAGCCAGGCTTCCTCGATCATGTGCAGATTCATCTTGTCGTTCTGCACGCAGGAAATCGACTCCACGCCGCCGGCGACCAGCACGTCCGCTTCGCCGCTGATGATGCGCTGCGCGGCCATCGCGATGGTCTGCAGTCCCGAGGAACAAAAGCGATTGACGGTCATGCCGCTGGTGGTCACCGGGCAGCCGGCACGCAACGCGGCCTGGCGCGCGATGTTATTACCGGTCGCGCCTTCGGGAAAGGCGCAGCCCATGACGACATCCTCGACTTCGCCAGACTCGATGCGAGCGCGCTCGATCGCGGCCTTGACGACGTGCCCCGCGAGGGTCGCGCCATGCGTCAGGTTGAACGAGCCTTTCCACGACTTGGCGAGGGCCGTGCGGGCGGTGGAAACAATGACTGCGTCGATCATGAGCGGCTCCGGCGGGGACGTTTGGCGGCTGCGGCGTCGAAAGATCCGGCGGCTGCGGCGCGCAACAGCAGCGGCGCGGGGCGCCAGAATTTCGGTTCGCCGTGGGGATTCGCGGCGAATTCCTGTATGCGGCGCACGACATTGAACAGGCCCTGCTGCTGCGCGTAGAACATCGGGCCGCCGCGATACACGGGGAATCCGTAACCGGTCAGGTAGACGATATCGATGTCCGAGGCGCGCTGCGCGATGCCCTCGCCGAGCAACGCCGCGCCCTCGTTGGTCAGCGCATACAGCAGGCGATCGACGATTTCCGCGTCTGTTAGCTTGCGGGGCTTCATGCCGAGCGTCTTGCGTTCCGCGGCGATAATCTCATCGACGACCGGATCGACCAGCGCGTCGCGCCGCCCGGCCTCGTAGCGATACCAGCCGGCGCCGGTCTTCTGGCCGAAGCGGCCGAGCTCGCAGAGCTTGTCGGCGATTTTCGAGTATTTCATCTGCGGGTGCTCGATATAGCGGCGCTTGCGGATGTGCCAGCCGATATCGTTGCCCGCCAGGTCGCCCATGCGAAACGGCCCCATCGCAAAGCCGAATTTCTCGATGGCCTTGTCGACCTGCTGCACCGAAGCGCCCTCCTCCAGCATGAAAAGTCCCTGGCGGACGTACTGCTCCACCATGCGATTGCCGATGAAGCCGTCGCAGACACCGGATACCACCGCGGTCTTGCCGATCTTCTTGGCAATGCCCATCACCGTAGCCAGCACATCCTTGCCGGTGGCCTTGCCGCGCACGACCTCCAGCAGCTTCATGACGTTGGCCGGACTGAAAAAATGCGTGCCGATCACGTCTTTTGGCCGCCGGGTGAATTTCGCGATCCGGTCGATGTCCAGCGTCGAGGTGTTGGTCGCGAGAATCGCGCCTTTTTTCATCACCTGGTCGAGCTGGCGGAAAACCTGCTGCTTGACGCCGAGGTCTTCGAATACCGCCTCGATGACCAGATCGCATTTCGCGATATCCTCGTAGCGCAGGGTCGGACGGATCAGCGCCATGCGCTCTGCCAGCTTCGCCGCCGTCAGTTTGCCTTTCTTGACGCTGCCTTCGTAATTTCTGCGGATGGTGGCGACGCCGCGTTCCAGCGCGTCCTGCTTCACCTCGAGCAGCGCGACCGGAATGCCGGCGTTGGCGAAATTCATCGCAATGCCGCCGCCCATCGTGCCAGCGCCGATCACTGCGACCTGCCTGATCTCGCGCGGCTTGATGCGCTCCGGGACGTCGGCGATTTTTGACGCGGCGCGTTCGGCCAGAAATGCGTGCTGCAGCGCTGCGGCTTCCGGCGTCACCATGAGCTCGCGGAAGATCGATCGTTCGATTGCGACTCCCGCCTCGAACGACTGCGACACCGCCGCGCCTACCGCGTCGACGCATTTCACCGGCGCCGGCATGCCGCGCGAGACGCTGGCCACGGCGCTGCGGGCGAAATGCAGGAAGGCATCGGCCTGCGGGTAGCTCAACTTGCGGTCGCGCACCAGCGGCGCAGCGCGTTTCTCGTCGACAACCTTGTTAGCAAACGCGAGCGCGGCGCTGGTGACGTCGTCTGCGGTCATTGCATCGAACAGGGGCGTGCCGCCCAAACGCTTGGCTGGCACGATGTTGCCCGAAGCGATCATGTTGACGGCCGTTTCCAGGCCGACCAGCCGCGGCAGACGCTGCGTGCCGCCCGCGCCCGGTATCAGGCCGAGCTTGACTTCGGGCAGCGCGATCCTGGCGCTCTCGGCGGCGACCCGGAAATGACAGCCTAACGCGAGCTCGAGCCCGCCGCCCATGCAAACGCCGCTGATGGCGGCGATCACAGGCTTGGGGCATCGCTCGACGACGCCGATGACAGACACCAGGTTGGGTTCCATGTTGGAACCGCTGGTCGCAAATTCGCGGATGTCGGCACCGGCTGAAAATGCGCGCTCATCGCCGACCAGCACGATAGCGCGGACCTTCTTGTCGGCCACCGCGCGATCCAGCGCGGCCACGAGGGCCTTGCGCAGCGCGAGGCCAAGGCTGTTAAGTGGCGGATTCTTCATCCGGAGCACGGCGATCGCGCCGCGACGTTGGGTGGTGATCATTGACACTGGGAGAGTCTCTGGTGGCGCTGAGTTAGCACGGATAATGATACACCGGCTCTAGAACTTCACCCTGGCATAGGTTGCGCGGTGATCCGAGGGCCAGGGCCTGACGACGATGTCAGCCTCCGGTGATTTCTCACCCACGATGCCAGCCGCAACGACCTTCAATGCCTTGGCCCTGGCCAGCGTGAAATCGATTCGGTCGTGATGATCGTCTTTCGCCGTGGGATCTGATGTCGGGGTCCAGGTAAATCCTGGCCTGGCCACAGGATCCGGAAAAACGACGCGAAACAGATCGACGAACCCCCTCTTCTCCAGGGCTTTCACAGTCGGATAGGCGACCGGCAACGGTTGCAGGCCCGCCTTCACGGTCGCCGCCGTCCAGTCGCGGTGCGAGGGTTCGTTGAAATCGCCGAAAACAAGCACCGCGTCGGCATTGCCTGCGGACGCCATGTCGTCGAACAGCAGCTTCAGGCCGGCGCCGCGGGTAGCTTTGGCCGCCTGAATCGCTTCGTCGGCCGTTTTCAGGAACGGAATCTTGCCATCGCCGATGTTCAGCAGCTGATAGGGCTGGTAGGGCGAATCGGGGAGGTGGATGTTGAACACCTGCACCCTGCGACCTTTGACATCCAGGGTAATGCCGGTGTCATTCGGCGTGGCTTTGCCCACCATCGGGTAACGGCTAACAATTGCGTTCGCCCACAACGCCTCGTTGCGCGCGGTCTGGTCGTAATAGTAATAGCCGAGCGCGGCGGCCAGCTTGACTGCGATACTGGCGCCCGCGGGCGGGCACCTGTCCGCAGTGCAGGGAACCTGCTCCATTCGCGTTTCCTGCACACCGATGATGTCCGCGTTGACCGCCCGCAGGACCGCCACTGTTTCATCGATGGGTTTCTGCTGGTTCGCGCCACCGCCCCACAGGTTGAACGACAGCACAATGAGTTCGGTGTCGGCAAATGCCGCCGAACCCAGCGCGAAGCTCGCCACAAGAATGGCGCCAACTATGTTCTTACGCATGGGCAGATCTCCAGAACGCGTCATCTGGCTAACAAAATATCCGGGCAAAGGACGCCGAAGCGAGCTTATGCGCCCTTCTCAGCGCGGGTGAAGAGCCACAACGCGGCAGCCAGCAGCGCAAACACCGCGCCGCTGATCCACGCGAGGTTCCAGTTGCCTCTGGCGACCAGCGCCGCCACCACCGGCTGGCAGATCATGCCGCCAACGTTGCCGCCGGTGTTCAGCACACCGGTCGCCGCGCCGGTGTCGGCGCGCGCGATGCTCATGGTTGCGGCCCAGTAAGGGCCCTCGTTGATTTCCATGGCGAAGAACGCCACGGTCAGCGCGGCCACGGCGATGGCGACGCTGCCGAGCGCCGGTATCGCCACCAGCATCACGGCGCCGAGCGGCAAGCTAACAAGGGGCAGCAGGCGATACCCGCGGGTCGCGCCGAAACGCACGGCGAGCCAGTCGGCGAGGATGCCGCCGATGGCAGCTCCCGCCGCCGCGCCGATCCACGGAATCATCGCCATCAGCCCACTCTCGAGGCCCGTCAGCTTGCGCTGCTCGACCAGATACAGGAACGACCAGAAGCTGATCATGTAGAACACGAAGTTCATGCACAGGTACGAGCCTGTCAGCAGCAGGATGTTACGGTCGCGCAAGACCTGGCCCATGCGGGCCAGCGTCAGCGGCGGAGCCGGCGGCGCAGTGTCGAGTTCCGCGAGTTCTTCCGGGGTCACGCTTCCATGCTGCTGGGGGCGGTCGCGACCATACCACCACCAGCCGGCCGTCAGAAACACCGCCGGCAGCGCGGTCCAGAGGATCGCCAGCCGCCAACCGACTGCGGCCGTCAATGTCACGAGCAGCGGCGGAGTCAGGGCGCCGCCGAGCAGCATGCCCGAGGAGATGGTGCCGTTGGTGAGCGCGAACTGGCGCGAGGGAAACCAGCGCTCAACGACCGCGGCAAATACCGGGAATATCGGGCCCTGGCCCAGACCTAACAGGCACTGTGCGACCAGCAGCGCGGCAAACAGGGCGCTCCCACCGAGCACGAAGGGCGGCAAGGCAGCGCCGAGAGTCGCGAGGATGCAGACCACGCCGAGCCCAGTGAACACCACGCGCGGGCCGAGGCGCTGGCCGAGCGCCCCACCCGGCAGCTGTCCGACGGCGTACGCGGTGGTGAAGGCGAGGAACAGTAAGCCGATCTGCTGCTTGGACAGGTGCAGCGACTCTGTTAGCGCGGGGGCGGACACCGACACGGTCGTGCGCTGCACGTAGGCCATGGCCGCGAAGCCGAACATGTAGGCGTAGATCCACCATCGTACTCGCACTTTCATGGCACCTTCATGGCACTTTCCTGACCTCGCGCTGCCATTACCGATCGACCAGCCGCATGCCGTCGGCATCGTAGCGCTCGCCGGCGACCGCCCCGGGCGCAAACAGCACATCGAGCCGCGCCCGCGTCGCCGGTGTTAGTACGACATCCGCAGCGGCGGCATTTTGCTCGAGTCGTTGCAGGCGACGCGTGCCGGGGATCGGAATGACCTCGGGACTGCGCGCCAGCAACCAGGCCAGCGCAAGCTGCCCGGCACTGCAGTGGTGTTCGCGGGCGATCACGGCAAGTTGCGCCACGAGACCTTGATTGTGCGCGGCGGCGTCACCCTGGAAGCGCGGCAGCTGCCGCCGGTAATCATCGACTGCCAGTGCGGCGACGTT
>JAYUGT010000233.1:0-8694 GCA_043738315.1 Gammaproteobacteria bacterium
ATCTACAAGACCAAGTCGCGCAACGCGCAGGAAGCCCATGAAGCGGTGCGCCCGACTTCGGCCGCCCTCGCGCCACAACTCCTCGAAGGCCGCATCGACGCCGACCAGCACCGGCTGTACGCGCTGATCTGGAAACGTGCCGTGGCCTCGCAGATGGCGCACGCCGTGTACGACACCGTGGCGGTCGATCTGTTAGCCGGGCCGGACGGCCCGCAGCGCCATGTGCTGCGCGCCAACGGCTCGACAATGGTCAAGCCAGGCTACATCGCCGTGTACCAGGAGAGCCTGGACGACGGCAAGGAAGACGATACCGATCACGTGCTGCCGCCGATGAACGAAGGCGATGTGGTTGCGCTGACCAACCTGCATGCCGATCAGCACTTCACCGAGCCACCACCGCGCTTCTCGGAAGCGTCACTGGTCAAGGCGCTCGAAGAACATGGCATCGGCCGGCCGTCGACCTACGCGACCATCATTTCGACGCTGCGCGATCGCGAATACGTGACCATCGATAACCGGCGCTTTTTTCCGACGGACATCGGCAAGATCGTCAACGGTTTTCTGTCCAAGCATTTCCATCGTTACGTCGAGTACGGCTTCACGGCCGCGCTGGAGGACGAACTGGACGCCGTGTCGCGCGGCGAGGAACACTGGACCCTGCCGCTGGAAAAGTTCTGGAAACCTTTCAGCGATCTGGTTGAGTACACGGAAAAGAACGTGTCGCGCGATGAAGTGGCGCAGGCGCGCGAACTCGGCACCGATCCGGCGAGCGGCAAGCCGGTCACCGTGCGCATGGGGCGCTTCGGGCCCTTCGTGCAGATCGGCACGCGCGACGATGTCGACAAGCCAAAATTCGCCGGGCTACGGCCCGGGCAGAAGATGGACAGCATTTCCTACGAGCAGGCGATGGAGCTGTTCAAGCTGCCGCGCAAGCTGGGAGTCACGGCCGAGGACGAAGTCATCGAAGCTAACATCGGGCGCTTCGGTCCCTACGTCAAGTATGGCGCCAAGTACGCTTCGCTGAAGGAAGATGACCCGTACACGATCACGCTCGAACGCGCGCTTGAAGTCATCCGCCTCAAGAAAGAGGTGGACGCCAATCGCCTGATCCAGGATTTTGGCGTCGACAATATCCAGGTGCTGAATGGCCGCTACGGGCCTTACGTAACCGACAAGGCGCGCAATGCGCGCATGCCCAAGGACCGCGACCCCAAGTCGCTGACGCTCGATGAATGCCGCGCGCTGTTAGCTGCCGCGCCGTTGCGCGGTGGCAAGGGCCGCAGTCGCTGGGGCGCCAGGAAAGCCGCTCCTGCTGCCGCCGTGCCGGCCGCCGCAGAACCCGGCGAGAAAAAAGCGCCGCGCAAGGCCAAGGCCAAGGCACCTGCGGACGCCCAGGCCGCGGCCCCGGTCAAGGCCGGTCCCAAGGCGAAAGCGAAGTCCAAAGCGAAAAAGAAGACTGCCTGAGCCACGCTGACACTGATCCGGGGGCAGAGTGAAATACCGTCATGCTTTTCACGCCGGCAACTTCGCCGACGTGCACAAGCACGTCACGTTGCTGGCTTGCCTCGAAGCCCTGACGCGCAAGGACAAGGGTTTTCTGTACGCGGAGACCCACGCCGGCGCCGGCCTCTATGACCTGCGCGCGCCTGCAGCCAGCCTCGGCGACGAGTCGGCCGGCGGCATCGGCCGCCTGGATGCCAGCGCCAGCGCGCGCGCCGCCGCCGCCAACAGTTTGTTAGGGCGATACCTGGACCTGGTAAGTCGTTGCCGCAAGGAAACCGGCGACCGTGTGACCTACCCGGGGTCGCCCTGGATCGCGCTGTCGCAAATGCGGGCGCAGGACCGCGCGGCGCTGTTTGATATCGACGCCGCGGACTGCGCGGCGCTGGACCGCACGCTGCATGGGCAGGCCTCGCTCAGGGTCACCCAGGCGGATGGCTATCGCTCGTTACGCGCCCTGCTGCCGCCGCTGGAACGACGCGCGCTGGTGCTGATCGACCCGCCCTACGAAAATGCCGATAATGACCGTCGCCAGGTCTGCGCAACGCTGGGCGACTCCCTGGTGCGTTTTGCTACCGGCGTCTATCTCGTCTGGTACCCGATGAAGCTCGCGGCAGAACGCGACCGGTGGTTGCGGCAGCTCGCGGATGTGTGCAAGGCCGCGCAACCTAACAGCCGCGAGTGGCTGAGCTCCGAGCTGTGGGTGCACGCGCTCGACAGCCGTGCCTCGCTGGCGGGGTCCGGCATGTTCATCGTCAATCCGCCATTTCAGCTCGCGGACACCCTGCGGACCGCCAACACGGCGTTGGCTGCGCAACTGGCCGGGCCACACGGCGGCTGGAGCGTTGTCGACCGGCTGTAGCGGCATTGCTGTGGCATCATGTGGTCGTGGCAATCGCATCCACAATCGTCATCGCCGCTGTCGCATTGCTGCATCTGTATTTCCTGGTGCTCGAGATGTTTCTCTGGGACAAGCCTGCGGGGCTGCGTGCCTTTCGCCAGACTCTGGAAGCGGCGCGGGCCTCAAAGACCCTGGCCGCGAACCAGGGGCTCTACAACGGCTTTCTCGCCGCCGGGCTCATCTGGGGTTTGAGCCTTGGGTCCGCCGGCGCTGCGATCAAGATATTCTTCCTGGGCTGCGTCGTAATTGCAGGCGCCTTCGGCGCGGTAACCGTCGGACGCAGAATTCTGTTCATCCAGGCGCTGCCGGCTGCGATCGGCATGCTGTTAGTCGCGATGACCTGACAGACAGGGAATGAAAGCGCGCCTCAGCGCCGCAGTCGTATTCGCTGGCTGATTTCCGCGGCGACTATGCTGACGTCCGCCGTGCCCCGGGCGAGCACCGCAATCGCGCCGCCCGGTTGCGGCAACAGCACGCCGTTCAGGCCGTTCTCATTGAACGTCTGCCGCGCGGCAAGCGCCTCACCGGGCATTGGCATCACGGTCACCGGACCGATTTCTGTCTGGATCACGAGATGTGGTACGGCACGGCCGCGCAGCACACAGCTGTGGGCGTAAACAATCGGATGCGATGGCTCGAGCGCCACGCTGACACCGGCCTGCTGCAGCACCTTGTCCAGCACGCCCTGCTCGACAATCGCCGTATTGTCCCAGCTGCCGCGCTCTTCGGGGCCCGATAAGTGCTGCACGACCTCGCCGGCCAGCGCCGTTCCCGACTGCGCCGGCCAGAACAGCGCGGCCGCCACCACGGCTAACAAAACGCTGGCGGCCAGCGCCCAGCCGCGGCGCGAGGTCGCCGGCCGGCCGGTCGTTGGCAGGATCACGGCGGGCGCACCGATGCCAACCTGCGCTGTCATGCCAGCGCCCACGCCCGGCGGCGGGAGCTGCAGCGCCCGGCGAATGCGTTCGTTCAGCGTCTGTGTTTGCACGCGAAACTCGCGGCACTCCGCGCAGCCGGCCAGGTGCGCCTCAAGCTCCGCGGTGCTCTCATCCGGCGCAGCGCCGATCACCAGCCTGGCATCTTCACATATCATTCAGCGCCTCCCGGAGCTTGTCGCGCGCCCGAAACAACCTGGTCAGCACGGCTGCCTGGGTCAGTCCCAGTTCCGAGGCAATTTCACTGGTCGAAAATCCACCTAACACCTGCATGGTCAACGGCACCCGGTACTCATCTGTCAGAGCGGCGATCGCCCGCCGCAGTCCCAGCAATTCTTCATCGCCGCTCACGGCGAGCTCCGGCGATTCGTTAGCCACCAGCAAATCAACATCCGTCGTTTCAAATCGCTTGCGCTCGTAAAGCCGTGCATGCTCGCGCCGCACGATGGTGAAAAGCCACTGTCGCAGTGCGCTGGCATCCGTCAGCTCCGCCCGCGCTTTCCAGGCGCGCAGCATGGATTCCTGCACCACGTCGTCCGCAATCGCGCGGTCCCGGGCCAGCCACAGCGCAAACCGCAACAACTGCGGACGCAACACCAGCAGCTGCCGCTCAAAATCGGCGACTTTGGCCGTTTCCGGACCTCCCGCTATCATGTATAAGACCGTCCGGACCGTCTTTTTATTGCCATGGCGCAACTTTAACGTATGAGCGACCAATACGCCGTTTTCGGGCACCCGGTGGATCACAGCTGGTCGCCCTTCATTCATGGCTTGTTTGCCAAACAGACCGGTCAGGACATGAGCTATCGCAAGCAGGACGTTGCGCCGGCGGACCTCGCACAGCGGGTCAACGGGTTCTTTACCATGGGTGGCCGGGGACTCAACCTCACAGCGCCACACAAGAGCATGGGGGCGGTCATCGCCGATCAGCTCACACCGCGTGCCGAAACGGCCAACGCGGTCAATACGCTGGCCTGGGAGAAGGATGCGAATCGCGTCCTGGGAGATAACACCGATGGCGTTGGCATGGTGCGCGACCTGCGCGACAACATCGGCTTGCAGCTCGCTGACAAGCGAATCCTGATCTGCGGCGCGGGTGGGGCGACCCGCGGCGTTTTGGCGCCGTTGTTAGCCGAGCAGGTGCAGGAAGTGGTGATTGCCAATCGCAACGTCGGCCGTGCGCAGCTCCTGGCCGAGACCTTTCGTGCCCACGGATCGCTGCGCGGTTGCGGCTATGAAGATGTCGCCGCCGGCCCGCCGTTCGATCTGATAATCAACGCGACGTCTGCGGGCCTGCGCGGCGAGCTGCCGCAGTTGCTGCCAACGGCGCTCGACCCGGAAACGATCTGCTATGACATGAGTTACAGCAAATCGCAGACGCTGTTCTGCGACTGGGCCATTGCGCGCGGCTGCCGCGAGGTTTACCAGGGCTGGGGCCTGCTGGTCGAACAGGCGGCGGAGAGTTTCCTGCTGTGGCGCGGCGTGCGGCCCGAAACCGCGCCGGTGCTCGCGGTGCTGCTGGAACACAACTCCTAACGCATCGTCACCATCTCTTCGGCGCTGGTCGGGTGAATCGCAACCGTATCGTCGAAATCGCGCTTGCTGGCGCCCATACGCACGGCGACCGCGAATCCCTGCAGCATTTCGTCCGCGCCGACACCGATCGCGTGCAGGCCGATGATTTTTTCGTCCGGCCCGGTCACCACCAGTTTCATCTGCACCCGGACCTTGCGGCGGGTCATCGCGTGATACAGCGGCACGAACGAGGCCTGATAGGTCCTGACGTCCTGGCCATAAGCGGCGCGCGCGGCTTCTTCGCTCAGGCCCACGGTGCCGATCGGCGGGTGGCTGAAGATCACCGTTGGGATATTCTCGTAGTCGAGATGCCGGCCTGCCATGCCGCCGAATTCCCGGTCGGACAGCCGGCGGCCGGCGGCAATCGCGACCGGCGTCAGCAACGCGCGCCCGGTGACGTCGCCAATCGCATAGATGCCCGGCACCTGGGTTTCCTGGTACTTGTCCACGGCCAGCGCGCCGAGCGCGTCGCCTGCCAGGCCGGCACGCTCGATTCCCAGGCCCTCAAGATTCGGCTGACGGCCAATTGCCCAAAGCACCGCCGCGAACGGACCTAACACACGGCCGTCCGCAAGGCGCAACGATCTGTCGGGCGCCTGGAGCGCCACCGGCACTGCCCCGGTCAGCACCTCGACACCTTCGTCACACAGTGCCTGCAGCAAAGCCGTACCTAACATACTGTCGAAGCCGCGGAGCGGCGCTGCGCCGCGCACCACCAGCGTCACCCTGGTCCCGAGCGCCGCGAAAATCCCGGCGATTTCGACCGCGATATAGCCGCCACCGACAATTGCAATGCTGTCGGGCCGAGCCGCCAGTTCGAAAAACCCATCCGAGGTAATGCCGCGCTCCGCGCCGGGCAGCGCCGGCACCATTGGCCGGCCGCCCGTGGCAATCACGATCTTCGGCGCACTGAAAACCTCGGCGCCGATGCGAACCTGCCGCGCACTGACAAACTCGGCGTGCGCTGCGCGCCAATCGACCTTGCGCCGCGCGAGATTCTGCTCATAGATGCCATTCAGGCGCACTACATAGGCATCGCGCTGCTGTTTCAGCCGGCCCCAGTCGTGACCCCCAGCCACAACATCAAAGCCGTAATCAGCTGCATCGTGCAGCGCGTGCGCGATCTGCGCCGTGTTCCACATGATCTTCTTCGGCACGCAGCCAACATTGACGCAGGTGCCACCGAGACGCGCCGACTCCGCGAGCATGACGCGTGCCCCATATTCAGCCGCGCGCTGCGCACAGGCCAGGCCCGCGCTGCCGCCCCCGATCACTATCAAATCGTGTGTATCCATGCGCCAAATGGTACCGCAGCACCGACTGCTAAAATGGCGGCTATGGAAAATCCCCTGCTGGCCGACAGCGAGCTGCCAAAATTCGGCGCGATCACTCCCGAGCACGTGGAGCCGGCACTGCGCAGGGTTCTGGACGCCCATCGCGAGCAGATTGCGGCCCTCACCCTGGTATCAAAACCGTCGTTCGCCAGCGTGGTCGAGCCGCTGGAGGCCATGCAACATCGGCTAGCGCGCACCTGGTCTCCTGTTAGCCATCTGAACTCCGTGGTCAATTCCCCGGCGCTGCGCGACAGCTACAACCTGTGTCTGCCGCTGCTGTCGGATTTCCAGACGGACCTGGCGCAGAGCGAGCCGCTGTATCGCGCCTATGCGCGCGTGGCCGAGCAGGAAAGCGCAAGCCTGACGGCCGCCCAGCGGCGCCTGCTGGAACTCGCGTTGCGCGATTTCCGGCTGGCCGGCGTTGCACTGCCACGCGAGCGCAAGCAGCGCTACAAGGAAATCATGACCGAGCTGACGCAACTCGGCGCCAAGTTCGAAGAAAATGTGCTGGATGCAACCAAGGCCTGGACTTACCCGGTCAGCGATCACGCCATGCTCGCCGGGCTCAACGACTCCATCATCGCGCAGGCCGAAAAGCGTGCCCGCGAAGCTGGCCAGCAAGGCTGGCTGCTGGGCCTCGACCAGCCAACCTACGTCGCGGTTCTGACTGACGCGGAATCGGCGCAGTTGCGCCAGGCGTTCTACCAGGCCTGGTCGACCCGCGCATCGGATCGCGGACCTAACGCGGGTCGCTGGGATAACGGGCCGCTCATGGAGAAAATCCTGGCGCTGCGGCACGAAGCGGCGCGGCTGCTGGATTTCGCCAATTTCGCCGAACTGGCGCTCGCCACCCGCATGGCCCGCAATCCCGCCGACGTGCGCGAGTTGCTGGACCAGCTTGGGGCCGCGGCGCGCCCCGCGGCGGAGCGCGAACTGGCAGAGCTGACAAAATTCGCCGGCGTACAGAAACTCGCGCCCTGGGATGTGAGCTTCTGGGCCGAGAAGCTGCAGCGCAAGCTGTTTTCGGTATCGCAGGAAGAACTGCGCCCTTACTTCCCGCTGCCGCGCGTGCTGCAGGGCCTGTTCGGACTGGTAGGGCGGCTGTTCAAGATCAGCATCCGGGAACGCCAGAATGCGCCAACCTGGCACCCGGACGCACGCTTGTTCGACATCGAAAACGCGGCCGGCGCGCCGGTTGGCAGCTTCTACCTCGATCTGTACGCGCGCAGCGACAAGCGCAGCGGCGCATGGATGGATGAATGCCGCGGCCGGATGGTCTTCGGGGGCAATAGCGTCCGGCCGGTCGCCTACCTGGTCTGCAATTTCCTGCCGCCCGCGGACGGTCACCCCGCGCTGCTGACACACGACGATGTCGTCACGCTGTTTCACGAGTTCGGGCACGGGCTGCATCACATGCTAACAAGCGTCGACTATCCGAGCATTGCCGGTATCAACGGCGTCGCCTGGGACGCGGTGGAGTTGCCCAGCCAGTTTCTCGAGAATTTCGCGTGGCAGCCAGAAGTGCTGCAGCAGCTCGCGTCGCACTGGCAAAGCGGCGCGCCGCTGCCGGCAGCAACGCAGCTGCAATTGATCGGCACCCGCTGCTTCCATGCCGGACTTGCAACCCTGCGGCAGCTGGAGTTCGCGCTGTTCGATTTCCGCCTGCATGCGGAATACGATCCGGCGCGCGGCGCACGCGTGCTGGAAACGCTCAACGACGTACGCAGCCGGATCGCGATCATCCAGCCGCCGGACTGGAATCGCTTCCCGCACAGCTTCAGCCACATCTTTGCCGGCGGTTACGCCGCGGGCTATTACAGCTACAAGTGGGCAGAAGTGCTGGCCGCAGACGCGTTCGCGGCATTCGAGGAGTCCGGCGTTTTCAACGACCAGACCGCGCAACGATTTCTTGATTCGATCCTGTCACGCGGCGGCAGCCGCGATCCCCTCGAAGCGTTTATCGAGTTTCGCGGGCGCAAGCCCGACATCGCGCCCTTGCTGCGTCAGCACGGCATGGCATCATAACGGCACATGCCGTTTACCATTGGCACCTGGAACGTCAACTCGCTGCGGGTACGCCTGCCGCAGCTCACGGAGTGGCTGGCCGCCAACCCGGTCGATGCCATCGCGCTGCAGGAAACCAAGCTGACAGACAACGACTTTCCGAACGCCGAGCTGGCCGCGCTTGGCTGGCAGGTGCGTGCCAGTGGCCAGAAGACCTATAACGGCGTGGCGGTGCTGGCGCGCCAGCCACTGGCAGAGGTGACAACCGACATCAGTGGCTTCGAGGATCCGCAGCGGCGCGTCATCGCAGTCACCTGCGGCGAGCTGCGCATCGTCAATCTTTACGTGCCTAACGGCCAGACGGTCGAATCCGAAAAGTACCAATACAAGCTCGGCTGGCTGGCGGCCATGCGCCGGTGGTTGCAGGCTGAGCTGGCGCGCCACC
>JAYUGT010000234.1:0-22545 GCA_043738315.1 Gammaproteobacteria bacterium
AATGACGTCATCGAGTTTCACCGCGCTCTGGGTCTGGCCCCAGAATGACCCGGCGTCGATGCCCATTTGCTGGACCGCGATCAATTGCGCGCCGTACAGGCCGATCACATTGAATATCGCGACCAACAGCGGCACGGCGATTAGTCCGCCCAGAAAACGTGGCACGACGATGCGATGCACCGGATCGACCGCCATCATCTCCATGGCGGTCAGTTGATCGGTGGCCCGCATCAGGCCGATTTCCGATGCCAGCGCGGTGCCCGCTCGACCGGCAAACAGCAGCGCGGTCATGACCGGACCCAGTTCCTTCAGCAGCGCGAGCGCAATGCCGATGCCGAGAACTTCCTCGGAACCGATCCGTTGCAACAGGTCGAAGCCCTGCAGGCCTAACACCATGCCGACGAACAGGCCGGAAAGCATGATGATGATCAGCGAACGCGCGCCCGCGTTATAAACCTGGTGAACGATCAGCCGCGGGCGCGCCAGTGCCGGAACAATGCCGGCGAGAATGCGGCCAAAAAACAAGCCGATCGCGCCGATTTTCCGCAAGGCAGCGATCACTTGCCGGACTCCGTGTAGTGGAAAGGCACGGGACCATCGGCCAGCCCGCCTATGAACTGGCGCACGATTTCGTCGCTGCTGCGGGTCATTTGTTCTGGCGTGCCTTCGGCAACCACCTTACCGCCCGACAACAGGTAGGTGTAATCGGAAATCTTCGCCAGTTCCTCGACATCGTGCGACACGATCAGGCTGGTCACGCCGCCGCCCGCGTTGATTTCCTCGATCAAACGCAGGATCACTCCCATGGAAATGGGGTCGAGGCCGACAAACGGCTCGTCATAGATCAGCAGCTCCGGCTCGGTTGCGATTGCTCGTGCCAGCGCCACGCGCCGCGCCATGCCGCCGGACAACTCCGCAGGCATCAACTGCGCCGCTTCCCGCAGGCCCACCGACTGCAGCTTGCCTAACACGCGTGCCGTAATTTCACTCTCGCTGAGCTTCGAGTGTTCCCGCAATGGAAACGCGACATTTTCAAAAACGTCCAGATCAGTCAGCAGCGCGCCATTCTGGAACAACATGCCCATGCGCCGCCGCAGCTGGTACAGCGGCTTGCGCTTCAGCGTCGCGGGATCCTGGCCAAACACGCGAATTTCGCCAGAATCCGGGTAGACCTGGCCGGTCAGCAGGCGCAGCAGCGTGGTCTTGCCCGTGCCGCTAGGACCCATGATTGCGGTGATCTTGCCGCGCTGCGCCGACAGGCTCAGGCCCGCGAAAATCGGGCGCCCGCCGATCGCGTAATGCACATCGCGCACCGTCAGCAGTGCGTCCTCAGGCATGTTCACGGTGGCGGCAGCCGCTGCGTTGTTAGGCAGCCTGGCTCTCCATGTCCGCCGTGTAGGCGCCGGTCGCAGCCAGGCCGTTGAGCCGGGCGCGTTTGCTGAGCTCGCGCTGGCCGGCTGCGAAATTTGCGGGCTTGCCGCCCCAGGCCTTGAGCGCCGTGTCCTGCAGGGCGCGGCCATAGCTGAAGGTCAGCTTCCAGGGCAGCGGCTGGCGATTCATCAGCGAAAGATGCAGCGTCGCATCCGCGACGCTCTGCCCGCCCGACAGAAACGCGATACCGGGCACGGCCGACGGCACCCAGCGGCGCAGGCAGCGCACGGTCGCGGCGGCAACTTGTTCCGGCGTGGCACGCGTGGCGCATTTCTTGCCCGAGATCACCATGTTAGGTTTGAGAACCATGCCTTCGAGATGGATGCGATGCGCGGCGAGCTGCTGGAAAACCTCGCACAACACCTCGTCGGTCACCTGCTCGCAGCGCTCGATCGTGTGGCCGCCATCCATCAGGACTTCGGGTTCGACAATCGGCACGATGTTTTGTTCCTGGCAGAGCGCGGCGTAACGCGCCAGCGCGTGGGCATTCGCCTCGATCGCGAAGCGCGAGGGGACGCCATCCGCGATGTCGATAACCGCGCGCCACTTGGCGAAGCGGGCGCCGAGCCTGTGGTATTCGACCAGCCGCTCGCGCAGCCCGTCGAGGCCTTCGGTGATGGTCTCGTTCGGGAACCCGGCCAGCGGCTTCGCACCCGCATCCACCTTGATTCCCGGCACGATGCCGAGCTGGGTCAGGTGCTGCGGAAAAGGCACGCCGGCGGCGGTCTTCTGTCGCAGGGTTTCGTCGTAGAAGATGACGCCGCTGATGGTGCTGGCGATGCCAGGCGCGGTGAACAGCATTTCGCGATAGTTGCGGCGATGCTCCTCCGTAGACTCAAGCTGGATATTGTCAAAACGCTTCTTGATGGTACCGGAGCTCTCATCGGCGGCGAGGATGCCCCGGCCCCTGGCGACCATGGCGTTGGCGATCTGCTCGAGTTCACTGCGATTCATTACGGCAATCTCCTGAGGCTGTCCTGACCGGTAAGTAGCCATTAATTATAGCAAATGCCCAAAACAGGACCAAAATGGTACCCAATGTTTTATAATAGCCCGCATGCTCCGGATTAGCCGCCTGACCGACTATGCGACGGTGCTCCTGGCCACGCTGGCCTGCGAGCCTGAAACGCGCCATACGGCCACCAGCCTGGCCCAGCAAACGCGGCTGGGCGCCGCCACCGTCAGCAAGATCCTCAAGCAGTTGCACCGCTCGGGACTGGTGTTATCCAGCCGTGGCGTCCACGGCGGCTATCGCCTCGCAAAGCCTGCCAACGACATCAGCGCCGCGGCGATTCTCGATGCGCTCGAAGGTCCGCTCGCGCTAACAGATTGCGCTGCCGGATCGGGCCATTGCGACATTGAAAACTCCTGCCGCGTTGGCCGTTCATGGCAAAAGGTCAACCTGGCGATCCGGCGCTCGCTCTACGATGTTAGCCTCGCACAGCTGGCAGGCCTCGAACACAAGGCGCAGCCGCTCGAACGCCTGCCGTCAGGTTTGCGCGTATGAGTGAACCCAATGCCATCGACCAGGCGGTCGCGCAACCCTATCGACACGGCTTCGTTACCGATATTGAATCCGACAGCCTGCCGCCGGGACTGGATCACGACGTGGTACGCGCCATTTCCCGCAAGAAAGGCGAACCGCAGTTCCTGACGGATTGGCGCCTCAAGGCGTTTGATCGCTGGCTCAAGATGCGCGAACCCAAGTGGGCACGCGTGCATCATGTGCCGATCGACTACCAGGCCATTTCCTATTACTCGGCGCCCAAGTCGAACACCGACGGGCCAAAGAGTCTCGCCGACGTCGACCCCAAGCTGCTCGCCACGTACGAAAAGCTTGGCGTGCCGCTGCACGAACGCGCGCGACTCGCGGGCGTCGCCGTCGATGCCGTGTTTGACAGTGTCTCGGTGGCCACCACCTTCAAGGACCGCCTCGCCAAGGCCGGCGTGGTTTTTTGTCCTTTTTCGGAAGCCGTGCATTCGCATCCGGAATTGCTGGAGCGCTACCTCGGCTCAGTGGTACCGATCGGCGACAATTTTTTCGCGGCGCTCAATTCCGCGGTGTTCTCCGACGGTTCGTTCGTCTATATCCCGAAGGGCGTGCGCTGCCCGATGGAACTGTCAACCTATTTCCGCATCAACGCGGCGAAAACCGGGCAGTTCGAACGCACACTGATCATTGCCGACGCCGGCAGCCATGTCAGCTACCTGGAAGGCTGCACCGCGCCGATGCGCGATGAAAACCAGTTGCATGCCGCGGTGGTCGAATTGATCGCCGAGGACGATGCGCAGATCAAGTATTCGACGGTGCAGAACTGGTATCCGGGCGACGAGAACGGCGTCGGCGGCATCTACAACTTCGTCACCAAGCGCGGCGACTGCCGCGGCCGCAATTCGCGGATTTCCTGGACGCAGGTGGAAACCGGCTCGGCCATCACCTGGAAATATCCGAGCTGCGTGCTGCGCGGCGAGAACTCGGTCGGCGAATTTTATTCCGTCGCCCTTGCCAATCACTACCAGCAGGCTGACACCGGCACCAAGATGATCCATATCGGTGCTAACACGCGCAGCACGATCGTTTCCAAGGGCATTTCGGCGGGCCACGGCCAGAACACCTATCGCGGCCTGGTGAAGATCCAGGCCAGCGCCACCGGCGCGCGCAACTTCACGCAATGCGACTCGCTGCTGATGGGCAACCAGTGCGGCGCGCACACTTTCCCGTACGTGGAAGTGAAGAACCCGGACGCGGTGGTCGAGCACGAAGCGAGCACTTCGCGCATCAGTGAAGAACAGCTGTTCTACTGCCTGCAGCGCGGCGTGGACCGCGAAGACGCGGTCAACATGATCGTCAATGGATTCTGCAAGAGTGTGTTCAAGGAACTGCCAATGGAATTTGCCGTCGAGGCGCAAAACCTGCTGGCGGTGAGTCTGGAAGGAGCCGTAGGCTGATGTTGTCGATCAAGGATCTGCACGCCACTGTTGGCGGCACCAGGGTACTGAACGGCCTGGACCTCGAGGTCAAGGCCGGCGAAGTACATGCCATCATGGGACCTAACGGCTCGGGCAAGAGCACGCTGTCCTATGTGCTGGCCGGCCGGCCCGGCTACGAAGTCACGCGCGGCAGCGTGCAGTTTGAAGGCCAGGACTTGTTAGCTCTGGCGCCCGAGGCGCGGGCGCGCGCCGGGCTGTTTCTCGGCTTTCAGTATCCGGTCGAAATCCCGGGCGTCAACAACGCTTATCTGCTCAAGGCGGCGCTGAATGCCAAGCGCAAGCAGCACGGCGAGCCGGAAGTTGACGCATTCGACTTCCTCACGGTGGTGCGCTCGCGCATGAAGCTGATGCAGATGGACGAGGCCTTCCTGAGCCGCGGCGTCAACGAGGGCTTCAGCGGCGGCGAAAAAAAACGCAATGAAATCCTGCAGATGCTGGTGCTGGAGCCGAAACTGGCGCTGCTGGATGAAACCGATTCGGGCCTGGATATCGATGCGCTGAAGGTGGTCGCGCACGGCATCGAAACGTTGCGCAGTGCGCAGCGTGCATTCGTGCTGATTACCCACTACCAGCGTCTGTTAGATCATGTCGCTCCGGATTTCGTGCACGTGCTGGCCCGCGGACGTATCCTTCGGACCGGCGGGCGCGAGCTGGCCCTCGAGCTGGAAAAGCGCGGCTACGACTGGCTGACAGGCCAGGCAGCCTGAACGGCAGCGCGCCATGTTTGAGCAAATCCAAAAAGCGCTTGCCGAGCGGGTAACCGGGGACGCCGCCCTCGCCGCCTGGCGGGAAGCAAGTCTTGCCAGCGCACTCGCCCAGGGCCTGCCGGGCCCGCGGGACGAAGCCTGGCGCTATGCGCCTATTCGCGGCATGGAGCGCCTGAGCTGGGCGCCAGCTGCGCCGTCCCTGCCCGCCGCCGATTCGGGGAGTCTCGCGGAACTGTTGCCGCCGGTACTGCCGAGCTTTGCGCGCCTGGTCATCGTCAACGGCATGGTCGACGCCGCGCTTTCGAGCAGTGCGCCGGCACTGGCCCCGGCTACGGTCGTGGACGGCCTGCGAGGCCTGGATGCGGTCACGAATGGCGATGCCGCAAGATCGCTCGCGAACAACAGCTTTGCACTTCTCGGACGGCTGCTGACCGCTCATCCGGTGCAACTGGTCCTGGACGCCAGGACAGGCTCCCGTGTGCACGTGGTGTTTATCACCACCGCTGCGGGGCGCGATGGCCCGTCACCCACAACGCTGCGCATCACGGTCGCGGCTGCTTGCCGCGCCGAGATAGTCGAAGAGCACGTGGCCGGCAAGGGGGTCGCAGCATTCGCCAACCACGTGGTCGATACCGCAGTACACAGCGCGTCGGAGTTGCACTGGACCCGTCTGTTAGTATCTGCAGCCGACGCGCGCCACCTGGAAACGGTGCGGCTGCAACAGGCCGAGAACTCCAACGTCAGCCTGCTGCAGGTTGCGCCTGGCAACGCCGGGTTGCGCAGCACCGTCGTGGCATCGCTGGATGGCGCCGGCGCGCAACTGCAGTTCAACAGCGTCGCACTCGGCGATGGCAATCAGCAGCTGGACCAGCATGTGCTCATTGACCATCGCGGCGTTCGCGTCAGATCAACCGAGGTATTTCGCGGCCTGGCTGCCGGACGCGCGCGCGTCGCGTTCACCGGCCATAACCGCGTCATGCCAACCGCGCTCAACACCGACACACGCCAATCGCTGCGCAGTCTGATCGCGGGTCGCGAGGCGGAGGCTGTCGCCAGGCCGCAGCTGGAAATCCTGACTGACGCGGTGCAGGCCTCGCATGGCGCGACGGTGGGCACGCTGGATCCGCAAATGCTCTTTTACCTGCTGTCCCGCGGCCTGGAACCGGCTGCTGCGCAGAGCCTGCTCAAGTGGGCTTTCCTGCAGGATGTCATCTCGCAGCTGCAGCCTGCCGGACTGCGGACCCGGCTCGAGGCACAGTTGTTAGCCCGGCTGGGAGATCCCCTGCTGACGGAGCTTGCCCCATGAATGCCGCGGCCGACAGATCAAGCCACTACAATCTCGCGGACGTGCGCGCGCAGTTCCCGATCCTGGCGAAGCGCGTCAACGGCAAGCGGCTCGCGTACCTGGACAGCGGCGCGTCCTCGCAACGGCCGCTGGCCGTGTTGCAGGCCGTGGACCATTACGAGCGCACCAGCCACGCCAACGTCCACCGCGGCGTGCATACGCTGAGCCAGCAAGCCACCGAAATGATGGAAGCTGCGCGGGAACGCGCCCGGCAGTTCGTCAACGCGCGCAGCAACCATGAAATCATTTTCACACGCGGCACCACCGAATCCGTCAACCTGGTTGCTAACAGCTGGGGCAACGCCAACCTCCGCAGCGGCGATGAGGTACTGATCACGACGCTGGAACATCATTCCAACATCGTGCCGTGGCAGATGCTGTGCGAGCGCACCGGGGCCAACCTCAGGGTCGCGCCAATCACGCCGGCGGGCGAATTGCCGCTCGACAGTTTCCGCTCACTGCTGGGCCCAAGGACCCGTCTGGCCGCTTTCACGCATGTCTCAAACGCGTTAGGCACCGTGCTGCCGGTACGCGAGCTGTGTGCGCTTGCGCATGACGCTGGCGCCCTGTGCCTGGTGGATGGCGCGCAGGCGGCGCCGCACCAGGCCATCGACGTGCAGGACCTGGGTTGCGATTTCTACGCATTTTCGGGCCACAAGATGTATGGGCCGACCGGCATCGGCCTGTTGTGGGGCCGGGAACAGCTGCTCGAGTCCATGCCGCCGTGGCAGGGCGGCGGCGAGATGATTCGCACCGTGAGTTTTGCGCGCAGCACCTATGCGGACCTGCCGGCCAAATTTGAAGCCGGCACGCCTAACATCTCGGGCGCGATCGGGCTGGGTGCCGCCATGGATTTCCTGGCAACGCTCGGCCTCCCGGCGCTTGCGGCCTACGAGCATGGCTTGCTCACTCGCGCGACGCGCGCGCTGGCCGCGGTTCCGGGGCTGACGATCGTGGGCACGGCTGCGCACAAGGCCGGAGTCATTTCCTTCACGCTGCTGAACATTCATCCGCATGATCTCGGCACCATCCTGGACGCCGAGGGCGTGGCGATCCGCACCGGACATCATTGCACGATGCCGCTGATGGACTTCCTGGGCCTGCCAGGGACCGCCCGCGCCAGCCTCGGCTGCTACAGCGGTGACGACGACATCGAGCAGTTGTTAGGAGCGCTGCAGCGGGCGCGCGAGGTATTCGGCTGATGGACCTCAAGGAACTGTATCGGGACGTGATTCTCGACCACAATCGCCAGCCGCGGAATTTTGGACGGCTGGATCCCGCGGACGCCGCCGCCGATGGTCACAACCCGCTGTGTGGCGACCGCCTGAATATCACGGTGCGCAAGGATGCGACGCGGCTCAATGATCTGCGCTTCGACGGCCAGGGCTGCGCGATTTCGGTCGCGTCCGCGTCGCTGATGAGCGAGGCCGTCAAGGGCAAGGCGCTCGATGAGGTTGACGCGATGTATCGCGACATCCATCGGCTGCTCACCGAGCACGACTACCAGCCGACCCGCGATCTCGGCAAGCTCGCGGCCTTGTCGGGCGTGCGCGAGTTCCCGGCGCGGGTGAAATGCGCGTCGCTGTGCTGGCACACGCTGCACGCCGCGCTGTCCAGCCGCCCGGCAACCGTTTCCACCGAGTGAGCCATGCGCACCTCCGATAACGAGCCATTCACCATGCAGCGCGAGGCCAGGGCCGTCATCGTGCCGGCTGGCGTCGAAGTCAACCTGAAGGCGGGCCAGTCGGGTTACATCACCCAGTCGTTAGGCGGCAGTTTCACGCTGTACATCGAAGGCAACCTGTTTCGTCTCGCCGGCGAAGACGCGGACGCCATTGGCAAGGAGGTCGTCAAGCCGCCCGAACTCCCGCCTGATGCCACAGAAGAAGATGTCCGCAAACTGGCCTGGGAGCAGATGAAGAGCTGCTACGATCCGGAGATTCCGATCAACATCGTCGAACTCGGCCTGGTCTACAGTTGCGACGTCGCGGCTAACAAGGACGGCAAGCGTGACATCGATGTCAAGATGACGCTGACGGCACCGGGCTGCGGCATGGGCGATGTGCTGGTGCAGGACGTGCAGGAGAAACTGCAGATCATTCCGACGGTAGCCAAGGTCGCCGTGGAACTGGTCTTCGACCCGCCCTGGAATCAATCCATGATGAGCGAAGCCGCGCGCCTGCAGACCGGCATGATGTAGTGGCGCGCGGTGAAGCAACTCGCCCTTGCACGTCATGGCCATGCCGCGCCTTTCGAATCTGAGGCGACAGACCACGCGCGCCCGCTGTCACGGCGGGGCTGGATCGAGGTTACGGCTGTCGCCCACCGCCTGCTGCGGCATTCCTGGCAACCGCAGCTGATTGTCACCAGTTCGGCGGTCCGAGCCCTGGAGACAGCACGCTGCCTGGCGCAGGCCTTCAATCTGGACGAAGCGGCGATCGCGGTGGACCCGCGTCTCTACCAGGCCGACGTCGCCGGCTGGCTGCTGGTCGCACGGGAACTTCCGCCGGCAGCTGACAAGGTCGTGCTGGTCGGACACAACCCCGGTGTCAGCAATTTTGCGCATTGGCTGCTGCCCGACCAGGTTGTGGCTGACTTTACGCCGAGCACCATTGTCACGTTAGATCTGGAAATCGCCGAGTGGCGCGAGCTGGCGCCGGGCGTGGTGCTGAGAGCGCACTGCGAAGCGGCGCGCGAACACCCGCGCGACTAACACTCGGGAACGTTGACCGCGAGACCGCCCTGGGACGTTTCCTTATAGCGGGTCAGCATGTCTTCGCCGGTCTGCCGCATGGTCGTGATGACCTGGTCCAGCGTCACCTTGTGGGAACCGTCACCGCGCAGCGCCAGGCGCGCGGCGTTGATCGCCTTGACGGAGCCCATGGCGTTGCGCTCGATGCAGGGGATCTGTACCAACCCGCCCACCGGATCGCAGGTCAGGCCCAGGTTGTGTTCCATGCCAATTTCCGCGGCGTTCTCGATCTGCTCGCTGGTGCCGTTCAGCGCCGCGACCAGGCCCCCGGCCGCCATCGAGCAGGCTACGCCCACTTCGCCCTGGCAGCCCATTTCGGCGCCCGACAAAGACGCCCTGCTCTTGTAAAGCATGCCGATCGCGCCGGCGACTAGCAGGAAGCGCCGGATGCCGGCATCGCTCGCGCCCGGCTCAAAGCGGCGGTAGTAATGCAGCACCGCCGGGACAATACCTGCCGCGCCATTGGTCGGCGCAGTGACCACGCGCCCGCCTGCGGCGTTTTCCTCGTTGACCGCCAGCGCCCAGGCATTGGTCCAGTCCATGGCCTCGAGCGGGCGCGAGCCGCTGCTTTCCAGCAGCTGCCGGTGCAGACGCGGCGCCCGGCGGCGTACCTTCAATCCGCCCGGCAGGATCCCCTGTTGCCGAAAGCCCCGCTCCACCGTGGCCTGCATGACCGCCCAGATCGCATCGAGCCGCGCGTCCACCGTCGCGCGTTCGGCATTGGCCAGCTCATTGGCCATGACGAGTTCGTGTATTTCAAGGCCATGCTCACGACTCAAAGCTAACAGCTGGTCGCCGGTTTCGAAGGGCCAGGGCACCGGTCGCGATGCTGCCAGCGCTTCCGCGGGCTGACCCGGACCCTGCACGACAAAACCCCCGCCCACCGAATAGTAGTCCGCCTCTACTAACAACTGAGCATCGGAGTCAAAGGCGGAAAAGCGCATGCCGTTGGTGTGGAAGTCGAGTCTCTCCTCGCGCAGGAACAGCAGCTGCATCGGCTCGTCAAAATGGACGGTCTTCTCACCTAACAACGACAGCTGCTGACTGGTCCTGACGGCCGCGAGCCTGGACTCGCAGCTGTCCGGATCGATGCTTTCCGGGTCAGCGCCTTCCAGGCCGAGAATGATCGCGCGGTCGGTGCCGTGACCCCGGCCGGTGAGAGCCAGTGAACCGTACAACCGGGTCACCACCGCGTGCGTCCGCGGCAGCAGGCCCGCCTCGCGCAGGCGGATGGCAAAGGCGCGCGCGGCCCGCATCGGCCCCATGGTATGGGAGCTCGATGGCCCGATGCCGATCTTGAAAATATCGAAAACGCTGAGGGAGTTCACGCGCCACTGAGTATACGCGGCGCGTGACCGAGCGGCCTACTTGAAATTGGCTTCCCGGACCGCACTATTCCATAGTTGCTCGAGCACCGCCGAACGAGATACCAACCATGCGCGCCGTCACCGAACAGGACTTCGAAACCACGGTCCTGACAGCTTCAAAAACCAGGCCGGTCCTGGTCGATTTCTGGGCGCCCTGGTGCGGGCCCTGCCGCATGCTGAGCCCCATTCTCGAACAGCTGGCCGGCGAATTCGGCGAACAGGTGGCCATCGTCAAGCTCAATACCGACGAACAACCGGCACTGGCGCAGGCCTTCCAGATTCGCAGCATCCCCGCGGTCAAGCTGTTTCACCACGGCAAGGTGGTCGCCGAATTCGTCGGCGTCCAGCCGGCTAGCCGCATCCGTGAGTTGTTAGCGCCGTACCTTGCACCGGCCGCAGACGATCCGGTGGTCATTGCGGGCGCGCTGCTCGAAGCAGGCGATGCGCTCGCCGCCACGCAGGTCCTCGACAAGCTGCCGGCCGACAAACAGGTCAGTGACAAGGTCCGGATGCTGTATGCCCGGGCGCACTTTGTCGCGCTGGCACAGGTCGACAGCACAGGCTCGCCAGACATGGCAGTGCGGGTCACCGCCGCGCGCGCCCTGCTGGCAGGCGATCACGCCTCAGCCATGCAGGTTTTGTTAGCGCACATGGCGGCCCAGGGACGCTTCGCACGCGCCGAGGGCCGCACCGACCTGTTGCGGGTCTTTGAGCTGGTGCCACCCGACCATCCGGATGTCGCAGCCGCGCGCCGCCGCCTGGCGGCGTTGCTCAACTAATCGGCTGCGGCTGCGGCGCGCAGCCGCTCGGCTTCGCGGTGGCCCAGATAGCTGTCGATCGCGCGATGCGCCACGTACAACAACGGGATCAGTACGATCGCCGCCAGCATCTTGTAGATGTAGTTGACGGTGCCGACCGCGAGGAACTGCGGAATCGGCCAGTGCTGCGGACCTAACACAAAGGCCACATACAGCACCACAAAACTGTCCAGCAGTTGCGAGACCGCGGTCGAGGCGGTGGCGCGCAACCACATCATCTGCTCCCCGGTCGCCCGCCGGATGCGATGGAACACCAGCACGTCGACCATCTGGCCGATCAGAAACGCCAGCACCGAGCCGCCGATGGTCCATAGTCCCTGTCCGAAGATCTGCGCATAGGACTTCTGGATGTCTGGCACCCCCAGCCCTTTGTTGGCCTCGACCCAGAAACCGGCGGGAGTCAGCCCGATCGATACATAGGCGGCCAGAAACGCATAACAAATGAACACCACGGCAATCCATGAAATGAGGCGCACGCCGCGCACGCCAAAGTATTCATTGATGACATCCGTCAGGATGAAGACGAAAGGCCACAGCAGTACACCCGCGGTAAAATTCAGAGTGCCGCCGACACCCAGCAGGTGCCACTCGAACGGCGCCATGCCCAGAGTTCCCTCCAGCGAAAAAATCTTGACGCCGACGAATTCGGCAATCAGCGCGTTGGTCAGGAAAAAACCTGCGAGCACGATAAAGAGCCGATTCTGGCGCGAGGTGGTGACTTCCATACAGAGAGTATAATTCGCCGATGCCGACAACCCCACTTGAATCGCGCCTGGCAACCTCCCTGCAGGAGCTACGTAACGAGGGCCTGTACAAGCCCGAACGGGTACTGCAGTCCGCCCAGGGCGGCCGGATCCGCACGCAGGACCTGGAGGTCATCAACCTCTGCGCTAACAACTACCTCGGCCTCGCCAACCACCCGGCGCTGCGCGAGGCCGCCCACCGGGCGCTCGATAAACATGGCTACGGCATGGCGTCGGTGCGTTTCATCTGCGGTACGCAGACGGTGCACAAGCAGCTGGAACAACGGCTCGCGGGTTTTCTGGGCATGGAAGACGCGATCTTGTTTTCGTCCTGCTTCGATGCCAATGGCGGCCTGTTCGAAGCCATTCTCGATGAGCAGGATGCCGTCATTTCGGATGCGCTCAATCATGCCAGCGTGATCGACGGCATTCGCCTGTGCAAGGCGCGCAGGCTGCGTTATGCCAACAACGACATGGCCGAGCTGGAACAGCGCCTGCGCGAATCGCAGGACGCGCGCACGCGCCTGATTGTCACCGATGGCGTGTTCTCGATGGACGGCAGCATCGCGAGGTTGCGGGACATCTGCGACCTCGCCGACAAGTATGGCGCGCAGGTTGCGGTCGACGATTCCCATGCCACGGGCTTCATGGGTGCGAACGGCCGCGGCACGCATGAACACTGCCAGGTCATGGGCCGCATCGACGTCCTGACCGGAACGTTAGGCAAGGCGCTGGGCGGCGCAAGCGGCGGCTATGTCGCGGCACGCAAACCCGTTGTCGACTGGCTGCGGCAACGCGCCCGACCCTACCTCTTCTCCAATTCGATCCCACCGCCGATTGCTGCCGCGAGTCTGCGCGCGCTGGACCTGGTTGAATCTGAGCACGAGCTGCGCGCGCGGCTGGCACAGCACGCGAAGCGCTTTCGCGCCGGACTGACAGCGGCGGGACTGGAGCTGTTGCCGGGTGAACACCCGATCATCCCGGTGATGACCTATGACGCAACCCGCGCCGCCAAAATGGCCGAGCGGCTGCTGCAGCTGGGCGTGTACGTGATTGGATTTTCATTTCCGGTAGTGCCGCGTGGACTGGCGCGCATCCGGACCCAGATGTCGGCGGCCCTGACGGACGTCGACATCGACACAGCCATTGGCGCGTTTACGCAGGCCTGGAAGGAAACCCGATGAAGGCGCTGATCAAGATGACTGCGGGACCGGGGCTTGCCATGGGCGAGCTGCCGGAACCGGTGCCGGGACCTAACGATATTCTGATCAAGATCGTCAAGACGGCGATTTGCGGCACCGACATGCACATCTACCACTGGGACGCCTGGGCGCAGAAGACCCTGCGCCTGCCCATGGCGATCGGCCATGAGTACTGCGGCCGCATCGTGCAGATGGGCAGCGAGGTCCGCGGCTTCGAGATCGGCGACCGCGTTTCCGGCGAGGGACACATCACCTGCGGCCATTGCCGCAACTGCCGCGCCGGCCGCCGCCACCTGTGCCGCAACACGGTCGGCGTGGGCGTCAATTGCCAGGGTTGCTTCGCCGAGTACCTGGTCATTCCGGCCAGCAATGCCTTCAAGCTGCCGGACGTGATCAGCGACGACATGGCCTCGATTCTCGATCCCTTTGGCAACGCCACGCATACGGCGCTGGCTTTCAACATGGTCGGCGAGGACGTGCTCATCACCGGCGCCGGCCCGATCGGCATCATGGCGGTGGCGATCGCGCGTTTTGTCGGCGCGCGCCACGTAGTGATTACCGACGTCAATGACTATCGCCTGCAGCTCGCGGCCAAGATGGGCGCAAGCCGCACCGTGAACGTGACCCGCGACTCCCTTGATCAGGTCATGAAGGACCTCGGCATGCAGGAGGGCTTCGACGTCGGCCTGGAAATGTCGGGCAATCCGCAGGCGCTGCGCGAACTGCTGCGCACCATGCATCACGGCGGCAGCGTCGCGATGTTAGGTATTCCGCCCGGCGACACCGCCATCGACTGGGACCAGGTGATCTTCAAGGGCCTGACACTGAAAGGAATATACGGCCGCGAGATGTTCGAAACCTGGTACAAGATGTCGAGCATGCTGCAGAGCGGCCTCAACATCGGCCCGGTCATCACGCACCATTTTCCGCTGCGCGACTATCTGCAGGGCTTCGAGACCATGGCCTCAGGCCGCTCAGGCAAGATCATTCTCGACTGGAGCTGAACTCCGAGCGCTCAGGCGCTGGCGGCGAAACGGCGCGCATCGGTCATCGCGGCGCGGTCCGGAATCTGCAGGATAATGCGGCGGCCGCCGTTAGCCAGTGTGACCGTGTCGATGGTCGCGCCAAGGGATTCGGCGCGGTAGGCCAGCATGAGTTCTTTCTGTTCGGTCCTGCCGACATCGGCGCGCACGACATCATCGGCAATCGAAGCCCAAATATGCGTGCCTTCCCGCCAAACCCTGATGTCGATGCTGGCACCCGTCTCCGCGGCACAAACTTCGGCTACAACCTCCTGCGCCACGCGGTGCACGAGATGGGCCGCATTGCTGTCAATCGTGCCGGCAACATGGGTGACCGCCACGCTGACCTTGTCAGCGCCCTGCTGCTCGGCCCACTTGCCCAGGCTCTGCATGGCGATCGCAAAGCCATGCTCGCCTAACACAAACGGCGAAATGCCCTGCGCCAGCTGGCGGCACTGCGAGATCGAGTCGCGCAGAATGCGTTCGATTTCCATCACCGGCTCGGACGTATCGACTGGCAGCTGCCGGCCGAGACCGCGCAGCAGCAAGGACGCCGCGGTCAGCTCCTGGCTGAGTGACTCATTCAGTCGTTTTCCCAGCCGCTGCTGTTCGGTGCGCGCCTCGGCCAGTTCCGCCTGCTGCAATTGCATGCGTTCGCGCAGGTCCCGCCGGATATGAATCCACAGTTCGCCGTCATCACCCTGCACGCGGCAGACGGCCGCGTCCACCGCAAATGGATCGCCACCCGCGGCGACGTTGCTGACGCGCCCGCGCCACAAGCCGGAGCGGGCGACGGTATCGCGAATTTCCTGATTGAGCTCGAGCTGACGCTCGCGGCTGTCCGCTGAAAACTCGGCCAGCGCCCGTCCGGTCAGCGTCGCGATCGGAATGCCTAACAGATTGGCGGCTGCCGAGTTTGCCCAACGGATTGCGCCGTCAGCGCCGGTCACCAGCACCGCATCGTAGATGGATTCCAGCATCAGCGCGCCGATCGCCAGCTGGCTCTCGAGCCGCTTGCGCTCGGTAATATCCAGCAGCGAGCCTGCGAAGCGCCCCGGCGGCAGCAGGCAGCCCCGCAATTCAAGCCAGCGCCATTGGCCGTCGGCAGCGCGCATGCGCAGTTGCACGGCGACGGGCGTGCCCGGCTCGCGCTGCAGCGCCTCGGTCGCGAGTCGTACCGACAGCAGGTCATCCGGGTGCACGAGCGCCAGCAGCGCATCGCGGCTGATGAGCGCGCTCGCGGCGTGGCCCAACACCTTGCCCGCGGGCGGATCGAACCAGCAGCAGCGATCGGTCGTGAAACTCCAGTCGAAAACCAGGTGGCCACCGGCACGCACCGCAGCTAACACGGCGCTGGCCGTGGTCTCGGGGTTGATCCTAGGCAAAACCCTGACGTTATCGCTCATGGCGGCGGACAATAGCCGCCGTCGCGTCAGGGCAGTGTGACCGCCGTCACAATTACAGGTGACTTAATCTGCGTCAGTCCACAGAACAAAAACAGTAGGCAAAGCGGCCGCCCCGGGCCGACAGTCGCTGCCAGCGATCGGCTTCGCGCGCCAGTGGATCCAGCGTTTTGGTCAGCCGGGCCAGCCGTTTCTGGTCCTCGCTCATCGCTCCCGCAGTCAGCCTGGCCAGGCGCATCTCAAACTTTTGCGCCAGCTGCTCGGCAAAGCTCATGTCTGGCTCAAGGAAGTCGACCTTGTACTTGCCGTCGGCCAGTTTGGCGCGCTTGGCCGCCGCCTTGACCGCATCGTCAAACCCGCCGATGCGATCGACCAGACCGTTCTTCAAGGCGTCGCCGCCGGACCAGACGCGGCCCTGGGCGATCGCATCGACCTCGGCGGGCGTCTTCTTGCGGCCATCCGCCACAAGCCCGATAAAGTCGGCATAACCCTTTTCGATCACGCCCTGGATCAAGCGGCTGACGTCCGCGCCCAGCGGGCGATCGATGCGCATCTGGCCTGCCAGCGGCGTGGTGGCGACGCCGTCGACGCCCACACCGATCTTGTCGAGCGTGCGATTGATGGTCGGGATCGCGCCGAAGATGCCGATCGAGCCCGTGATGGTCGCGTTGTTAGCCAGGATCTCATCGGACTGCGCGGCGATGTAGTAGCCGCCTGATGCTGCAAGATCGCCCATCGATACCACGACTGGCCGCCCGGTCTTGCGGAACGCCTGCAGCTCGCGGCGAATCTGCTCCGACGCCGACACGCTGCCGCCGGGACTGTCGATACGCAGCACCAGCGCCTTGACGTCTTTATCCTCGCGCGCATCACGAATCAGCTTGGCCAGGGTCTCACCACCGACCGCGCCGGGAGGCTGCTCGCCATCGAGAATTTCGCCCGACGCAATGACGATGCCCAGCTTGTCCTTGTTGCGATCACTGGTCGCAACTTTTTCGGCTTTTTGCAGCCGCACGTAATCGGTCAGATCGATGGCGGCAAAACGCGTGTCGTGATCCTCATCCTTGCCGACCAGCTCTATCAGCCGCTGCTCAACCTCCTCAGACGTCTTGATGCCAGTGACCAGCCTGGCATCCAGCGCAACCTTGGCGGCATCGCCTTTTTGCGCCGTCACCCGGTCAGCAAGCTGCAGCACATACTGGCTGACAGCGTCGGCCGGCAGCTTGCGCGCCGCGGTGACCTGCTTTTGATAGTTGGACCACAAGGCTCCCAGGTACCCCATGCTTTCTTCGCGATCTTCGGCGGACATGTCCTGGCGCGTGTAGGTTTCCACCGCGCTCTTGTAGGCGCCGACGCGAAACACATGCATGTCGACGCCAATCTTGTCGAGCAGCGCCTTGTAGTACTGCCGGTAGCGGCCGTAGCCCTCGATCAACACGAAACCCTGCGGGTCGACGTAAATTTCATCGGCATGCGCGGCGACAAAATAGGCCGGCTGCTCGAAGCTGCTGGCAGCCGCGATCACCTTCTTGCCGCTGCTGCGGAATTCGTCGATCGCGCGCGTCAGCTCATCGAGGGTCGGCTGGCCACCGCCCGCGAGGAAATCAAGGTGCAGCAGCAGGGCCTGTACCCGGTTGTCATTCTTCGCCGCACGAATGGCGTCGACCAGGTCCCATAGCAGCGTCTCATCGGCGGCGTCGCCGCGCGCCTCGCGGATGGCGCGCTGCACCGCGTCGCCCGACAGCTGCTCGACAATCTGGCCGCGCGGTTCGACCACCAGTGCGCCCTTGAGGGCGATCTTCGGCGTCTCCCTGGCTAACAGGCCAATAATGAAGCCGAAGATGATCAGCAGCAGAATCAGGTGCAGTGTCTTGCGGAGAAAATCCAGCCCGTGGCCAATCCAACGAAAAACGCCCATGACAACTCCTGCTCTTGTTCCGACCTGAGGAAGGCGAGCTAACGCTTGCGATAGGAAACACGGTAGATGACGCCCGCGACGTCATCCGACACCAGCACCGAACCGTCCGCCAGTTCCAGGATATCCACCGGTCGTCCGGACACCTTGCGATCGTCGCTCAACCAGCCGGTGATGAAAGGCTCATAGGCGACCGCGCGATCACCAGCGAGTTTCACCCGCATGACGCGGTAGCCGATTGGCACGCTGCGATTCCAGCTGCCATGCTCGGCGATCAGCAATTGGCCGCGATACTCGGCCGGAAACTGCGCGCCGCCGTAGAACTTCAGGCCTAACGGAGCCACGTGCGGGCCCAGCTTCTGCACCGGCGGGGTGGCCGCGCTGCAGGAGCGCAACTTGCCAAACTCCGGATCGGCGATGTCGCCCTGGTGGCAGAACGGAAAGCCGAAATGTTCGCCCAGCCTCGAGACCTTGTTGAGTTCGCAGGACGGCACCTCGTCACCCAACTCGTCGCGGCCATTGTCGGTAAACCACAGCGCACGGGTGCGCGGGTGCCAGGTAAAACCAACGGAATTGCGCACGCCGCGCGCAACCACTTCGCGACCGCTGCCATCGGCATCCATGCGCAGGATCGTCGCGTAGTCCTCGCGGTCCCGGTCGCAGACATTGCAGGGCGCCCCGACCGGCACGTACAGCTTGCCGTCCGGGCCAAAGCTAAGGTAACGCCAGCCGTGCCACTTGTCGTTAGGCAGGCTCGCCACGTCGACCGGCGCGGGAGGAGAATCGAGCCGGTTCTCGATGGCGTCGTAGCGGCGAATGCGGTCATTCTCGCCGACATACAGCGCACCGCCGCGGAACGCGACGCCGTTAGGCATGTTGAGGCCCTTGAGCAGCGTGCGCACCTGCCTGGCGCCATCGGCGCCGGTGCTGACCGCATAGACATTGCCCGCGGTACGCGTGCCGACAAAAATTGTGCCGCGCTCACCCATCGCCATGGAACGCGCGTTGGCAAGCCCGTCCGCCCAGACCTCGATGCTGAAGCCGGGTGGCAAGGTCAGGCGGGACAGATCCGGCCCGGCGGTCCACGCGACCGCCGGTGCTAACAACAACGCCGCAGCGGGGCCAAACAGCCTCGCGACCGTCAGCACACCGGCACGCAGCGCCACGCGCGCAGTACCCTCAGACCTTTTCTTCGATGCGCGCGGCCTTGCCGGTGAGATCGCGCAGGTAGTAGAGCTTGGCGCGGCGCACGTTGCCACGACGCTTGACCGAGATGTCGGCAATGCTGGGGCTGTGTGTCTGGAAAGTGCGCTCGACACCTTCACCGTGCGAAATCTTGCGCACCGTGAACGAGGAGTTGAAGCCGCGGTTGCTGCGCGCAATCACGATGCCCTCATAGGCCTGCAGGCGCTCACGGTCACCTTCAATGACCTTGACGTTGACGACCACGGTATCGCCCGGCTTGAACTCCGGCACCTGCCGCGTCATGCGGCTCTTTTCGATTTCAGCAATGATGTTAGCCATTTTCGTCTTCCTCCAGCATGCGGCGCACTTCCTCGGTGAAAGCACTCCGCTCCATTAAATCCGGCCGCCGTTCGCGCGTGCGTCGCAACGCCTCGCGCCAACGCCAGCGCTTGATCGCCGCATGGTCGCCGCCCTGCAGAACAGCCGGCACCTCGCGGCCTTCCCAGACCGGCGGCCGCGTGTAGTGCGGCCAGTCCAGGAGCCCGCTTGCGAACGAGTCCTCTTGCGCCGACCGGGCATTACCCAGCACACCGGGCAAATATCTGGACAACGCGTCAATCACCACCAGGGCCGCAAACTCGCCACCGGACAACACATAGTCGCCGATCGACAGCTCGCGGTCGATCCTGGAATCAACCACCCGCTGGTCCAGGCCCTCATAGCGGCCCGCCACCAACACCATGCCCGGCAGCAGCGCCAGCGCGCGCGCCATGGCATCGTCGAACTTCTCGCCCTGTGCCGAGAGATACACTCTCGGGCACCCCGCCGGCAGCTGCGCCGCGGCCCGATCGATGGCGGCCGCCCAGACCTCGGGCTTGCCCACCATTCCCGGACCGCCGCCGTATGGGCGGTCATCCACCGTGCCATGCACGTCGGCCGTCCCGTCCCGCGGATTGGTCACATCGACCTGCATCCGCCCCTCGGCAAGCGCGCGGCCCAGCACCCCAAAGCCCAGGGCTGCGCGCAGCTCCTGCGGAAACAGACTGACGATAGCGATTTTCATCGTCAAAAATCGGCCGGCCAATCGACCAGCACCTCGCCCGCCGCCAAATCCACTTTCAGCAGGTGTTGCGGGCTCACCGGCAGCCAATGCTCACGTTCGCCACGCACCACCAGCACCGTGTTAGTCGGACCATCCACGAAGTGATCCACCCTGCCTAACACCTGGCCCTCGCGGTTGAGCACACGCAGCCCAACCAGGTCGGCCTGATAAAACTCTCCGCCGGCTAACGGCGGCAACTCCGCCCTCGCCACCCAGACCCCTGCGCCAGCTAACAGCTGCGCCGCCTCGGGGTTGGTCACATCCTGCACCCGTACCACCCAGCGCTGGCCGTGCCTGCGGCTGTCGGCCAGCTCGACGTCGCGTTCCGTGCCATTCGCCAGACGGAGCCGCCAACGGCGGTATTGCAGCAGATTTTCTTCCGGGTCGGTGAATGACTCGCAGTGCATCCAACCCTTGAGACCATATGGCCGGCCCAGTCGGCCGAGCTCGGTCCAGTTTTCTTTCAGGTTCCGCCTGCCTGTATCAGGCGGCCACGGCCGGCGCTGCCACTGTCGACTTGCGATAGCTCTTGGCCAGGTCGCTGACGCGATCCGACAGCTTGGCGCCCTTCGACACCCAGAAATCGATGCGCGCCAGATCCAGCTTGAGCTTGATATCGTTCTTGCGAGCCGTCGGATTGAAATAGCCGACCATTTCGAGCGCGGGACCACCCTGACGCTTGCGGCTGTCGGTCACGACGACATGATAGAAAGGCGTGTTGGTAGTTCCACGACGAGTTAAACGAATAGTCACCATAAATCCGGGCCCGCCAACCTTGTTAAAGAGGGTCAAAAAAGAGCGCGGATTCTACGGAAAACCTTGAATTGATGGAAGAAAAACTTTCAGTGGCTAGCCTGGCGGCATCCCGGGCATGCCGCCCTTGAAGGACCGCATCAGCCGCTGCAGCTTGCCGCCCTTCAGGCCCTTCATCATCCGCTGCATCTCCTGGAACTGGCGCAGCAGCTTGTTAACGTCCTGAACCTGAACGCCTGCGCCGGCCGCAATGCGCCGCCGGCGGGACCCGTCGATGACCTCGGGGCGGCGCCGCTCCCGGCGCGTCATGGAGTCAATCACCGCAATCTGGCGTCGGACCGCCTGGTCACCGAGCTCCGGGGCCCCCGCTTTTTGACTTAATTGGCCTGGGAGCTTGTCCATCAGCGAGCTGACACCCCCCATCGACTGCAGCTGCTGCAGCTGGGAGCGCAGGTCCTCAAAGGTAAAGCCCTTGCCCTGGACGACCTTGCGGGCCAGCTGCTCGGCCTCCTGCATATTGACCTGGGACTTGACCTGCTCGACCAGCGCCAGGACATCGCCCATGCCGAGGATCCGGGACGCCACCCGCTCCGGGTCGAAGGGTTCCAGCGCGTCCGGCTTTTCGCCCGTACCCATGAACACGATGGGCTTGCCGGTAATCTGCCGCACCGACAGGGCCGCGCCGCCGCGCGCATCGCCGTCCGCCTTGGTAAGGATCACGCCCGTGAGGTCCAGGGCCTCCGAAAACGCCTTGGCCGCGTTGACGGCGTCCTGGCCCGCCATCGAATCGACCACGAACAGCTTTTCATGCGCCGCGACCGCGGCTTCGATCTCGCGCACTTCCGCCATCAATTCGGTGTCGATGTGCAGCCGTCCCGCGGTATCGACGATCAGCACATCGAACACGCCGCTGCGCGCGCGCTCGATGGCGGCGCGGGCGATTTGCGCCGGCGCCTGGCTGCTGTCCGAGGGCATGAAGTCCGCGCCGACCTGGGCAGCGAGTGTCTGCAATTGCAGGATCGCGGCCGGGCGGCGCACGTCGGTGCTAACAAGCAGGACTTTCTTGCCGCGCGCCTCGATCAACCAGCGCGCGAGCTTGGCGGCGGTGGTGGTCTTGCCGGCGCCCTGCAGGCCAGCTAACAGAATGACAAACGGCGGCTGCGCGCGCAGCTCGAACCCCTCGCGTGCGCCGCCCATCAGCGCGATCAGCTCGCGGTGCAGGATGCCGATGAACTCCTGCCCGGGTGACAGGCTGCTGGCCACCTCGGCACCCAGCGCCCTGGCCTTGACCGCATCGATGAAGGACTTGACCACCGGCAGAGCGACGTCGGCTTCCAGCAGCGCCATGCGCACTTCGCGCAGCGTCTCGCCGACGTTTTCCTCGGATATACGGCCCTTGCCGCGCAGGTTTTGTACCGCCCGGCCGAGCCGGGACGTCAGTTGGTCAAACATGGCGCTATTCTAGCGGCACCCGCCGCAGAGTTGATGCGCGCTGCTAAAGTGAAAATGTGCAAGACCTGCCCACCCTGATCCTGTTGGTCATTTTGCTGGCGTTGCTGGTCCTGGTGGCGTTCTCTTCGGGCACCGAGGTGGCGATGTTGTCGGCCAACCGCTATCGCATCCGCAGCCGCGCCGAAAAAGGCGAACGGACCGCCCGGTTGCTCGACGCCCTTCTGTCCAAGCCAGACGACTGGCTGGGCGCCAATCTGATCGTGCTGACGCTGGCCGCCGCCGGGGCCACCACGATCGCCACCATCCTGGCGGTTCGCACCGACGACGAATGGGCGATCCTGTTTCCGACCGTGGTGG
>JAYUGT010000235.1:0-3506 GCA_043738315.1 Gammaproteobacteria bacterium
ATCGGGCGGTCGCCGGAAATCGCAAAGCGCCACAGGCGACTGACGTCGAGCCGGTTCGCCGCGATCAGGGTGCCGCTGCTGCGCAGCAGCCGGTTGGCATACACCAGGTGTCCAGCCAGCTGCTGGAAGGTACGCGCTTCGTCGAGCTCGCATTGCAGGTAATGCAGCTCAGCGCGCACGAACGTCCAGGCGAAGTCGGTCGCAATCTGAAATATCGACGGATGCCGGTACTTGCTGGCCAGCGCCAGCGCCTGCTCGCGCGAATCGGCGACCAGTGTCGCGAACGTGACCGACACGGTAGCGCCGGGCGCCACGTGGATGCGGGTGCGCAGGCTGAATATCGGATCGAGCACGCTGCCGACGGTATTGGACAGCGGCCGCCCGTCTTCGATGACGATCGGCGCGTGCACGTTGCGGCCGCGGCCGAGAAACTGCGCGCGGTCGGTTTCGTACTCCAGCGGCACCGCGCCGGCAAGCGACGATTGCAGCACATGCACCGCCCAGCAGGCTGTTTCATGTGCGCCGCGAGGATGACGCTGCGCCAGCAGCGCATTGCTTTCGCCGACAAATTCCGTGCTCAGGAACAGGTTGGAGAAAGCCGGATGCGCAATGTCGGCGCCAGCGGGCGCCAGCACCAGCTCGGCGTAGGAGGTCAACTCAATATGGCGTGCGCGAATCCCGTCGTTGTGTACTGAGACGCGGCGCAGCTCGCCGTTATCCTGCGCGCTGATAATGACTTCCAGCGTCGTCGTCAGGCTGCCGTCGCTGCGCGTGATGACGACGCGCTCTTCCTTGAAAACCACTTCGTAGCGCTGCGGCACGACACCCGTGGGCTGGAATCCCGCCGACCAGAACTTGCCCGAGACCACGTCGCGCAGAAACAGGAAAGTTCCCCAGCAGTCGGCGGTTGCATCCTCGCGCCAGCGCGTGACGGCGCGCGATTTGCACAGGCTGTAGCCGGCGCCGGAGTCGGTGATCATCACGCCGTAATTCCGGTTGGACAACAGATGGGTAACCGGCATGGGCGAGTGGTGACCCGTGACGCCGCGCTCCAGGTCCGGCGATTCCTCGCGGGCGCTGGCCGCGGGCGCGTCAATCTCGATCAGGGCTGGCGCGGTGGCAAAGCGCACCGCGCGCTCCTGCAGCAGCAGCTCCGCGGATTGAATCAACGGCTCATCGTGAAAACGCCGCTGCATAATGTTAGCGTGCAGCGCGTTATCGAGCGCGACCAGCGTCATGCCCTGGTGATGGGCCATGAATGCCCGCACCACCACCGCGTCGCTGGCATCAGGCAGCCGCTGCGGCGTGAAATCGATCGCCTCGTAGAACCCGTACTCGCCAAAACCCGCGATGCTCTCCAGGCGCATGAAATTCCGGTAGGCCTCCTCGGGCTCGTACATGGCAGCTAACGCCGTGGCGTAGGGCGCGACCACGATATTCGCCGCCAGCCCGCGTTTCAGGCCGAGCGTCGCGAGCCCGAAAGCCGAGTACTGGTAGGTCAGTTCGCGGTCGCGAACGTTGTAGGCCGATTCGGAGATGCCCCAGGGATGGCCGTTCTGGACCCCAAAGCGGATCTGATGCCTGATCGCGCGCCGGTTGCTCTGGTCCAGCAGGCTGTAACGCGGCTCGCGCATCACCAGCGTGGGCATCAGGTACTCGAACATGGAGCCCGACCATGATGCGAGCACGGCGTGCCATGAGCCGCCGGTCAGTCGACGCCCCAGCCGCTGCCAGTGTGATCGCGGGATGTCGCCCTTGGCGATCGCGACAAAGCTCGCCAGCCGCGCCTCCGAAGCTAACAGGTCGTAATTGCTGGCATCCGTCGCCAACTCTGCAACCCGAAAACCGATTGAAAGGAGTCCGTGATCGCGATCGTACAGGAACCCGAATTGCATGCCGTCAAACAGCGACCCGCAACGCTGCGCCAGCGCCTGCAGCTCGCCGCGCAACGCGACCACCGCCGCCAGCGCATGCTGGATGTCGGCCAGCAGGCGCCGCTGCGCGCGCGCCGCCGCCGCCGGCCAGGTATTGCCTGACCAGCCGAAAACTTCTCGCAACGCGCTGGCGTGGTGGTTTTCGAGGTCGCGCAGCGTGGCAGCGCGTGGCAGCTGTTGCTCGAGTTCCTGCCAGCGTTCCCGGGCTGCGTCCGGCAGCCCGGATGGCAGGGCGACGGTCAGCGACGCAATTTCCCGCGCATGCGTGTCGACGTCCTGGCGCAGGGCCAGGGCCCAGGTGACAACCGCGGCAAACCCGCCGCCGCGTTCGAAGTGCAAAGCGGTTGCCATGTCGGCGATCGCGGCGGCCTGATCGCCCGCCAGTTTGCAGCTGCGAACGGTGTCCAAGAATCCGTCGCAGTCGAGGGTCAGCGTGACTCGCAACTCGGCTATCGAGCGGGTGAGGTCGGGGAGCGCCGCGGCGCTGGAGCTAACAGTGCCCGGGATCCTGGCCAGCGCTTCGCAACACAACTCCAGGCTTTCGAGCGGCGCCCGCATGCTGTCAGTTGCCAGCAGCGGCTGGTTCTGCATGCCTTGCAGCGCCTGGCGGATCGCCAGCAGATGTCCTGCCAGATTGCCGCTGTCCACGGTAGATACGTATTTCGGTGGCAGGGGCGCGAGTGTCCGGGTGTCATACCAGTTTAGAAAATGCCCGTTGAAGCGTTCCAGCTTTTCCAGTGTCGTCAGTGTCTCGCCGAGCCTGCGCGACAGCTCTGCAAGACCCAGCCAGCCAAAATCACGGGCCGCGATCGTTGCCAGCAAGTACAGGCCGATGTTGGTTGGCGAGCTGCGGTGTGCCGTGACGGGCAGCGGATCGGCCTGGAAATTATCGGGCGGCAGGAAATGGTGTTCCGCCGTGACAAAAGTTTCAAAGTAATGCCAGGTGCGGCGCGCAACCCGGCGCAGGCCGAGTGTTGCGAGCGTGGAGACGGTGCCAGACCGCCAGTGCCCGCCAAACGGCCTGCTGAGCAGGCGGGCCAGCAGCGGCGAGAGCCACCAGGCCAGCAGCAGTGGCGCGGCTCCCAGCATGGCCTGCGGGTGCAACCACAGGATGACGGCCGATGCGAACAGCACGTTGACGCTGGCGCCGCGCAGCGACCAGACAAAGCCGCGCAGCGCGTGGTTGCTTCGTGCCTTGGATTGCGCGGCGGTGACCCATTGCAGGAGTTTGCGATGCGATACCAGCAGGCGCCAGAGCGCGCGGCCGATGGCGTCGGCGCTCAACCAGGCCGACTGGGCCAGCAACGCAAGACCGGCCAGCGCCCGGGCCAGGTCCTCGATCAGCTCAATGACCAGTTGTCGCAGGCTGGTCACGAGCCTATCGGTGGCGCGCTGCCCGGCCAGGCGCGCCACGCTGTTGATGATCGCCGGCATCGCCGCGGGCAGCAGTACCACCAGCAGCCAGATCCCGGGAATGGCCGCCGGCATGGCCCACGCGCAGACTAACAAGGCCATGGATGCCGGGGCGTGTAATGAGCGGCGTAGATTCTCCAGCATCTTCCAGCGTCCGAG
>JAYUGT010000236.1:0-8682 GCA_043738315.1 Gammaproteobacteria bacterium
CGCATCGCCGATGCGCATCTCCTTCGCCAGCCGGACATGGGTCATGCGCATGCCGCGTGCATACCGGCCTGAACAGACCCGCATGAAGGCAATCCGGTCGCGATGGCCGGGATCCATGTTAGCCTGGATCTTGAACACGAAACCACTGAGCTTCGGTTCGTTAGCCTGGACCGTGCGCCCGGTGGTCGCACGCGGCAGGGGTTGAGGAGAATGCGAGACGAAGTAGGTCAGCAGTTCCCGAACACCGAAATTGGACAGCGCGGAACCGAAGAACACCGGCGTCTGACGTCCGGCGCGGTAGGCAACCGGGTCGAACGCCTGAGTTGCGCCGCGCACCAGCTCGATTTCGTCGCCGAAAGCCCTGCAGCGGTCACCCAGCAGTTCCTGGGCCGCAGCACTTGCCAGGCCGTCGATGATCTGGGTTTCGCCGGCACGGCCTTTCTGACCGGCCTGGTAAAGATAAATCCGGTCTTCAGCCAGGTGATACACGCCGATCAGGTCGCGCCCCATGCCGATCGGCCAGGTAATCGGTGCGGTCGCAATTTTCAGCACCGATTCGATTTCATCTAACAGCTCAATCGGCGGACGCCCCTCGCGATCGAGCTTGTTGATGAAGGTCATGATGGGCGTATCACGCAACCGGCATACCTCCATCAGCTTGATGGTCCGTTCCTCAACACCCTTGGCGCAGTCGATCACCATCAGGGCCGAATCGACCGCGGTCAGCGTGCGATAGGTATCCTCCGAGAAATCTTCGTGACCTGGCGTATCCAGCAGGTTCACGATGCAGTCGCGGTATGGAAACTGCATCACCGACGAGGTGACGGAAATACCCCGCTGCTGCTCGAGGCGCATCCAGTCCGAAGTCGCGTGCCGTGTAGCCTTGCGCCCCTTGACCGTGCCCGCCATCTGGATCGCGCCGCCGAACAACAGCAGCTTTTCCGTCAGAGTGGTCTTGCCTGCGTCCGGGTGGGAAATGATGGCAAAGGTGCGGCGGCGAGCGATTTCCTGCTCGAGTGTCGACATGTGGATTCCAGGTTGTTAGGTAAGATGCAGACGCAGGACGCAGGCATCTTCGCGGCCGCCGACTGCCTGGTAGTATGCACGGCGCATGCCGATCTGTTCGAAGCCGAGCGCCTGATAGAGGCGGATCGCGCCCGGGTTGCTGGGCCGCACTTCCAGGAACATCGCGCGCGCGCCGTGGCTGCGGGCCTGGTCCAGCAGGTGCAGCAACAGCAGGCGGCCAAGGCCGCGGCAGCGAAAATCCGGGTGGATGCAGATATTCAGCAGGTGCGCTTCGCCCGCGCCGGCGCTGACGATGCCGTGCCCGATGACCTGCCCGCCCAGCTCCAGCACCCGGCAGATATAGCCGACACGCAGGCAATCGCGGAATATGCCTTCGCTCCACGGGAACTCGTACCCGGCAAGCTCGTTGGCATGCACCATCGGCACGTCCATCTCGAGCATCTCCCGGGTCTCGACTGCGGGCGCACTACGCATCAGATCGGGAGCGGTGGCCATGCTCAGCTCAGCGCCTTTGGCGGACACACGCCCATCGCGAACTTCAGATCATCCCAGGCTTTGCGCTTCTCACCCGGGCTGCGCAGCAGGTACGCCGGGTGATACGTGACCACCAGCGGCGTATCCAGTTCACCGTAGCGATGCACCTGCCCGCGCAGCCGGCCCAGCGGCGCGTCGGTCGCCAGCAGATTCTGCGCGGCGATGCGCCCGACCGCGAGGATCAGCTGCGGCCGGACCCGGGCGATCTGCCGCGTCAGGTACGGCAGACACTCGCGCACTTCCTCGGGCAGCGGATCGCGATTGTTAGGTGGCCGGCATTTCAGGATATTGGCGATGAACACATCCGGGCGCTCGAGGCCGCAGGCCTTGAGCATTGCGGTCAGCAGCTGCCCGGCGCGGCCCACGAACGGCTCGCCCTGCGCATCCTCGTCGGCGCCCGGTGCTTCGCCGATGACCATCCAGCGCGCGCTGGTCGAACCCACGCCAAACACCGTGTGGGTCCGGCTGCGATGCAACGCGCAGCGGGTACAGGCCGCGACCTCGGACTGCAGCGCCGGCCAATCGGACGCGGGGACCGACCCAGCCGGCGCCGCCTTCGGCACCATCATGGGCACCGGCACCGCCGCCGGGCTCGCTGGCATGCGGCCCGCGCGCGGCAGCCACAGGTCGATCCCCAGTGACTGCAGGTAATCCCGGCGGGTCGCCTCATCCATGGCCGTCATCCGCCGGACGGCGTACCGCGCAGCGGCCGGCGTCGCAGCCGCCGCCAAACCCACAGCAGCGGCGAGGACGCCGCGAACGTGGCGAACATCGCCAGCAACATCGTCGGCGGCTCGATGGCGATGAAATACAGGAACGTCGGCACGATGACCACGTAGGCCAGCTTGACGCGCTTGTTCCAGTCGACCTGTTTCAGGCTGGGGTAAGGAAAGCTCGATACCATCAAGGCGCCTGCGCACGCGGTGGTGGTGAACGCGACGGCGAGGCCGATCAGGCCCGGGGCGCGCCATTCGTGCGAAAACCACACGAAAGCCGCGACCAGCGCTGCCGCCGACGGACTGGGCAGGCCTTCGAAGAAGCGTTTGTCGCCGCCGCCGGCACGAACGTTGAAACGCGCCAGTCGCAGCGCGGCGCACATCGTGAAGAAGAACGAGGCAAGCCAGCCAAATCGCTCCCACAGCAGGCCGTAATCGCCCAGCCGCGCCGCGCCCCACTGGAATGCGAGCAGTGCCGGCGCCAGGCCGAACGCGACCATGTCGGCCAGGCTGTCGTACTCCTTGCCGAACTGACTTTCAGTATTCGTCCAGCGCGCAATCCGGCCGTCCAGGCCATCAAACAGCATCGCGACAAACACCGCTCCGCCCGCCACCGAGAACTCACCATTGATGGCCGAGATGATGGCGTAGAAGCCCGCGCCGAGGCAGCCGGTCGTCATCAGGTTCGGCAGCAGGAAAATGCCGCGCCGAACCTGGCCACGGCGGCCGGTCGCCCGGGGGATTGGAACCGGTGTGTCGTCCATGCGCGCGCATCATAGGGCCCGACAGCGCGCTTGGCCATGTGCAGCGGCCGATAATGGGCCTGTTACACTGCGCGCCCCCGTTTTAGCCCGATACACGAGCCCCATGCGCTGGTCCAGATACCCGATCAATACCGCCAAGGAAGACCCCAGCGAGGCTGAGGTTGAGAGCCACCGCCTGATGCTGCGCGCGGGCCTGATCAGGCGCCTGGCCGCGGGCATCTATACCTGGACGCCCTTTGGCCTGCGCTGCGTGCGCAAGGTCGAGAATATCGTGCGCGAGGAAATGAACCGCGCCGGCGCGTTCGAGCTGCTGATGCCGGCGGTGCAGCCGGCCGAGCTGTGGCAGGAAACCGGCCGCTGGCAGCACTACGGTCCGGAGCTGTTGCGCCTCAAGGACCGTCACGACCGGGATTTCGTCATCGGCCCGACGCACGAGGAAGTGATCACCGACCTGGCGCGCCGCGAACTGAAGAGTTACCGCCAGCTGCCGGTGAACTTCTACCAGATCCAGACCAAGTTCCGCGATGAAATCCGGCCGCGCTTTGGCGTGATGCGCGGCCGCGAATTCGTCATGAAGGATGCCTACAGCTTTCATCTCGACCAGGCATCGTTAGCTGAAGGCTATCGCATCATGCACGAGGCTTATTCGCGCATGTTCACACGCATGGGACTCAAGTTTCGCGCGGTGCAGGCTGACAGCGGCGCGATCGGCGGCAGCGTCTCGGAAGAATTCCAGGTGCTGGCCGACTCCGGTGAAGATGCGATGGTCTACTCGGACGGCGACAATTTCGCCGCCAATCTCGAGCAGGCCGCGGCGCTGCCGCCCGCAGCTCCGCGCCCCGCGCCGACCGAAGCGCTGGCCAGGGTCGCGACCCCCGGCGCCAAGACCATCGACGCGCTGTGCCAGATGTTAGGTGTCGCGGCGGCGCGCACGCTCAAGCTGCTGCTGGTCGCGGGCCGCGACTCCGGCATCGTCGCGCTGGCGCTGCGCGGCGATCATGAATTGAATGTGCTCAAGGCGCAGCGGCTGCCGGCGGTCGCGAGCCCGCTGCGCATGGCGACCGCGGATGAGATCAAAGCGGCCACCGGGTCCGAGCCCGGCTACATCGGCCCGGTGGGACTCAGCTGCCCGCTCATCGTCGATCACAGCGCCGCGCAGCTCGCCGATTTCATCTGCGGTGCCAACGAAATAGACGCGCACCTGCGCGGCGTGAACTGGGGCCGCGACCTGCCGCCGCCGCAGACCGCGGATATCCGCAACGTGGTGGCCGGCGACCCGAGCCCCAGCGGCAAGGGCCAGCTGCGGCTCGCCCGTGGCATCGAAGTCGGCCACGTTTTCCAGCTGGGCCAGAAATATTCGACCGCGATGAATGCCACGGTCCTCGATGAACAGGGCAAGAGCCAGACCATGTACATGGGCTGCTACGGCATCGGCATCACCCGCATCGTGGCGGCGTCGATCGAGCAGAACCATGACGCCCAGGGCATCATCTGGCCCGATCCGCTGGCGCCCTTCCAGGTGGTGCTGGTACCCATGAATGCGCATAAATCGGAGCGCGTGCGCGTGGCCGCCGAGAAGCTGTACGCGGATCTGACCGCCGCCGGCATCGAGGTGCTGTTAGATGACCGCGATGCGCGGCCCGGCGTCAAATTCGCGGACTGCGAACTGCTTGGCATTCCACACCGCATAGTCATCGGCGAACGCGGCCTGGATGCCGGCAAGCTTGAGTACCGGCACCGTCGCGCCAGCGCCAACGAAGATTTACCATTGGATGATGTCCTCGGATCCTTGCGGCAGCGATTTGGCACCTGAATTGGCGTGGCGCGGCCCGCGCCGGCGGCCGTTGCGCCGGCTGATCGGCCTGGCCGCGGTTTTGCTGGCGGCGCCGGCCATGGCCGACCAGCAGCGCGACCCCGAGCTGCGCGCGGTGGTGCAGGCCGCCATCAGTTCCGCGCACTGCTTCACCGATGAGTTCGATTCGCAGGTCTGGTTCAAGATGATGGAGCCGCGGCTGCGCACTAAAGTCCGCCGCACCGAAGAGCGAGTCGAGATCCTGCAGTCGATCTTCTGCGAGGCGCACCGCAGCGGCAAGCCGCGCCTGCCGCCAGGCCTGTTGTTAGCTATCATCGATGTCGAGTCCGGCTTCAACCGCTATGCCGTTTCCGGTGCCGGCGCCGTCGGATTGATGCAGGTCATGCCGTTCTGGCCCGAACAGCTCGGCATGCGGCGCTTTCAGCTCATCACGGTCGATGACAACATCAAGATGGGCACCGCCATCTTCAGGTACTACCTCGACCGGGAAAAGAATAACGTCGGTCGCGCGCTGGCGCGTTACAACGGCAGCCTCGGCCGGCGCAGCTACCCGGACCTGGTGATCAACCGCTGGACACGCTGGAATGGCGCCGATGACCTTGGCCGCACCGGCAACGAACCCAGATTCACCTGGTGACACACATGACCCGGATACTGGTGCTTTATTACTCGCGGCACGGCGCCACCGCGGAACTCGCCCGCCAGGTCGCCCGCGGCATTGAATCGGTCAGCGGCGCTGAAGCCCGCCTGCGCACCGTACCTGCCGTTAGTTCGACCGCCGACGTCGCGCGCAAGGCCACGCCGGACAGCGGCGCGCCCTATGTGACCTATGATGATCTCGCCGAGGCAGATGGCTTGTTGTTAGGCAGCCCGACGCGGTTTGGCAACATGGCCGCGCCGCTCAAGTACTTTCTGGATGGGACAGGGTCGCAATGGCTGGCCGGCACGCTGTCTGGCAAACCGGCCGGCGTCTTTACCAGTACCCAGACGCAGCATGGCGGCCAGGAAAGCACGCTGCTGTCGATGATGCTGCCGCTGTTGCATCACGGCATGCTGATCGTCGGCGTGCCGTTCACGGAACCGGCGCTGGCAGCAACGCAAAGCGGCGGCACACCCTACGGCGCGTCGCACGTCGCCGGCAGCCAGCCGGCCGGCAGTGCTCCCGTGCTGACCGAGCACGAACGCCTGATCGCCCAGTCACTCGGGCGGCGCGTCGCGCAATTCGCCCTCAAGCTGACCCAGGACAGTTAGCCCAGCAAAGCTAACGCGCGGAACGCTGTGCCAGGACCTCGCGGACAAACGGCAGGGTCAGGCGCCGCTGCGCGGCCAGCGCTGCCTGGTCCAGTTCCTCGAGGAGTGCGCACTGCGAGCCCAGATCGCGCGGCAGGCGCCGCAGCATGAATTCCAGCGCGTCCTCCGGCAATTCCAGGCCGAGGGCGTGGGCGCGTTGCGTCAGCAACTGCCGCAGCTCAGCCTCGTCAGGCAATTGCAGGCTGGCGGACACCGCGACGCCGCGCACGCGCGACCCCAGATCCGCCAGGGCCCAGCTGGCCAGCGGCGGCAGATCGCGCGCGGCCAACAGCAGGCTCGCGCCCCGCTCTTCCACATCGCGCCACAACGCGAACAGCGCGTGGCCGAAATCCGCATCCGCAGCCACCACATCGACATCGTCGCAGCACACGAGATCGGCTGCGGCGTGCCCCGACAGGGCCGCGGCTCCCGCCGGCGCGAGCTCGCGCAACGCAAAGTAAACGGCGCGCCGTCCGGCCTGCTGCGCGGCCTGCGCTGCCGCCAGCAGCAGGTGGGTCTTGCCGCTCGCGGCGGGTCCCGTGAGCACAAATGCACCGGCCCGGCCCGCGGCGACCGCCCGGACCAGCGACAGGGCGGCGGTGTTAGGTCCGGCGAAGAAGTTGTCGAGACGGGCGCGCTCGCGCAGCCGCACAGCGAGCGCCAGTTGTTCCACGGTCGCTTACCAGACGCGCTGCACGAAACGCAGCAGGTAGTGAGCGCCGGAGGCGACCGTGGTCACCAGGGTCGCAATCGCGAGAAAATCCAGCAGTTCGTGCGGCGGCACCTGACGCGCGGCGTACAGGATCGCGAACGAGCAATACACCAGCTGCAACACCGTGTTGATCTTGGAAATGGCGGTTGGCCGGCCGTGCAAAGGCCCGAACCACAGGCGAAACACCACCGCGCCCAGGCCGATGACAAAGTCCCGGGCAACCGCGGCCGCCGCCAGCCAGATGGGCACCAGGCCGAGCCAGGCGGCGTAAATGAATACCGTCACCAGCAGCAATTTGTCGGCTAACGGATCGATGATCTTGCCGAGCGATGAAGTCCAGTTGAATCTCTTGGCAAGGAAGCCGTCGATCCCGTCCGAGGCAGCCGCCACCACGAACCAGCCGAGCGTCAGCAGGTATTGGCCGTCGCGCATCGACACCACCACCGGCCAGATCAGCAGGATGCGGCCCAGCGTGATGATGTTAGGCAGATGATGCACGGCGGTCAGCGGCGAAACACGACATTCAGGCGGCTGCCACCGCGCGCAACGGCATTGAACTGCGCATCGCTCACCAGCGCTGCCTGCAGCGTATCGTCGCCGCCGCGGATCACCAGCCGGTAAATCGCCGTGCCATTGCCGATCTCGAGCAGCTGCAATGCCTTGACGCCAGCGATGGCATTCAGGCTGCGGGTCACGTCTACATAATCGCGCAGTGTGGCCACGCCGGCGACTCCGAGCTCGGTTTCAAGCTCCGGCTGCACCGCCAGACCGATGCTCGAGGCGGCGAGCGAGTCCGCCGCGCCGTGCACGCCGGCCAGCAGATCCCCGGACCAGTTGCTCGCGGGCAGGCGTGTATCCAGCGCTTCCGGCACCCACAGACGCAGTTCGTAGCGACCGCCTCCGACCGGAGTAGCTAACAACGCATAGTCAGCGGTGGCGCGACGTGCCGCCGCCAGGGCCGCATCGCGGCTGGCCACACTTGCGCCGGACGCGGTGCCCCACTTCACGATCAGCGGCAATCCACGTGCCGCGGCGAGCGCTTCCACCTGGTCACCCAGGTCCGCGGTCGCGGTTGCATCCGGGGCGGCGTCAACGATCAGCAACACGACCGGGCGATCATGCGGCCACAGGCTCTTGCCGGCCGCGACCAGCGCCCGGTCGATCGCCCCGCCGTCGAATGATATGTGCGTACCACCACCCGCGACCGGACGCACCACCTGGGCATAACGGCGCGCATCGGCAATCAATGCCTGCAACGCCGGATCCTGGTCCGCATCGCGCTGGCCGGTGGCGCGTATCACGGCAATGCGTATGGCGTCCTGGAACGCGGCCGCGCCGGCGCCTGGCACCTCGACGTCGTACACCCGAACCGTGCGCGCCGCCCAAGCTGGCACCAGGATGCCGGCCAGCAGGCACAGCACGATTGCTTTCCAAACGGTCCGAATATTCAGCATGGCTGGGCTATTATAGGGCCCGAGAAAAATATGAATTCGACAGCCGGATTAACCTATCGCGATGCGGGCGTCGATATCGACGCCGGGGACGAACTGGTCGAACGCATCAAGCCGCTGGTAAAGCGCACCCATCGGCCCGAAGTTCTGGCCGGCGTGGGCGGCTTCGGCGCCCTGGTGGAGTTGCCCCCGGGACGCTGGAAACGCCCGGTGCTGGTCTCGGGGACCGACGGCGTCGGCACCAAATTGCGCCTGGCCATCGACAGCAACCGCCACGACCGGATTGGCATCGACCTGGTCGCCATGTGCGCCAATGACGTCGCGGTCCAGGGCGCCGAGCCGCTGTTTTTTCTGGACTATTACGCGACCGGCAAGC
>JAYUGT010000237.1:0-22477 GCA_043738315.1 Gammaproteobacteria bacterium
AACTGCGATGAACTGCCGAAAACGGCATAGTGGAGGCTAGGGTCGGAATCGAACCGGCATAGACGGCTTTGCAGGCCGCTGCATAACCATTCTGCCACCTAGCCGAAATATGGAGCGGGAAACGAGACTCGAACTCGCGACCCCGACCTTGGCAAGGTCGTGCTCTACCAACTGAGCTATTCCCGCATGCAAAAGCGAACGGCGATTGTAGGGCCGCATCGTGGGATGTCAAGATGACCTAGAATCACCTCTAGAAATTAGCTGTAACACCTTGATTCCAGTAAAACTACGAGTACGCTGCATTTGACCCAGGTAGGCCGCCAAGGGGACGTCGATCACGCCGCCGCGATGCCTGCTGCTGCTCGCGTGACGAAACATGGTTGCGCCCGGCTGTTGCAGCACGAAGCCGAGATGCGAAATCTGCGTGACCGCGCCGACCGGGCCGAAGAGGCTGGTATTGGGCCGCACGATCAGCAGCACTGCCGCGTGCGCGATCGCTGCCACCGTTGCCGCCAGGTCAGTTGCCGCCAGCTCGCGCAGCCGCGCGTAGCCCAGGCTAACAGTCTCCGATTCAGGCGCCTGCGCAGCGAGTAACCGTAATTCGGCTTGCGCCGCAGCCGATTGCCGCAATTGACCGTTGCGCGATTGGAGCGGATTGGTACTCAATTTCTCCAGCCACTGGCGCCGTGTAACCACGCCAGCGGCAAGCGCCTGCGGCGCGGGTAATGAGCCGGTGACATCGCGCAACACGCCGCGCGCCAGGTTTTGTGGCATCCAATCGGCTTCCATGAAATGGTTGCGCGCGTCGAACTGCGGCTCGCCGCCGCGATAACGGAACGATTGCAATTCGCTGACAAACTGGGCCGCAGTGAGTGATCGCGCCAGCGCCAGCACCGTTTCGACCAGCGACAGGCAGTCGAAAAAGTCCAGGCTCCACAACGGATCTGGATCGATGGCAGCGTCCGGCCCTTCACCGAGAGGATCGAGGCGATAGGCTCTACCCAGCAGAGTCGCGGACAGTCGCTCGATCCGCAGCGCAAGATTGGCGGTCGAATCGGCAGGAATATCGGCTGCTGCCCGCAGGCAACGCGCGACGGGCTCAAGGTCGGAATCAGCGGCGAACGCTCGCGACGCACAGCCCAGCGCCGCAAGCATGCCCAACAGTCGGCGGCGGCCCGGATCAGGCAGCGCCACGCAACTCCGGCCACGCGGCGCGCAGGTACTCTACGGCCGACCACACGGTCAGGGCTGCGGCCACCATGGTGCAGACCAGGCCCATGTCATACATCGGCAGGCCTAACAGATTCCAGCGGAACAACATCAGCGACAGGCCGACAATCTGCAAAATGGTCTTGAACTTGCCGAGCCTGGACACCGCCACCTTGGTGCGCGCGCCAACCTCTGCCATCCACTCGCGCAGCGCCGAGATGGCAATTTCGCGGCTGATGATGATGGCGGCCATGACAGCGACCATCGCGCGTGGATCCTTGGTGACCAGCAGCACCAGCGCCACCGCCACAATCATCTTGTCCGCGACCGGATCCAGGAACGCGCCGAGCCGCGAAGTCAGTCCGCGCTTGCGCGCGAAATAGCCGTCGAGCGAATCGGTGATTCCCGCGGCGCCGAACAACAGGCCGGCCGCCGGGTCGGCCCACTGGTACGGCAGATAAAACAGCACCACGACCAGCGGAATCGCGAAGATCCGCATCCAGGTCAGGATATTGGGTAGCGTTAGCAGCATAGGACGCGCTCGATTCTACTCACCTGGATGCATTTGCTCATAGATTGCGCGCGCCAGCACCGGTCCGACACCCGGCACAGCTGAGAAATCGTCGATTCCGGCACGCAACAGACCCTGTAGCCCGCCAAAATGCTTCAGCAACGCCCGCCGCTTGGCGGGACCCAGGCCGGGCACGGTCTCCAGGATGGATTCGTTGAAGCGCTTGGCCCTGCGGAGCCGATGGCCGGTAATTGCAAACCGATGCGCCTCATCGCGCAAGCGCTGGATGAGCGGCAAGGCCGCGTGCCCGGCCAGCACGATCGGCGCCGCCGCGTCTGGCAGGTGCAATCGCTCCTGTCCGGGCCGTCGATCCGCTCCCTTGGAAACAGCCGCGACAAGCTGGCTGCCAAAGCCGAGCGCAAGCAACACCTTGCGCACTTCGTTCAATTGACCCAGGCCGCCGTCGATCAGCAGCACATCGGGCGCTGGCGTTTCGCCGGCAGCAACGCGCTTGAAGCGCCGTTCAAGCGCCTGGCGCAGGGCGCCGAAATCATCACCGGCGGTGATCCCTTCAATATTGAAGCGCCGATAGTCCTTCTTGCGCGGCCCCTCGGTGCCAAACACGACGCACGAGGCCACCGTACCCTCGCCGCCCGTATGACTGATATCGAAGCATTCCAGCCGTTCCGGCGCCTGCGCCAGACCTAACAAACCAGCCAGCGCCTGCAGCTGTGCTTCGACACCACCCCGCTGCACCTGCCGCATGCGCTGCGCCTGCCGGGCATTTTCCACCGCCAGTTGCACCCAGCGCACCAGCAGCCCGCGCTCCGGTGTCCGCACCGCCACTTTCTGCTGCGCGGTGCTCAAGGCCTCGGACAGCGCCGCGGCGTCCGCCAGCTCGAGATTGGTCAGGATCTCGGGCGGGACCGGCGCCGCGCCGTAGAACTGCATGATGAAACTCGCCAGCGCCTCCGCCGGGTCGGCGAGCGCTGCGCGCGGCGACTGGCTCACCGTCCCCAGATTGCGGCCACCACGCACCCGCATCACGGTGAACGTGTAGTCGGCAATCTCGCCGACGATGGCAAACACGTCGACATCGCGATCCTGGTCACTGGCGACGATCTGCTCGGCCTGCACCGCGCGTAACGCCGCCAGCTGATCGCGCAGCCGCGCAGCCGCCTCAAAATCCAGCCGGCCGGCGGCCTCGTCCATGCGCCTCGCGAGCTCGTCCGCCACTTCTGTATCGCGCCCTTCGAGCACGCGCACCGCGGCCTGCACGTCGCGCGCATAGTCCTCGCGGCTGATGACGTCGACACAGGGGGCCGAACAACGTCCGATCTGGTATTGCAGGCAGGGTCGGCTGCGGTGCGCGAAATAGCTGTCGCGGCAATTGCGGATGCGGAACACCTTCTGCACATGGTGCAGGGTCTCGCGCGCCGCGAAGGCGTTAGGAAACGGGCCGAAATAGCGGCCCGGCCGCTCACGCGATCCGCGGTAGTAGTTCAGTCGCGGGTAGTCATGATCCAGCGCCAGCTGGATGTACGGGAAACTCTTGTCATCGCGCAGCAGCACGTTGTAACGCGGCTGATGTTCCTTGATCAGGTTGTACTCGAGGATCAGCGCCTCGGTCTCGGAGCGCGTCACGGTGACGGCGATGTCGGCTATCTGCGCGACCAGCACCTGCACCTTGGGGTGCACATTGCTGCGCAGAAAATAACTGCTGACGCGGTCGCGCAAGTGGCGCGCCTTGCCGACATACAGGACTTCGCCACTGGCGGACAGCATGCGATAGACGCCCGGCCGGCGCGGCAGGCTGGCGACGAAGTTTTCGTGATCAAAGCCCGCGGCAGTCACGATCGGGCCCTGCCCAGCCCGGCCAGATCGCGCGCCCGGAACACCACCTGCTCGAACATCGGCGTCGTCAGGCGCCGCGTCTGCGTGTTGTAGCGGCTGCAGTGATACGAATCGATCAGCACACCGCCGCCGGGCAGTGCATGTTCCGCCGCGTGCGCAAACGCGAAGCCGCCGCGCTTCAGCTCCAGCGCCGCGAGCACCGCCTCATGCGCCACGCGGCCTAACGCCAGGATGGCGCGCCAGCCGGCCAGCGCCACGAGTTCCTGGCGCAGGAATCCATTGCAACGCCGGATTTCATCCGGTTGCGGCTTGTTAGCGGGCGGCAGGCACTTGACCGCATTGGTGACGCGGACGCCCGCCAGACGCAGCGGATCGCCGGCTGACAGCGATTCCGGCTGGCTTGCCAGGCCTGCCGCGTGCAGCGTTGCGTACAAGAGAATGCCGGCGTGGTCGCCGGTGAAAGGCCGGCCGGTCCTGTTAGCGCCGTGCATGCCCGGCGCCAGCCCGACGATCAGCAGGCGCGGACTCGGATCGCCGAAAGGCGCGACCGGACGCGCATGATATTGCGGATATTCCTTGCGAACTTCACGCAAAAACCCGGCGAGCCGCGGGCAACGCGTGCACTGCAGGTCGAATGAACCGCTGTCAGTCATCCATATGCCGGACGATGGCTTCGCCGAATCCCGAACAGGACATCAGTTTGGCCCCCGGAATCAGCGCCTGCATCGCCTCTTCGACGTTCTTGCGGCTCGCAAGTTCGCGTTTTGAAGCCTTGAACGCTTCACGGAAGCGTGCGAGGTCATAGGTGAGCTCTTTCGCGGCGATGGTGTTAGCAACGCCCTTGATGACCAGGTCGGCCGCCTCATGCCACTTGAGATATCGCAACATCATCTCGGCCGACAGGATCAGCGAGCCAGGATTGACCCGGTTCTTGCCGGCAAAACCCGGTGCCGTGCCATGCGTCGCCTCGAAAACCGCGAGACCAAAACCGACGTTGCCGCCCGGCGCGATACCGATGCCGCCGACCTGGGCCGCGAGCGCATCGGAGATGTAGTCGCCGTTGAGGTTGAGTGTTGCGATCACGTCGTACTCTTCCGGGCGCAATAGCACCTGCTGCAGAAAATTGTCAGCGATGACGTCCTTGACCACGATGTCCTTGCCGGAAATCGGGTTCTTGAAGGTCAGCCAGGGCCCGGCACCGATTTCGGTCGCGCCGAATTCGTCTTTCGCAAGCTGGTAGCCCCAGTTGCGAAACGCGCCTTCCGTGAACTTCATGATGTTGCCCTTGTGCACCAGGGTCACCGAGGTCCGGTCAGTCTCGACCGCGTACTGGATCGCCATGCGGATCAGGCGCTGGCTGCCCTCCTTCGACACCGGCTTGATGCCAATGCCGGAGGAATTCGGAAACCGGATGCCGGTCGCGTGCAATTCGCGCTGCAGGTACTTGATCAGCTTCTGCACTTCCTGGGTACCGGCGGCGTATTCGATGCCGGCGTATATGTCCTCGGTGTTTTCGCGAAACACAACCATGTCGGTCGTGGACGCATCCTGCATCGGGCTGGCAACACCGGGGAAATAGCGAATCGGGCGCACGCAGGCGTACAGATCCAGCTGCTGGCGAATCGCCACGTTCAACGAGCGCATGCCCTCGCCGATCGGCGTGCCCAGCGGGCCCTTGATCGACACCACGTATTCGCGCAGCGCCTCCAGGCTTTCGTCCGGGCAGGATGAGCCGTACAGTTTGTTAGATTTTTCGCCGGCGAAGACTTCCATCCAGGCGATGCGCCGCATGCCGCCGTAGGCCTTTGACACCGCCGCGTCGACTACCGATTTCATCACCGGCGTGACGTCGATGCCTATGCCATCGCCTTCGATGAAGGCAATGATCGGGATATCCGGAACGTTGAGCGAACCGTCGCGATTGATCGTGATTTTCTGGCCGTCTGCCGGCGGCACGAGATGTTCGAACTTCATGGCCCGTCAGTGTACAGGCTGGGATTTGCGCAGCAATTCTTCCGGACTGTTTGCATCGCGCCACAAGGTGGCGAGCCCGACGCGGACATCGATATCGGCATGCGGCCAGCTGATCCCGCCCACGCCCCGCTGATGGCGTTCGGCCACCAGTCGCGCGGCCTGTCGATCCGTATTCGGCAGCAGCATCGCAAAACCGAACTGCTCCCAACGCGCCAGGAAATCGCCGGCGCGCGCGTCACGCCGCAGCGCCTGGTCAACCGTCCCGAGCACCGTGACCGCTGCCTCAGACCCGTATTGCTGGCCATAGGACGCGAGGTCGTGCAGCTCCATGCGCACCACCGACACCGGATCGGCGCGGCGCGCGGCACGCTCCACTTCTTCTTTGAGTCGCGCCGCGAACATCGCCTGTTCATCCAGCGCGGTCTGCAACCGCTGCTCAAGATGGGTCACGCGCAGCCGCAGGCGCGCGCATTCACTCTCGAGCAGCGGATCGGTCAGTACCGCGAGCTCACGCGCGACCACCAGCCAGCGCTGGCCGGACAGCTGGCTGGCGCGTAGCTGGTACTCGCGATTGAGGCCGCCGCCGTTAGCTGACCAGCGAATATCGGCACCCTGGGCGGTGCCCGCGCATTGCGCCCGGAGCCTCTCAAAAACAGCTGCCGGCACCAGCTCTGCCAGCGAGCGTCCCAACAGCAATGCGGGACCTTGCTCAGCGCGCGGCCAGTGGCCGAGCTCGCGCCTTACGTTCGCATTGGAATCCAGCCACAGGCAGGCATCGCCCTGCATCCGCACCAACGCCATCAGGTCGGCTTCGACCGCAGCGGCGATTGGCGTCGGCACCATGGCTAACGCCGCGGCTTGCGCGAGCGCTCCGCGATCAGCATCGCAAGCTCCAGCGACTGTTCGTAGTTGAGACGCGGGTCAACCGTCGACTTGTAGGCGCGCACCAGGTCGGCATCCGACAAGCCACGCGCGCCACCGGTGCATTCGGTGACATTCTCGCCTGTTAGCTCGATATGCACGCCGCCGAGATAGGTGCCCTGGTCACGGTGAATGTCAAAAGCCATTTCCAGTTCCTTCTGGATATTCTCGAAACGCCGGGTTTTCAGGCCGCCCTGGCTGTTCTCGGTGTTGCCATGCATGGGATCGCAGATCCACAGCACCGTCTGTCCGGTGGCTTTCACCGCCGCAATCGCCTTCGGCAGCGAGCGCTCGATGTCCTTCGCGCCGAAACGATGAATGAGGCACAGCCGGCCGGGCTGGTTCAACGGGTTCAGGCGCGCCACCAGTTCCTGCAGCCAGGCGGCATCCATCGCCGCGCCCACCTTGACGCCAATGGGGTTGGAGATGCCGCGGAAATACTCCACATGCGCGCCATCGACCTGCGCGGTGCGCATGCCAATCCAGGGCATGTGCGTCGACAGGTTGTACCAGCGATTGCTGCGCGGAATGAAGCGCGTCTGCGCCTGCTCGTAGTGCAGGATCAGGCCTTCATGGCTGGCGTAGAACTCCGCCCGCAGCGATTCGTGCACGCCCTTGCCGCTGATGGTTTCAAAAAATTCCAGGCCATCGGCAATCGATGCGACGATGCGCTGGTAGGCTTCTTTCGACGACGAGTGGCTGACAAACCCGAGGTCCCAGTATTCCGGGTGATGCAGGTCGGCGAATCCGCCGTCGATCAGCGCGCGCACAAAATTGAGGGTCAGCGCCGAGCGCTCGTAACCGCGCAGCAGCAGCTGCGGATCGGGTTCGCGCGACGCGGCGGTGAACTCGGCGCGATTGATGATGTCACCACGGTACGAAGGCAAGGTGATGCCGTTCTGCGTTTCCGTGTCCGCCGAGCGCGGCTTGGCGTACTGGCCCGCCATGCGTCCGACCCGGATGATCGGCTTCTTCATCGCATGGGTCATCACCAGGCTCATCTGCAGCAGTATCTTCAGGCGCTTGACGATCGCGTCCGATTCACAGTCGTCCAGGTTCTCGGCGCAGTCGCCAGCCTGCAGCAGGAACTGCTCGCCGCGTTGCGCGGCCGCCAGTTCTTCGCGCAGCTTTTCGACCTCCCAGGACACCACGATGGGCGGCAGGCGCGACAGCGCGCTAACAGCGATGGCGAGCGCCTCCGGATCACGATAGACCGGTTGTTGCAGGGCATTGCGGCTTTGCCAGCTGGCCGGGTGCCAGGTTTGCTGTGCGGGTGTTTGCATACGATGCCTAATGCTACCGGATGCGGCCGCACTTTGGCCAAAACACCTTCCCATCGCCAAAATCGGGGCGCAGAATGCGCCCCTTTATTTTTCAGGAACCATGGCATGTATCGTGTACTCGTACTCGGCGCCGGCAAGATCGGCTCGTTGATCGGCGGCCTGCTGGCGGAATCTGACAGCTACCAGGTCCAGCTGGCCGATCTGGACGACGCAGCGGCGGAAAGCATCGTCGCAGCCCATGGCCTGCCGCGGCTGTCCGCCGTGGCGCTGGACGCCAGCAACAAAGCGGCGTTAGCAGCGCAACTCGCCAGCTCCCCGGTGGACGCCGTGGTCTCGAGCCTGCCCTATTACTGCAATGTCGCTGTTGCCGAGGCGGCACGCGCCGCCGGCTGCCACTATTTTGACCTGACCGAGGATGTCGAAGTAACGCGCGCGGTGCGCCGTATCGCGGAGGGCGCGAAACAGGCCTTCGTGCCGCAGTGCGGTCTTGCGCCCGGCTTCATTTCGATCGCGGCGCACGAACTGATCACGCACTTTGAAAAGCTGCGTTCGGTCAAGTTGCGCGTCGGCGCGCTGCCCCAGCACCCTAACAACGTGCTGAAATATTCGCTGACCTGGTCCACCGAGGGCCTGATCAACGAATACGGCAACCCCTGTCAGGCCATCCACGACGGCAAGCTGCTGGACGTCGCGCCGCTCGAGGGCCTGGAGGAAATTGAAATCGACGGCACGCCTTACGAGGCCTTCAATACCTCGGGTGGTCTCGGTTCCCTGGGAGAGACCTTCGGCGCCGGCTGCGAATCGATGAACTACAAGACTATTCGCTATCCGGGGCATTGCGAACAGATGCGCCTGCTGATGAACGACCTCAAGCTCAACAAGGATCGCGATACGCTGAAGCGCATCCTGGAAAATGCGGTGCCGCAGACCCTGCAGGACGTCGTCATCGTATATGCCGCCGTCAGCGGCTCGCAGGACGGCGAACTGCGCGAAGAAAACTACGTCAACAAGATCTACCCGCAGGTGATCGCCGGTCGCCTGTGGTCCGCGATCCAGGTCACGACGGCCGCGGGAATTACCTCGGTGCTCGATCTGGTGCTGACCGGCGGCGGACGTTACCAGGGATTCGTCGCGCAGGAGTCGTTCAGCCTGCCGGACATTCTCGAGAATCGCTTCGGCCGCTACTACGCCCCGGGTGGCAGCAAGGACCTGTCGTCAGCCGTGGTCGTCAAAGGTGCAGCCGGCCGGCAGCGCAGGAACGCGCACGCGAAAAAGCGCTAGCTGCGGCGCCGGCGCCAGGACCCTAACAAATCGAGCGGCCGCTCGCCGAGCGCGGCGGTCTTGGCCTGGTAGCGCGGGATCAGCAGGCCGGCCCGCGCGCCGCCGAGGGCGGACGAACCCAGCTGCAGCTCGCCACCATAGCTCTCAACGGTATCGCGGACCATGGCCAGGCCAAACCCATGGCCGGGGGTGGCTTCGTCGGCACGCTGGCCGCGCTCCGGCCCCGATGCTAACAACGACGGCGCCATGCCCGGCCCGTCATCCTCGACCAGCACCTGCCATTGCTGCGCACTCTCCAGCACCGTGACCCGCACCCGCGAGCGGCACCACTTGCAGGCGTTATCCAGCAGGTTGCCCACCATCTCCAGCAGGTCAGTCCGGTCGCCCAGGAACATCGCCCCCGGCGCCGGCTGCAGTTCAATCAGCAGATCCTTGTTGCTGTAGGCGCGCAGCAGTGTGACACGCAATTCGCCGAGGATCGCATTGATGTCTACCGGCGCCTGCCCCAGCACCACGCCGCCACTCATCGCCGCGCGCTTGAGATGGCGGTCGATCAGCGCGGTCATGCGATCGACCTCGCCGGCGACGATTTTGCCGGCTTCGCCCGCCTCGGTCTCGCGCAATTGCGCGCGGATCACGGCCAGCGGCGTTTTCAGGCTGTGCGCGAGATCCGCAAGGTTGTTGCGATAGCGCTCGATGCGCTTGCGCTCACCGGTCAGCAGCATGTTGAGCCCCGCGGCCACGCCGGCCACTTCGCGCGGGAAACCCTCGCTCAGCGCCTGGCGCTCGCCCGCCTCGACGGCGGCGATCTCGGATTCCAGCTGGCGCAACGGGCGCGTGGTGCTGCGCGTGACCCACAACAGGACACCTAACAAAATCGCCGCGAACACGGCACTGCCGGCCAGTAGATTGCGACGCAGCTGCGCAAGCGCTGCCTGGCTGGGGCGGCGCGAGGCCGCCACCGCAAATACCAGGTCCTGTTCAACCCCCGGCGCAAATTGCCAGCGCAGGCCACGCCAGATGCCGAGCAGCGGCTCGCCCTGCCCGCCCTGGATGTCCGCATACAGGACCTGACCGATCGGCACGGTGCGTGTCAGGTCGATGAAAGCGCCCGCGGTTGAGCCTGAGCGCCAGACGACACGGGCATCGGCACCACGGATTTCCGCGAACAAACCGCTGCCCGGCGTCTGCAAGCGCGGCTCGGTCGTGCCATCGGCGGTCAGCGTGTTAGGCGCGGAGCCCGGTTCGGCGGCGGCGATCAACGCCACCATCTGCGCATCGAGCAATTCACGCAGCGCGTTTTCCGACTGCTGGCGATAAAGGCGATCCAGGGACAACCCCGCCAGGCCCAGAAACACGATCAGCACTGCGCTGACCGCGAGCCACAATCGGCGGGCGATAGAGACTGCCGGTGTCAGGCAGCGTTCCGGGCCAGAACCAGACGGTAGCCGCGTCCGCGCAGTGTTTCGATGGGCTTCATGGTGTCGTCTGGATCCAGTTTGCGTCGCAAGCGCCCGATGAACACTTCGATGGTGTTGCTGTCCCGTTCGAAGTCCTGCGCATACAAGCGCTCGGTGAGTTCGGTCTTGGAGATCACTTCCCCTGCCCGCAGCATCATATGCTCGAGGAGACGATACTCAAAACTGGTCAGCTCCACGGGCCTGCCGGCCACCGTGACAATTTGTTGCCGCGTGTCGAGCGTGACCGGGCCACAGCTCAATTCTGGCGTCGACCATCCGCCGGATCGGCGCAGCAGCGCCTGCAGGCGCGCCAGCAGTTCCTCGACCTGAAAGGGTTTCGCCAGGTAATCGTCCGCACCGGACTGCAGTCCTTCGACCTTGTCCTGCCAGCGATCGCGCGCGGTGAGAATCAGGATCGGGAACGATTTTTTCTCCGCGCGCAACTTGCGGATCAGGTCCAGGCCCGAGAGCTTGGGCAAGCCCAGGTCAATGACCGCGACATCGATCGGCAATTCGCGGCCGGCGAACAATCCTTCCTCGCCGTCGGGCGCCACATCGATCGTGTAACCCTGCTCACTCAAGCGCTGTTGCAGTGACTCCCGCAACTGGGTTTCGTCTTCCACTATTAGTGCGCGCATCTACACTCCCCGTACAAAAACGAGCACCGGCCCAGGGCCCGGCGCCCCCGTCGCAGCCAGCGGATCTAGCGGCTCAGCTCGGCGCCCGTTGCTGCATCGATACGAATTGTCCAGACACGACCATCGCCACCTAACAGTCGCAGTGCATAGACTTTGCGACCATCGCTCTCGATCACCTCGGCCTTGACGACGCGCGCCCGATGGCGCTCCTGGGCCGCGGCAACGGCCGCGTCCAGCGAGACGCCATCACCGGCGAGCACCGGGCCGGCGCTGAAGGGCAATAGGGCCACCAGCAGCAGCACCAGGAATCGGGAACGAGGGTTAACATGCATACGTCGGTCTGGATTCTACTAGTAACCCTGCTCCGGAGACACATGCACGCGTACCCGTAACTGCGGGCCCGGGTCGTAGCTCATGCGCGTGGTGAATTCCCGGCCGTTGTAGACGTAGGTAACGCGATAGCCATCGATGCGTTCCTCGAAGCGCTCTTCCTGGCGCACGCGGCAACGTTCCACCTCGCGGCTGCGGCCACGGTCATCGTCGTAACGGTCATCGTAACGATCGCCATAGCGATCACCGTAGCGATCACCGTAGCGGTCGTCGCGACCCCTCTGGGCCGTATCGTGGCCGACTGCCGCACCGATCAGGGCGCCTGCGACGGTCGCGATGCTGCGTCCCTCGCCGCGGCCGATCTGGTTGCCGATGGCGCCACCAATCAAGCCGCCGATGATGGTGTTGTTAGTCGTTCTGACGTCGCCACCGCGATCGCGGTAATTGTAACGGTCGCGGGAATAGCCGCCGTCATAAACGGTCTCGAGCCGGCACTCGCGGCGCGGCTCCAGCACGCGGATGCGACGTGACAAAGGCTCGACGCGCACAACACGCGCGGTGTCGTAGTCCGATTGCCCATAGGCCGGGCCGCGGTCATTGCCGTTATAGCGGCCGTCGTCATAGTCACCGCCGGGGCGGTGGTCGGCATACGCAAGGCTGGCGCCACTGAGGGCCAGGGCTGCAATCAAGGTCACAATTCGGGTCTTCATGAAAGTCTCCTTTTTCCGCCTATGGGAGACAGCCTACCGCCGGGTCAATGAACGCCTGCTGAACTGGCTCAGGGTTGGTTTTTCTCGCTCAATTTGACCGTATTCCAGGCTTGGTCCCAGTCCGCAGCCGACATCTGCTGCAGGTCCCGGCCGGCGCCTTTCAGCTGGTTTTCCATCGCCGCGAAGCGCCGCTCGAACTTGCGATTTGCCTGTCGCAACGCGGACTCGGGATCCAGGCCGAGATGACGGCTGTACTGCGCCAGCGCAAACAACAAGTCACCGAGTTCCTCGCTGGCAGCGTCCTGCCGCCCCGCGGCCAGCTCGGTCGTTAGCTCGGCGAGCTCTTCGCGCACTTTGCCGGCAACCGTGCCCGCATCCGGCCAGTCGAAGCCGACCCGCGCCGCGCGCTTGCCGAGCTTGGCGGCCCGGGTCAGCGCGGGCAGCGCCAGCGCAACGCCATCGAGCACCCCGCTTGCGCCCTGCGCGGCGCGCTCCCCGGCCTTGCTGTGCTCCCACGCCTGGTTAAGCGTGTGGGCATCGATGGCCTGCGAGTCCCGCGCCGCGAACACGTGCGGATGCCGACGCTGCAATTTGTCGCGGATGCCGCTTGTCAACGACGCAAAATCAAACCAGCCGCGCTCTTCGCCGAGGCGAGCATAGAAGACGACCTGGAACAGCAGATCGCCCAATTCGTCGCGCAGTTGCGTCCAGTCCGCGCGCGCGATGGCGTCGGCGACTTCGTGGGCCTCCTCCAGCGTATAGGGCGCGATGCTTGCAAAGTCCTGCGCGCGGTCCCAGGGACAGCCGCTGACCGGGTCACGCAGGCGGCGCATGACCTCCAGCAGGTCGGCCAGGGCGGCGGCGGCCTGCTGGTCGCCATCGGGCGTCGGGCTCATGGATTGCGTGCCTCAGCTAACAGGGAAAACAGCGTCATCAGCATGCCCGCGGTGGCGCCCCAGATGTTGCGTGCGCCATAGGGCATGTCCGTCAATTCGATCTCGCGATCCTGCAGCTGGCGCCGCCGCGGCCGGTGGTGTGCCGGGTCGAGCAGGTAATTAAGCGGCACTTCGAACGCTTCGTCCACTTCGCTGCGGTCTATCGACAGCGCCAGCGGCGGCGTCACCAAACCCACGACCGGCGTGACACGAAATCCCGAGATGACCACGTGATCCGGCAAATAGCCCAGGACCCTGACCTGGGGCGCGGCCAGGCCGATTTCCTCGGCCGTTTCACGCAGCGCCGCGGTCCGCGCGTCACGATCACCGGTTTCGATACGCCCGCCGGGAAAACTGATCTGGCCGGCGTGGTTCTTGAGCCGCGCCGAGCGCTGCGTTAGCAGCACATGGAAACCGTCGTCGCGATCGACCAGCGGCACCAGCACCGCGGCGCGCTGCGTTGGCGCAGGCAGCAGCGGCAGGAGCTCGGCGCTCACGCGGCGTCCCAGGCCCGCGTAGATGGTGGGCGGGTCGGCCAGGTCGCTGGGCTGCGGCAAGAGGCTGAGATCTAACAATCGCAGCAAGGCCTGGCGATCCAGCTGGTGCAGAGGCAGGGTCATTCAAGCCCGCGACACATAATGGTCAGGTGCAGTCCGGGACTGGGTTATCATGGGCAATTCTAGCATTTTGCAGCGCAAATCCGGACACCGATGAGCCAGACAGACCTACTCGCACTCTCGCCGATCGACGGCCGTTATCGCGCCGCAACCGATTTCCTGCGGCCCCTGCTCAGCGAGTCGGGCCTGATCCGCGAACGCATCCATATCGAGGCTGCGTGGCTGCTGCATCTGCATGCGCAGCGCGCGCAGCTGGGCTGCCTGGCAGGACTGCAGCCGGCCGGCCTAACAGCAGCGGTGCGGGCGGCCGCGACGGCGCTGCTTGATCCGCCGGAATCGGCTGCGGCGATGGTCAAGGAGATCGAGGGCCGCACCAACCACGATGTCAAGGCGGTCGAGTATTACGTACGCGATCAGTTGCTGGCCGCCGGTGCCACGCCTGCGGTGCTGGAGCTGGTGCACTTCGGCTGCACTTCCGAGGACATCAATAACCTCGCCTATGCACGCCTGCTGCTGCGCGCGCGCCAGCAGATGATCGCGCAGGGTCTGCGGCCGGTGCTCGCGGCGCTCGAGGTGTTAGCCAGTTCCAACGCCGCGGTACCCATGCTGGCCCGGACCCATGGCCAGACCGCGAGCCCGACCACGCTGGGCAAGGAATTCGCCAATGTGCTGCTGCGGCTGCGGCGCGCTGAGCAGCGCTGGCGGGCAGTCGCCATTCTCGGCAAGTGGAACGGTGCGGTGGGAAACTACAACGCGCAGCACGCGGTGGCGCCCGAGGTCGACTGGCCGGCGCTGGCGGCGGGATTTGTCAGCTCGCAGGGACTTCAATTCAACAGCCACACGACGCAGATCGAGCCACATGACTGGATCGGCGAGTACTGCGACGCACTCGCGGCAAGCGGCATCGTACTGATCGATTTCTCGCGCGATGTCTGGGGCTACATTTCGCTTGGCTACCTGCGCCAGCGCCCGAAGAGTGGCGAAGTCGGATCGTCGACCATGCCGCACAAGGTAAATCCCATCGATTTCGAAAATGCCGAGGGCAATCTTGGCATCGCGAACGCGCTGCTGCGCCACTTTGCCGACAAGCTGCCGATCTCACGCTGGCAGCGGGATCTCACCGACTCGACGGTGCTGCGGAATCTCGGTACTTCGTTAGGTCACGTCGCAGTCGCATGGCGCGCCCTGAGCCGCGGTCTCAGTCGCATCGATGCCGACCCGGCGCGACTCGCGGCGGACCTGCAGGCCGCACCGGAGGTGCTGGCCGAGGCCATACAGACCGCCATGCGCGCTGCCGGCATACCTAACGGTTACGAGTTGCTGAAAGACCTGACACGCGGCCAGGCCATCGACCTTGCGCAAATGCGGGCGTTGATTGCCCGGCTGGACCTGCCTGCCGGGCTGCGGCAAAGGCTTGCCCGCCTGGAGCCGGCGGATTATGTCGGCCTGGCGGCGCAGCTGGCGCAGTCGGCGCTGGGCGCCAAACCCTGACAAAACCATGACGCAGTTCGCAAAAGCCGGCCGCGTCGCGGCGCCCGGCTGAACGAACCGTGACGCGCCTCAGTACATAACAGTCCTCGACGACTGAATATTGCCCGGCACAACGGCGCGAGCCGCAACGCCTGGGGCAATGCTTTGATTTCGACCGGCGACCGTGATTTTTCTATTCTGACAGGCGAAATCGCTGCGCCTGTCCTCGACTTGTTGCCGCCGTCACCGACCCTGCAGGTCATCAGTTCACTCGAGGAAATGCGCGCGGTGGTCAACCAGGCCGCCGCGGGCGCGCATCGCCTGATGTCGATCTACTCGCCCGACCTCGAGCCGGAACTGTACGACCAGACGCCGTTTCTCGACATCATCAAGCGCTTCGTGCTCGGCCGTAACTTCGCCAAGGTGCGCATCCTGCTGACCGACCGGACACGGATGATTCGTGACGGCAATCGCCTGGTTGCGATGAGCCGGCGCCTGACCAGCTATATCGAAATGCGCCTGGCGCCACGCGCCGAAACGCTGCGCGCCCATTCGTACATGATCGTCGACGACAAGGCGGTGATCTTTCGCCTGCAGGCCGACCGCTACGCGGGTGTTGCCGACCTCGCCAACCCGGCCGCAGCCCGCCTGCAGCTGGATGACTTCGATGCCATCTGGCAGGCAAACGTTCCGGATTACGGGTTTCGCACCGCAAGCCGTTGAGCTGACGGTCAACCTTCGTCCCGTTGCCGCGTTTTAGTTCTCGCATGCCATCCCTGAAGACTAACATCACTGTCGCTGCCATGGTGGAGCTGGCGGGGCGATTCCTGGTCGTTGAAGAGCGCATTCGCGGACGCCTGGTGATCAATCAACCCGCAGGACATGTCGAGGACCGGGAATCGCTGCTCGCGGCTGTGATCCGCGAAACCCGCGAAGAGACAGCCTGGCTGTTCGAACCCCAGTCGCTGCTGGGCGTTTATCACTGGCGCAACCCCGACAACGGCGTCACGACCCTGCGCTTCGCCTTTCGCGGTCAGATTTCGGATCACCGGCCGCAGCAGGCGCTTGACCATCCGGTGGTGCGGACGCTCTGGCTCACGCCTGCGGAACTGCAAGCGCGCGTGAACTCACTGCGCAGCCCCCTGGTGCTGCGCTGCCTGGACGACTGGCTGGTCGGCAAGTCGCTGCCTCTCGACACGGTCGCCGATCTGGACCTCGAGACCGCCAGGCATCTGCAGGCCGTCGAGATCTGATAACCGGATAGAATTTGCGCGTGGCGCGCAAATCCGGAAAAAAAATCATTGTCGGCATGTCGGGCGGCGTGGATTCCGCCGTGGCGGCCTTGCTGCTGCGCGACCAGGGCCATGACGTCGAAGGCCTGTTCATGGCCAACTGGGACGACCCGGACCCCGACACGCATTGCACCACCGCTCAGGACTTTCAGGATGCGCGCGCGGTATGTGCCGAGCTCGGTATCGTGCTGCACAAGGTCGATTTCGCCGCCCAGTACCGCCAGCAGGTCTTCAGTCAGTTCCTCAGCGAGTTGCGCGCCGGCCGCACGCCGAATCCCGACGTGCATTGCAATCGCGAGATCAAGTTCGGCGTCTGCCTGCGCTATGCGCAGCGCCTCGGCGCCACGCGCTTCGCGACCGGTCACTACGCACGTTTGTTAGCAGGACCGGCCGGACTGGAACTGCACAAGGCGCTCGATGGCGCCAAGGACCAGAGCTATTTCCTGCATGCGGTGCCTCTGAGCCAGTTTAGTACTGCCCTGTTCCCGCTGGGCGAACTGACCAAGCCGGAAGTTCGCGCCCGGGCCGCTTCGGCCGGCCTGCCGGTATTCAACAAGCCGGACAGCACCGGGATCTGCTTCATCGGTGAACGCCCGTTCGCGGAGTTTCTCGCGCAATGGCTGCCGCGAATACCCGGACCCATCATGACGGCCGGCGGCGAGGCACTTGGCGCGCACCACGGCCTGTGCTACTACACGTTAGGTCAGCGTGCCGGTCTGGCAATCGGTGGCCGCGCCGGTCACAGCGAAGCGCCCTGGTACGTAGCGCGCAAGGAACACGTGGGCAATCGCCTCATCGTGGTGCAAGGCGCGGACCATCCGCTGCTGCTGAGCAGCGGCTGCGAGGTTCACGACTGGCACTGGCTCGCGGCGATGCCGGGGGCTGTCGCTGACCTCGGTATTAAGCTCCGCTATCGCCAACCGGACCAGGCGCTCGCCTCCGGCAGCTGGGATGGTTCACGCGGGCGGCTGCAATTTGCCGTTGCGCAACGCGCGGTGACGCCGGGACAATTCGCGGTGCTCTATCGCGGCACGCACTGCCTCGGTGGCGGCGTAATCGACAGCACGACGCCGGTCACCGATTCCAGCGGGCGCGCCGCTATAATGGCGGCCGGTCGTTTGCAATCGCCTGCCGTGGAGTCTCACGATGACAGACAAGAAGTCTGACAGTTTCAAAGCCCGCACCAAACTCAATGTCGGCGCGAAATCCTATGACATCTGGAGTTTCCGTAACCTGTCGCCGGAAAAACTGGCGCGCCTGCCGTTCTCGCTGAAGATTCTGCTCGAGAACCTGCTGCGCTTTGAAGATGGCGTCAATGTGACGCGCCGCGACATCGAAGCGCTGCTCAACTGGAATCCGAAGGCGACCCCGGATCACGAAATCTCCTTCACGCCGGCGCGCGTCATCATGCAGGACTTCACCGGCGTGCCCTGCGTCGTGGACCTGGCCGCGATGCGCGACGCGATCCGCAAGCTGGGCGGCGACCCGGAGCAGGTCAATCCGCTGGCACCCGCGGAAATGGTCATCGACCACTCCGTGCAGGTGGACGACTACGGCAACGCCGACGCCCTGGCTAACAACACGCGCATCGAGTTCGAGCGCAACGGCGAGCGCTACTCGTTCCTGCGCTGGGGCCAGACCGCGTTCCGCAATTTCCAGGTCGTGCCGCCTAACACCGGCATCGTGCACCAGGTCAACCTGGAGTACCTGGCGCGCGTGGTCTTCGGCGCCGGCGACGGCCAGGGCACTGCGTATCCGGACACCGTGGTCGGCACCGACTCCCACACCACCATGGTCAATGGTCTCGGCGTTCTCGGCTGGGGCGTCGGCGGCATCGAAGCGGAAGCCGCGATGTTAGGCCAGCCGGTCACCATGCTGATTCCGCAGGTCGTCGGCTTCAAGCTGACCGGCCAGCTGCCGGCCGGCGCGACCGCAACCGATCTTGTTTTGACGGTCACGGAAATCCTGCGCAAGAAAGGCGTGGTCGAGAAATTCGTCGAATATTTCGGCGATGGCCTGGCCAACCTGCCGCTCGCGGATCGCGCGACCATTGCCAACATGGCGCCGGAATACGGCAGCACCTGCGGCATCTTCCCCATCGACGAGGAAACCCTGCGCTACCTGGAACTCTCAGGGCGCCCCAAGGAGCAGATCGCGCTGGTGGAAGCGTATGCGCGCCACCAGGGCCTGTGGCGCATCAACGGCGCCGCGCCTGCCGCCTACACCGACGTGCTGGAACTGGATATGGGCACGGTCGAACCGTCGCTGGCCGGCCCCAAGCGACCGCAGGACCGGGTCTCGCTGCGCAACCTGCAGCAGGTCTATCGCAAGACCCACGCGCAAATGTCCGAGGAACGCGCCAAGAAGAATCCGGGCGCGACCGGCATCGGCCAGGTCAGGGATGCTCCGGACTATGAAGTACGCGACGGCGCGGTGCTGATCGCCGCCATCACCAGCTGTACCAACACCTCGAACCCCTCGGTGATGTTAGGCGCGGCGCTGCTGGCGCGGAACGCGGCGCGCGCCGGACTGCGCGCCAAGCCCTGGGTCAAGACCAGCCTGTCGCCCGGCTCGCGCGTCGTAACCGATTATTTCGACAAGGCGGGGCTGACCAAGGATCTCGCGATAGTCGGTTTCCAGGTGACCGGCTACGGTTGCATGACCTGCATCGGCAATTCCGGTCCTCTCAAGCCCGAGATTTCCGCGGCCGTGAAGGCCGGCGATGTGATCGCGACCTCGGTACTGTCCGGCAACCGCAACTTTGAAGGCCGCGTGCATCCGGAAGTGAAGATGAACTTCCTGGCATCGCCACCGCTGGTCGTGGCATTCGCGCTCGCCGGCACCACGGATATCGACCTGCACAGCGAGCCGCTGGGCCTCGGTTATGACGGCCGGCCGGTATTCCTCAAGGACATCTGGCCGACGGCGGCCGAGGTGGCGACGACCGTGCGCACTTCCATCGACTCGAAGATGTTCCAGCGCAGCTATGGCAACGTATTCGATGGCGACGCCAACTGGCGTGCGATCAAGATACCTAAAGGCAAGCTGTATGCGTGGCAGCCCAACTCCACCTATGTGCGCAACCCGCCCTATTTCGACGGCATGACCATGCAGCCGCGCAAGATCGCGGGCATCCGCGGCGCTCGCGCGCTTGCGCTGTTAGGTGACTCGGTCACCACCGACCACATTTCTCCGGCCGGCGACATCGCCAGGAACAGCCCGGCGGCGAAATACCTCGAGTCGAAGGGCATACAGAAAGCGGATTTCAATTCCTACGGCGCGCGGCGCGGCAACCACGAGGTGATGATGCGCGGCACGTTTGCCAACATCCGCCTGCGCAACCTGCTGGCGCCTGGCACCGAAGGCGGCGTCACGGTCCACGTTCCGAGCGGCGAGCAACTGTCGATTTACGACGCATCGATGAAATACCAGGCTGCGGGCACGCCGCTGGTGGTGCTGGCCGGCAAGGAATATGGCACCGGCTCGTCGCGCGACTGGGCCGCCAAGGGCACCATGCTGTTAGGTGTCAAGGCGGTGATCGCCGAGAGCTTTGAACGCATCCACCGCTCCAACCTGATCGGCATGGGCGTGCTGCCCTGCCAGTTCACGAATGGCCAGAATGCCCAGAGCCTGGGCCTGACTGGCCGCGAGCGCTTCGATTTTGGCGACCTCAAGAATGCCGACGCGCGCAGCGTGACCGTTACCGCCACCGCTGACATTGGCAAGGTCACCCGCTTCGAGGTGCGCGTCCGCATCGATACGCCGAAGGAACGCGACTACTATCGGCACGGCGGCATCCTGCAATACGTGCTGCGGCAACTGGCCGGCAGCGGCGCCGGCAGGAAACCGGCTGCCAGGCGCAAGCCTGCTGCCAAGCGCAAAGCAGTTGCCAAAATGGCCGTTGCGAGGAAGAAACCTGCGGCGAGGAAGAAACCGGCGCCCAGTCGCAAACCGAAGGCGCGCCGGAAGCCGGCGGCGCGACGCAAAAAGTAGCCAACCCTCATCCCACAGGCCTGAGCTCCGACCAGTTGAGCCTGCGGGTCGCGAGCATGGTCACCGCGAGCACGGTGAACACCAGCAGGCTGCCTAACAACAGCGCGTAGTCTTCGGATTGCAGGATCAGGTAAAGGCAACCATAACGACCCGCGAGTCCCAGGCTCATCAGCACCGCCGCGGCCCGCCGGCTAGTCACGCCAGCGACATAGAGCCCCAGCAACAGGATGAGCGCCGCCGCTGCGAGCGCGTACGCAAGCGCAAACGGCAGATGCTCGCCGACCGCCAGCAGCAGCAGGAAAAACACCGACAGCGCCAGCCCCACCAGCAGGTAATGCATCGGGTGCAGGCGCAGCCCCTGCGTCACCTGCTCCCAGGCAAAGAACGCGAGAAATGTGATGGCGATGAACAGCACGCCGTAGCGAATCGCGCGATAGCTCATCGAATACACGTCCACGGGAGTCACCAGCGCAAATCCAAATGCGGTGCGGAACAAGGCCTCGCCGCTGACGGCCTTGCCCGACCAGGTGCGCGGCAGCTTGCGGTTGATTTCCAGCACCTGCCAGCGGGCCTCGAAGCCCTTGTCATTCGCAGTGGCATGGTCCGCCGCGAATGACCCTTCAAAGCCGGGGTGCGGCCAGCTGCTCAGGACCGTGACCTGGGTCGCGCCCGCGAGCGGCAGGAAATGCAGCGCGCCACTGCCGCGCGCCCGGAATGCAAAGTGCTACGGCAGCCGGCCGCCTGGCGCGTACTCGCCCAGGTCCAATGGCGCTGTCAACGCGCTTTGTTCGTCGTAGCTGCCGCTGCCTAACAGCAGCCTGCGGCCGGCGAAGTCGCTGGCGTTCACGGCCTGCAGGCTCGACAGCGAACCGAACGGCAGCACCACGCTGGCTCGTGACCAGAGCGCGCGCTCGACCGCCGGATTGGCGATCAGCGTACTCAGGGCGTGCGCCGCAAACTCCCCGCTGATATCGAGGTCCGGCAGCGAATAGACCGGCAGCGAGAAAATACCGCGGACTTCGGCTTTGACCGTGTGGTGGGCCGAGATCTTGAGCGATTCCGGCAGAACCCAGCGCGGTTGACCGTTGACCCAGCGGGCCATGTTCTGCTTCAGATCGGGATTCCATTCATCGACGAGGACTTCGGTCGGCACCCTGAGCATGGGCCCGCCGATCGTCTGCGGCCCGCCATGCAGCGCCGCAATGCTGTCGCGGGCGGCGATCTGCACAGCCTGGCGTTCGGTCACCAGCGACTCGACGCGCCCGAGCGGCCACAGCAGCAGCAGGGCCAGCCCACCTATCAGCGCTCCGCGCCAGAAGACCGAGCTGAATTGTCCGCTGATATTCATCGTTGCCATTTCCCTGTGATTTCGGAGTGTCCATTGCAACGCGCCTAAATGGCGGGACGCGGCCGCAATTCAGGCAAAATAGAGGCAGGCGTAGTCTGGAGGCCGGGGCTCTGCAGAAACTGGTTTTTTTTGATCTGGACGGCACGGTGTCGCGCCATGACACCTTGTGGCAGTGGCTGCGGCCTTTCCTGTGGCACCGCCCCTGGCGCTGGCCACGCTTGTTAGGAGTCCTGCCATGCCTGGTGCGGTTCCTGCTGGGCCGTGCCGATCATGGCGCGCTGAAAGCACGCTTGTTGCAGTCCGCCATGGGCGGCATTGACCGCGCGACCATCAGCGCTCACACGACGCGCTGGATCGCCGGCTTCATTCCGCGCGGCTGCTTTGCGGATGCGCTGGCTGCAATTCGCGCTCACCAGCATCAGGGCGATGTGCTCATCCTCATGAGCGCCAGCGTCGACGTTTACGTGCCGGAACTGGCGCGCGCGTTAGGGTTTGCCGAGTGCATCTGCACGCCCACCGGTTGGCGCACCGATGGCCGCTACGACGGGCGGCTGACCGGGCCAAATTGCCGCGATCAGGAAAAAGTTGCACGCTTGCGCGCGCGGCAGGCGCTGCAACCGGCTCTCAAGACCACCGCCTACGGCAACTCGG
>JAYUGT010000238.1:0-3490 GCA_043738315.1 Gammaproteobacteria bacterium
CGCGCCCCGGACGCCGCCGTCCCTGACTAACAGGTTACTGCCGAGTCCGATCCAATAAACCAGCAGGTCCGCGGGCAGTACCCGCAGGAAAGCGGCGAGATCATTGCGGTCGCGCGGCTCGAAATACAGGTCCGCCGGGCCGCCCACGTGGAACGAGGTGTGCTTGGACATCGGCTCATTGCGCCGCACCCGCAGCGCAAAGTCTGCTGGCAGGCCGCTTGAATCCACGCTCGGCTTCTTGTTAGTCACCATCACGGGCGCTCCCCGCGCCGGCGCTCGGTCACGGCTGCGCTCGCCACGGCGCTCAGCTTCTGCGGCAACTCGCGCGCAATCGTGCCGATATGACCGGCGCCCATCATCAGAATCACGTCGCCGTCGCGCAGCACTTCGCGCAGCGCCGTCGCGATCTCATCGATCCTGGGTACGAATACCGGCTCAACGCCGCCGCGACTGCGCACCGCGCGGCACATCGCCCGGCCGTCGGCGCCCTTGATGGGCGCTTCGCCCGCGGCATAGACCTCGCTTACCAGCAGAGCGTCCACCGTGGACAACACGGCCGCGAAGTCGTCCAGCAGGTCACGGGTGCGGGAATAACGATGCGGCTGGAAAGCTAACACGATACGGCGGTCGGCATAGGCCTGGCGCACCGCATCCAGGGTGGCGGCGATCTCGGTCGGGTGGTGGCCGTAATCATCCACGATCGAGACCAGCCCGGCGCTGGTCCGCACATCGCCGATATGCTGCAGGCGGCGGTCCACGCCCTGGAATCCCTCCAGTGCGCGCTGGATGTCGGAATCGGCAATGCGCAGTTCCTGGGCGATGGCGATCGCGGCCAGCGAATTGCGTATGTTGTGCAGGCCCGGCAGATTGACGACGACCGGCAGCGGCTTGCGGCCCTCGCGCTCGGCCACATAGGCGGTCTTGAGTCCGCGCCGCTGGATTTGGGTGGCGCGCAGATCCGCGCCTGCGTCGATACCATAGCGGATCAGCGGCCGGCCGACGCGATCCAGGATGCTGCGCACCTCGGCATCGTCGCTGCATAACACCGCGAGGCCATAGAACGGCAGGTTGTGCAGGAACTCGACGAAACTGTTTTTCAGGCGCTCGAAGTCGCCTTCGTGCGTGGCGAGGTGATCGTTATCGATGTTAGTCACGATGGCCATGACCGGTTGCAGGTGCAGGAACGAGGCGTCGCTCTCGTCCGCTTCGGCCACCAGGTATTTGCCGGTGCCGAGGCGCGCATTGGTGCCCGCGCCCTGCAGGCGGCCGCCGATTACGAAGGTTGGATCGAGACCACCTTCGGCGAGAATGCTGGCGACCAGGCTGGTGGTCGTGGTCTTGCCATGCGTACCCGCGACCGCGATGGATTCGCGGAATCGCATCAGCTCACCTAACATCTCAGCGCGCGGCACGACCGGGATGCGACGCTCCCGCGCCACCAGCACTTCCGGATTGTCCGCAGCCACGGCCGTCGACACCACCACGACGTCCGCACCGGCGACATTCTCGGCGCGGTGCCCTACGTGCACGACCACCCCGAGCTTGACCAGCCGGCGGGTCGCCTCGTTAGCTTTGAGATCGCTGCCCTGCACGCGATAACCGAGGTTCGCGAGCACTTCGGCAATGCCGTTCATGCCACTGCCGCCGATGCCGACGAAGTGAATGCAATGGATACGGCCCATGCGCTGGTTCATGCCGCGGCCTCCAGCGACAGGCCGGCAGCGGCCAGCGTGGCCTGCGCCAGCTGCAGCGTGGCATCCGGCCGCGCCAGTGCACGGGCGTTTTGCGCCATCGCCAGCAAGCGGCCCGGTTCACGCAACAGCGTGCGGATTTCGGCGGCGAGCCGCCCCGCTGTCAGCTCGGACTCTGGCACCAGCACCGCGGCCTCGGCCTGCACCAGGAACCGGGCGTTGGCAGTCTGGTGATCGTCGACTGCGGCCGCGAACGGCACCAGGACCGAGGCGACGCCAACCGCCGCAATCTCCGACACGGTCAGCGCGCCGGCCCGGCAGATCACCAGGTCGGCGGCCGCGTACGCGCTGGCCACGTCCTCGATGAATTTATCGGTTGTCGCAGGCACGCCGGCGTCGCGGTAGTACTGGTCCGTCTCTACCAGCCAGCGCTCGCCGGTCTGGTGGCGAATCGCAAATGACCAGCCGTCGCGGCGCAATTCGGCCATGGCTGACGGCACCGCCGCATTCAATTTGAGCGCGCCCTGGCTGCCGCCAATGACCAGTACCTTGATGGTGCGGCCGCTTGCAACCGGGCTGAGGCGCGCGGCAGGCGCGGGCTTGGCAAAAAACTCGGCGCGCACGGGATTGCCAATGGTGGCAGCTGAAATCCTGTGGCGGCCAAAGCTGCCCGGAAACGCTTCCAGCACGCGGGTCGCGACCCTGGCTAACAAGCGATTGGTCAGGCCCGCAACCGCGTTCTGCTCGTGGATCACGAGCGGCCGCCGTGACAGCCAGGCCGCGACGCCGCCGGGCCCGGAGACGAAGCCGCCGAGGCCTACGACCACCACGGGCCGATGCCTGCGCATCGCGCGTAACGACTGCCACACTGCATGGGCAATGCGAAAAGGCGCGGCAAGCAGTGTTGCCACATGCTTGCCGCGAACTCCACTCACATCAACCCATTCAATCGAAATACCGGCCGCCGGCACCACCCGCGCCTCGATGCCGCGCTGCGTGCCGAGCCACACCACGTCGCAGGACGCGCTCTGCAGCCGCCGCGCCAGCGCCAGCGCCGGAAACACGTGGCCACCGGTGCCGCCCGCCATGATCATCGCTATTGGCCTGCGGCTCATGCGAGCGCCCCGGCCGCGTCGCCGCGCGCCGCGCGCCGCGTGTTAGCTTCGCGCTGGCTGGCAGCGCCCCGGCCCTGGATCGCGGCTTCGTGATACACGCGCAGCAGCAGACCCACCCAGGCCAGCGCCACGATCAGGCTGGAGCGGCCGTAGCTCATCAGCGGCAGCGTCAGGCCCTTGGTTGGCAGCACGCCCATGTTGACGCCGATATTGATCAGGGCCTGGATGCCGACCCACAGGCCGAAGGCGGCAGCGAGACTGGCCTGGAACTTGAGTCCGGCATCTGCCGCCAGGCGCGCGATCCACAGCGAGCGCCACACCAGCAGCACGAACAGCGTCAGTGTCAGCAGCACGCCCGCAAGTCCCAGCTCCTCGGCCAGCACTGCAAACAGAAAATCGGTGTGCGCTTCCGGCAGATAGAAGAGTTTTTGCACCGAGGCGCCGAGGCCGACACCCAACCATTCGCCGCGACCGATCGCGATCAACGACTGGGTCAGCTGAAAGCCACTGTTGTAGGGATCGGCCCAGGGATCGAGAAACGTGGTCAGGCGCTTGATGCGGTAGTCCGCGCTCATCATAAAGAGACCCAGCACGGCCGCGCCCGCGAGCCCCAGCGCGCCGACGTAGCGCAGGCGCGCGCCGGCGAGGAACAACACGCCAAATCCGGTCGCGAACAACACGGTC
>JAYUGT010000239.1:0-22460 GCA_043738315.1 Gammaproteobacteria bacterium
AAAATGATCGTGTTAGGCGACTTCAACGTTGCGCCCGAGGACCGGGATGTGCACGATCCGGCCGCCTGGGCCGGGCAGGTCCTGGTCAGCGAGCCCGAGCGCGCGGCCTTGCGCGACATCATGGCGCTCGGCCTCGTGGACGTATTCCGGCGCTTTGAGCAGCCCGCCAACAGTTTCAGCTGGTGGGACTATCGCGCCGCGGCGTTCCGCCGCAATAACGGTTTGCGGATTGACCTGATCCTGGCCAGCACGGCGCTCGCGGCCAGCTGCGTTGCAGCCCGCATCGACAAGGAACCACGCAAGTCCGAGCGTCCTTCGGATCACACTCCGGTGTTAGCAACATTTGACATATGAGTAGAACAGTGCCGAGTCGTTGGCAGAACTGCGCGGGCCTTGTGGCGCAGCGCCCGAAGTGTGCGTCGGTACGGGGCTGCAAACGTGGGCAACGCTAGACTTTCCCTGCCTGCAATTGCAGGTGCTACCCCAGCCGCGCAACGACCCGCGCGGCGCCGAGCGATGCCCAACCCACGCCGCAGTGATTTCGACGTAACCAACACAGTCCAGGTGAGCTCGCCGGGGCCTGTGCGGGACGAGATCGCGCGCCTGTTTTCCATGACCTGGCCGGGCGCGGATTTCAGCAGAATCGACCGTGCCTTCGAAGTGTTCACACCGATGTTCGCCGGCCTGTCGCCCCGCTATGAAGGCGTCGACACGCTGTACCACGACATGCAGCACACGCTTGATATCACGCTCGCCATGGTACGCCTCATGGTCGGTTACGAGCGTGGCGCCGAACCTGCTGCCGCGTTAGGCGGCGAGCGCGCGGTCGTGGGAACCATCACGGCGCTGTTTCACGATGTCGGCTACCTGCGCGAGCGCAACGACAATGAACATTTCAACGGCGCTGAATTCACCCGCAACCATGTCTCGCGCGGCATTGCCTTCCTGTCGACCCTGCTGCCGGAACTCGGTCTCGGGCATTGGGTCACGGTCGTCACGGAAGTAATGCATTGCACGGGATACGAGAAACCGCTCGCCCAGCTGCAGTTCAATGACCTCAGGGACGCAAAGCTCGGTGCACTGATGGGCACCGCGGACATGGTCGCGCAGCTCGCCGATCGCTGCTACCTGGAGAAATGCCGCGACCGGCTGTATCCGGAATTTGTGTTAGGCGGCGTGGCGCTGGACAAGGGCACCGAGGGCTATCCGGCGGTGCGTTACGCCTCGGGCCTCGACCTGCTGCGGCAGACACCTAAGTTCGTCGAAGATACCCGCAGCAAGCGTCTCGACCAGGGATTTGGCGCCGCGTACCGGCATTACGAGGCATTGTTCGATGGTCGTAATCCGTACATCGAGTCCATCGAACGCAACATGAAATATCTGCAGGACATCCTGCGCAGTGAGAGCTGGCACATGCTGCGCCGCTCGCCGCCGCTGTTCACCGCGGTGCCGGATGCGGTCACATCGATGCGCACGCTGATGGCGAATTACATCCGCCGTGCCTGGGCGAGCCGCTAGACCGGCGCCGCCACCCGCCGCACGTAACGTTCAAACAACTCGGGCACCCGCGGCAGAATCTGCTCCGCGCCGGCAATATCGCGGCCGGACAGCGCCTCTGTCAGCATCTCGGGTCGCATCGCAGCTAACGCCGGACCCGCCACGGCGGCATGACTGATGTGCCAGGGTTCGGGCATCACGCCGCCGAGATCCGCGCCATAGGGCCGGAAAAAACCGAAGCGCGCCAGGTTCTCCCCCAGCCATTGATTCAACGGACCAAACAGCGCGCCCGGCGCAAATTCCGCCGGCGTCATCTGCGCGTGGAATTCAGGATTGCGGGCGCGTTCGGCGCGCAAGGCAATGAGATCGATCACGTCGAGATCCGAGCCCCAGTGGTGGCGGCTGGCGCCGGGCAATGCCGACCAGGTCATTATCGTGTCAACCAGATCGCCGGTTGGCAGCGCGGCAAAATCCAGCGGCTGGCCATCGCGATCTAACAAGATCTTTTCGCCGCGATACTTGGCGTTCCAGATGCCGAGCTGGCGGTCAAAATCCCGGAACGAAGAAATCGGGTGCAGGTCGAACCCCGCCTGCGCCGCCGCCGCGCGCAGTTCCAGCCAGGCGGGTGCGGTGAGCGCGTGCAAGGTGCAGCGCGGGTTCTCCAGGTCGACGACGTGGGCTCGCGACCGGCCGGTTAGCGCCTCAGCGTCCAGCATCGGCGGCAACTCGATCCAGTACCTGCAGGAAGACCTCGACTTCCTGGGCGCCGGAGAACCCTGCCTTGCGATCAAAGACAAAAGTCGGCACACCGTTGATCTGCATGCGATGCGCTTCGCCCTCGCGCTGCGCCACCGCGGCGCGCAACTCGCTGTCAGCCAGCAGCTGGTCCACCTGCGCTGCGTCCATGCCAAAGGGCGCGGCGATGTCGCGCAGTACGGCGGGATCGCCGATGTCGCGACCCTCGGAAAAATAGGCGCGCAGGATGGCCTCCTTGAGGTCAGTCTGCCGGCCGGTCGCGGCACCCGCGGCGATCAGCATGTGCGAGCGGCGCGTGCTGGGCATGCGGGTCTGTCGTTCCGGCCGATAGTCGATGCCCAGATCCGCGGCGATGCGTTGCATGGCCCCCTGCATACCCTGGAAACGCTCGGCGTCACCGAACTTCTGCAGCAAATATGTCTTACGGTCCATGCCCGCGTCCGGCATGTCAGGATTGAGCTCAAAGGGCAGCCACCGGACCTCGGCACTGATCTCGGGACGCAGATCCAGGGCCTTTTGCAGCCGTTTTAGCCCTATATAGCACCAGGGGCAGACCGTATCCGACCAGACCTCGATTTTCACCCCCGGAGTCTAGCGTACCGTCGCACCATGGCGACGGTGGAACCCACACCGGGGGCAGCGTAAGATCGGCCGGAGAACTATAACTAAAGAGATCTGACAATAAATTCGTGCGTCAGCTCAATTTCAAGACCAAGCTGATACTTGCGGTTCTGGGAGCCACGCTGCTCTGCGCCACATTGCTAGGCACGCTCGCCGTCTGGCAGGGGCAGCGCAACGCCGAAGTGTTCGGCGGAATCGCGCGCGAAACCGCGCGCCAGGAAGTGGCGCGTGAGCTGCAGAGTCGTGCGCGCGAGACCGCGCGGCATGTGGCCGACGTCGTGTCGGCGCCGCTGAACAGCGGCGACATCCAGAGCGTTGCAACCGCGGTACAGGCTTTCACCGAAGACGACACCACCATTGGGCTAACAGTGTGGAACGCGGCTGGCGTGCGTATCTACCAGTGGCAGCGTCCCGGGACCACGGACGACGCTGATAACACCATGCGCGCCGCGGCGACCAGCCAGGTAACGGCGCTGTACCAGCCGTTTGCGGATACCCAGCTGCCCAGGACTATCGGCAACGTCAAAGTGACCTTGAGTTTTGTCGGCACCGACGGCGGCACCTCGGTGGGAGCGGCCGGCGCCAGCCTGGTACGTTCCGCGGCCGTCGATCAGTTGCGGCGCAACCTGTGGTGGATCGCCGCCGGAACCTTGTGTGTGTTCCTGCTCAGCAGTTTGCTGGCGTGGTGGGCGGCGCGCGGCATCAGCAGGCCGCTCGCTGCGCTGATGCGCAGCGTCGAGCGTATGGGCCATGGCGATTACACCCGCCCCATCGAGCTCACCGGCGATCCGGAATTCGCCGAATTGCGGGAAGTGCTGGAAAAGACCCGGCATCGCCTGCGGCATTCCACCATCACCCGCAGCTACCTCGTTTCGGTCCTGAGCGGCATCAATGACGCCGTGTTCGTTGCCTCACCCGAAGGGGTGATCAAGATGGCTAACAGGGCAGCCTGTCGTCTGCTCGGCTACGGCGAAGAAGAACTCATCGGCAAGAGCATCATGTCAGTGCTCGAAGAGTCGGAGCGCAACAATTTCGACCCGCGCCAGGCAGCCCAGGATTCGCGCGAAACCGTGGTGCGCACGCGCCAGGGCCAGACCATACCGGTGGTCATTACCGGCTCGCCGATCGGCAGCGATGATCCGCAGTTCCAGGGCAGCATTTTCGTCGCGCGCAATATCACGGATCGTAAGCGCGCCGAGCGCCGCATCCGTTATCTCGCGCGCTATGACACGCTGACCAAGGTTCCTAACAGGATGCAGTTTCAGCATCTGTTGCAGCAGTCATTGTCACGCGCCGTGAAATCGAACCAGTCGGTGGCGCTGCTGTACCTTGACATGGACCGGTTCAAGGAGGTGAATGACACCTTTGGCCACAATGCCGGTGATCGCACCCTCGAGATACTGTCGGAGCGGCTGTCGCGCGCGTTGCCGAAGGACGCGATCGTCGGCCGCCTCGCCGGCGACGAATTTGCCGTGTTTGTCGAAGGACTGCCGCCAGGTGCCGATAATCGTGGCCCGATCGCGCATCTCGCCCGTTCGATTCTCGACCAGGTCAGCAAGGCTTTTCAGGTCAACCAGCAGGAAGTCTTCATGACTTCCAGCATCGGCATCGCCTTTGCGCCGCAGGATGCCGAGAATGTCATCGACCTGATCCGCAACGCCGACGCGGCCATGTATTACTCGAAGCAAAATGGCGGCAATACATTCGCGTTTTATGCGACCGAGATGAATTCGGCAGCGGTTGAACGCCTGATGCTGAAGAGCAAGCTGCGCCGCGCCCTGGAAAAAGACGAATTCCTGATTCGCTACCAGCCCAAGGTCGACATCCGCACAGGGCGCATCGTGGGCGCCGAAGCGCTGCTGCGCTGGCGCCTGCCGGGCCACGGCGACATACCGCCGTCGCAGTTCATTCCAATGGCCGAAGAATCCAACCTCATCCTGGATATCGGCGAATGGGTGCTGGACCGCGTTTGCCACGACTACAAGCGGATGTTAGGCGAGCTGCCCGACCCCGGCCGCATGTCGCTGAACCTGTCGCTGAAGCAGCTGCGACAGGCGAGTTTCATCCTGCGTTGCCGCGCCATCTTCCGCAAGTACGCGCTGTCGCCGACGTCATTCGAGCTCGAGATCACGGAAACCACGCTGATGGCCGATGTCAAACGCACGCTGCGTCTGTTAGATGAGCTGTATGCGATGGGCCTGCATCTGTCGATCGACGACTTCGGCACCGGCTACTCGTCCTTGTCCGCCCTGCAGCAGTTCCCGATCGGCACGCTGAAGATTGACCAGAGTTTCGTGCGCGATGTGGTCGATGACGAGGCCGACGCCACCATCGTGCGCACCATCATCGAGATGGGCCGTAACCTGGGAATGCAGGTAATCGCCGAAGGCGTCGAGTCCACGCGTCACATTGAATTCCTGCGCGAACACAACTGTACGCTGGCACAGGGCCGCGTGTTTGGTGAACCCTGCACCGCCGATGAATTGCTGGCGCTGCTGGTGCGTCAGCACGCCGGCACGGTGCCCTACGCATCGTTGCTGCCGGCGGAAATGCCGGACATGCGGTCGGCTCCGGCGCGCGCATAAGCGCGAGCGGCCTCGTGACGCGGATCCTGAGCAGCGCGCGCCTGCAGCTGCGCGAAATCGAGGACAGCGACGCCGCTTTCCTGCTGCAGCTGCTCAACACCCGCGACTTCATCAACAACATCGGCGATCGCGGCGTGCGCACGCTCGATGAGTCGCGCCACTACATCGAAAGCAACATCCGTGCCTCCTACCGCCAGCACGGCATGGGTTTGTGGGTGGTTGAGGATCGCAACAGCCTTGCGGTGTTAGGTCTGTGCGGACTCCTGAAACGCGACACGCTGCAGCACCCGGATGTGGGCTATGCGTTCCTGCCGGGCGCATTTGGCTGTGGCTTTGCTACCGAAGCCGCCGCCGCCTGCCTGCAGTACGGCAGGTCTGCGCTGGGGCTGGCAAGCATCTGCGCAATCGTTTCCGCGCATAACAAGGCATCGATTCGCGTGCTGGAGAAGATCGGCCTGCGTTACCAGCGCGAAATTCCAGGGACGGCGCCGGGCCAGACGCTGCAATTATTCGCCTGATTGCGGTGCCGCTCGCCGCCCCGGCGGGTATGGTGCAAAGCCATTGCCGTCATCGGGCCAGAAACGATTGCGATGCCGGCGTTCGCGCGGGTATTCGTCATCGCAGGCAATGCCCTTGCGACACAGGGTTTCCGGCCACTCATACTTGATGAAACTGCGGCTCATCGGGCGACTCTCGGCGGCAAACTCGACGCGTCGCGCCGGGTCATAGTGGCGCTCGCCAAATCCAGTGCCGGGAGGCGCTGCGGCTGCGGCGCCCGCGGCTTTCGACTGCTCGGCCCGACTGGCGGAGCCGGCTTTATCCCGCAACGGCCCCGGTGCCGTGTTCTCGCCGGATGACTGCCCGTCGTCGCGGCGCTGCTCGTCCTGCAGCTGGCGCTCTTCCTCGAGGCGCCGCTGCCAGTCACGGTCACGGTACACGGCCATGGCGATGACGCCCTGCGCGCTGCGATCACCAAAGGCTTCCGCGTAGGAGTCCTGCCACTCGGTGAAATAGAACTCGTGCACGTCGTTCAAATTCGTGCGCCAGCCGCGGTAATCGCCACTCTCCCAGGGCTCGAGCACGTACATGGCTTCCTGGGGTCGCAGGTCCGAACGTTGTCCCGAGACGATATTGCGCCCATCTACGGCGATCACCACGCCAACGCGCTCGCCGGTGCGGTTGCTGACGCGAATGCGGTAAGGCGCGCCGCGCCGCGCCATGAGATAGGCGCGATAGGTGCTGGCGCCGCTATTTGTTAGCGGATACTCGCTGAAGTTGCGGCCGCGCGCATCGAGTACCTCGACCGTCACGCCTGCGGGGTTGTAGGCAGCGGCCGCGTGGGTCGCAAAACTGCCCGCCAGCAACAACGCGGCCCATGTAACAGAATGAACCTTGTTCATAGTCAACACTCCTTGCTTGCCGTCCTGACACCCATGCTGGTCGCGCTGGCGTGAATCGCGGCTGAAGGCTCTAACGCACAAGTGTTCGGTTCGGGTTCAGGCGCTTTGCCGTAAAATCCTCCCGTGGACCCCATCGACGCATCCGCAGCCGCTGCGGCGCGCGCGCAACAAAAACGCCGCCGCTGGCGTCGGCGTGCCCTCGGGTCGGCGCTGATCGGAGTCTGGGCAGCGGTCGCGATCTACCACACCAGCAAACCCCTGCCGCCAGGCCTGCGCATTGCGTCGCCGCCAGCGACGGTTGCCGCCAGCGACTTGCGTCTGCTGATCGATACCACCACAGCGGATCCCTACGGCCGCCCGGTCGTGCAGCAGCAGATCTTCGATGAAATGCTGCGGATCATCCGCGACGCGCGCAAATTCATCGTCGTCGACATGTTTCTGTTCAATCCCTGGCGCGGCGCGCTGCGCAGGAGTCCGGCTGCTAACAACCCAGGACTGCGGGAGCTGTCACGCGAATTGCGCGATGCGCTGCTGGAGGCAAGGCGCCGTAATCCGCAATTGCAGCTGCTGGTCATCACAGACCCTATCAATGACGCCTACGGCGGCGCGCCGTCCGCGGATCTCGCACTGCTGCGGCGCGCCGGCATTGCCGTGGTCGTGACCGACCTCGATCGGCTGCGCGACTCCAATCCGGTTTATTCGGCGGTCTGGCGCCTGCTGATCAAATGGTGGGGCGCTGGCGCCAGCGACGGCCGGCTGCCCAACCCGCTGGATGAAGGTCCCGACAAGGTCGGTGTCGGCGCCTGGGCACGGTTGCTGAATATGAAGGCCAACCACCGCAAGGTGTTGTTAGCAGATGACGCCGGGAACGGCCTGGTCGGCGTGGTCGGCTCGCTGAATGCCCATGATGCCAGCGCACTGCACTCCAACATGGCGCTGGCCGTACGCGGACCCGCGTTGCTGCCGCTGCTGGCCAGCGAGCTGGAAATAGCGCGCTTTTCCGGATGGCCGGGGAATCTCCCGCCGGCAGCGGAGCCGCCCGCCGCCGCCGCGCCGCTGACCAGCACGACGGCCGCAACCGCCGCGCAGGTACAGGTGCTGACTGAAGGCGCGATCCGTGATGCGTTGCTGGAACGCCTGGACGCTGCGCGTAACGGCGACGAAGTCAACATCGGCATGTTTTACCTGGCGGAACGCGACACGGTGCGCGCGCTGGTCGCGGCCGCCGCGCGCGGGGTCGTGATCCGCCTGATTCTCGATCCTAACAAAGATGCTTTCGGTCGCGAGAAGAATGGCATTCCCGGGCGCCCGCTGGCCGCCGAGCTGAATGCCGCGAGCCAGGGCGCCATCAAGATCCGCTGGTACCGCACCAAGGGCGAGCAGTTTCACACCAAGGTCGTGATGATCCGCTCGGGCGCCAGGCTGTGGGTCATGTTAGGTTCGGCAAACCTGACGCGCCGCAACCTGGACGACTACAACCTCGAGGCCGACCTCGCTGCTGACCTGCCAATCGACGCGCCGCTGGCCGGCGAGCTGACGCGCTGGTTCGACACGCTGTGGTTCAATCGTGGCGCACGCGGGTCGGAGTACACGGCCGAACTCGGCGCCTACGTGGACACTTCCCAGGGCAGCTACTGGCTGTACCGGATCATGGAGGCGACCGGCCTGTCGACATTCTAGTTCCCGCGAGTTCGGCCTCGAGTCTGGCCTCGTCGACTGAGTCGCACCACTTGCCAACCACGATCGTCGCGACCGCGTTCCCGACCAGGTTGGTCAGCGCCCGCGCTTCGGACATGAATCGATCAATGCCGAGAATGAGCGCCAGCGCCGTCACCGGCACATGGCCGACTGTCGACAGTGTCGCGGCCAGCACGATAAAGCCGCTGCCGGTGACGCCAGCCGCGCCCTTGGACGTAATCAGCAGGACCGCCAGCAAAGTCACCTGTTGCCAGATATCCAGCGGCGTGTTGGTGGCCTGGGCGACAAATACCGCGGCCATGGTCAGGTAGATCGAAGTTCCGTCCAGGTTGAATGAATAGCCGGCCGGGATTACCAGGCCAACGACGGTTTTCCTGATGCCGAGCGTCTCCATGCGCTTCAGCATGCGCGGCAGCACCGACTCTGATGACGACGTACCTAACACGACAAACATTTCTTCGCGGATGTAACGCACCACCCGGAGCACACGGAAGCCGTGGGCACGGGCTATGGCGCCGAGCACCAGCAGGATGAAGATCAGGCAGGTCAGATAGAAGCACGCCATCAGTTTGCCGAGCGCAACCAGCGAACCAAGCCCGTACTTGCCGACGGTAAAAGCCATCGCGCCAAATGCGCCCAGGGGCGCGAGGCGCATGATCATGTTGATGATCTGAAAGAAAACCTGCGACAGTTTTTCGATCAGCTCGTAGACCGAATTGCTGCGGCCACCGATCGCGTGCAGGCCGAAACCAAACAGCAGCGCGAACAACAGCACCTGCAGAATGTCATTTTTTGCGAATGCATCGATCACGCTCACGGGAATGATGTTGAGCAGAAATTCGGTCACGCCCTGCAGCTGAGCCGGCGCATTCGTGTACTGTGCGATTGCTTTGCCATCGAGACTGGCCGGATCAATGTTCATGCCTGCGCCGGGCCGGAAGACATTGACCACAATCAAGCCAACGATCAACGCCAGCGTGCTGACAATCTCGAAATACAGCAGCGCCAGGCCGCCGGTCTTGCCGACGTGCTTGAGCTTTTCCATGCCGGCGATACCGAGCACGACTGTGCAGAAGATGATCGGCCCGATCAACATCTTGATGAGCTTGATGAATCCGTCGCCGAGTGGCTTGAACGCCACGGCCGAATCGGGCCATAGAACGCCTAACAGTACGGCCAGCACAATCGCAACCAATACCTGAAAATACAGGGACTTGTACAATGGCGACTGCATGGCCTGGATGATACCCGACCAGAGCGCGGCGCTACGGGAACTAACGGCCGCGGCCGCAGGTCAACCGTATGTCAGCAGGAGAAGACCATGCGGAAATTACCCATCGCGTCCATCATTATTGCCACTGCGCTGGCTGGCTGTGCTGGCACCGTCACCAAAGCCACGGGCGAGCAGGCCGACATGCGGTATCGGGACTACGCCGGCGAGCCGATCGACAGGTTCACCGCCTTCAATTTTGACAGCTGGACAGCCGTGTCCCGCAATCAGCTGGTTGTCTGGACCGGCATCAACGATGCTTATTTGCTGACTGTGTGGGACCACTGCGACAACCTGCAGTTTGCCGAGCGCATTGCCGTCAGGCGCACCGGCTCGTCGGTCACCAAGTTTGATTCCGTGCAGGTCAAGGACCAGCGCTGCCCGATCAGTGAAATCCGGCGCGTCGACGTCAAGCAGATGAAAGCGGACCGGGCCGCGCTGCGCGCCAAGCCCTAGCAGACCAGCAAGGCAAGCGCTAGTGCGCCGCTACCTCGATCGACATGACTGCGAGGGTTTGCTCGGTCAGCTTGCCCATTGCATCCTGGGTTGCCTGCTCAAACGCCGCTACTACCGCGCCCATGCGATTGTCACCGGCCCGCACCGTAGCCTGCGCGACAAAAGTCGCTAACAACTTGCGATCGACGCGCGTGCCAACCGCGCAGTCCAGCACCACGGTCGCTGCCGGTGCAGCGCCGGTACCAGCCGCATAGTCGGCGTCGAAACGCCGAATCGTAATGCGCAGGAGGTAATCGCCCGGAAAAGGCGAAATGTCGTCGTGTACGGCCGCCAGCACCCCGCGATTGCGCAGGGTCTCCGCCGCCAGGCTGGCTAACAGCCTCGGTGCGGGCGCCGCCCATTTGCTCGCGGCAAAATGCTCGAGCCGGTGATCTGGCGCAGTCAACACGATGGCGTCGGAATCCAGCCCGGGTCCGGCAACCGGCGCCAATACCTGGAGGCTGAAAGCCTTCAACCGGCTCGGCGCCGCTGGCGCGTCGGTCGTGGCTGACGCAGCCGAGGCGCGCAGATTGTAAGTGACCGCCGGGGCTTCACTGCTGCGCAATCCGCTGCAGGCGCTGACGAACAGGCTGATGCCGAGCACGATGACCGGGCGAGGTACTAACAAGCGCTTCATCGCGGTATCTCCACGCCGCCGCTGGCGGGTTGGTAAATGATCTGTGACGGATTGCCCTTCAGGCTGTGCGCCAGCTCCGTGAATTCCCGGGCCGCGACCCGCGAGTCGCGCAGCAGACGTTCGAGCTCCGGCAGGCTGTCACGAGTGAATGACCGTGCGTCCTGCTGATTGTCCGCAATCATCCGATCGAGACGCCCGCTCGTGCTGGCCAGGTTTTCCGCGACCACGCGGACCCGTGCCAGCGTTGCCTTGATGTCGGGGCCGGCTTCATCGGTCACGCCGCGCAGACCAGTCGCAACGCGCTGCACTTCAAGAGCAGTGCCGCGCAGATCGTGTACCAGCCCGTCGATTTCGTTCATGGTCGCCGGCAGGTTGCGGCTGGCTTTGTCGAGATTGGCGAGCAGGTTGTTGACCGATGCAATGCTCTGGTCATTGAGCAGGCGATTGACGCGCGCGGCGACCTGCCCTGCCGATGCCACGACTTCAGGCAGGCTGCTGACAAACACATCAAAGCTGGAGCGCACTGACGGAATCACCGGATAGTTTTCGCTCGCGACGACGCTGCCCATGGTCATGCTCGCGCGCTTCGTGACCAGATCGACGTATAGCAGCCCGGTCACGCCCTGCAACGACAGTTCCGCGACGGTGCTCTCGGTGACCGGCGCCGCGGTATCGATGTCCGCGATCACCTGCACACGAGCCTGGGCGCGCTTGTCGATGCGCAGGTCGATGACACGGCCCACATCCACGCCGAGGTAGCGGACCGTGCTGCCGCGCGTCAGGCCGCTGACACTGCCGTCGAAATAGATCTCATAGCGCTGGTAATCGCGCCGCTCGGTACCCTTGGAGTACCAATACACGAACAGGCTGGCCATCGTGATCAACAGCAGCACAAATGCGCCGACTGCTGCGTAATTCGCTTCGCGTTCCATGTTAGCTTCCCGCCGCAGCGACGAACCGTCCGGCGCGCTGCCCATGAAAATACTCGGCAATCCACGGATGCGGATGCGAGACAATGCCCTGCAGGCTGTCGGTCACCATTTTGCGATCTACAATCACGCCGACACGATTGCAGACACGAAAGATTGTGTCCAGGTCATGCGTGATCATGACCACCGTCAACTTGAGTTGCTGCTGCAGCTTCAGCACCAATTCGTCGAACGCCGCCGCACTGATGGGGTCCAGGCCCGAGGTCGGCTCGTCCAGGAACAGCAGGCGCGGATCCAGGGCCAGCGCACGGGCCAGCGCCGCGCGCTTGATCATGCCGCCGGACAGTTGCGCGGGATACTTGCGGGCGGCGTCGGCAGGCAGGCCTACCATGCGTACCTTCAGCATTGCCAGCTCATCGAGCGCTACCGGCGACATCTGCAGGTGTTCCAGCATCGGCAGCTGGACGTTCTGCAGCACCGTCAGGGAGGTAAAGAGCGCGCCGGCCTGAAAGGTAACGCCGTAGCGGCTCTTGACCTCCCGTAACTCGTTTTCTGTTAGCTTGGTGATATCCCGGCCGTACAATTTTACGGTGCCAGCCTGCGGCCGGTGCAGTCCGAGAATGGTTCGCAGCAACACGGATTTGCCGGATCCCGAACCGCCGACAATGCCGAACACCTCGCCATCGACCACCGTCATGTCGAGACCGTCATGCACGACCTGTGCGCCAAAGCGATTGACCAGCCCTTGCACTTCGATGATGGGCTCGCTCATATGTCGAGCTCCATGAACAGCACCGCGAACAAGGCGTCAAACAGGATCACGAGGAAGATCGCCTGCACCACCGCGACAGTTGTCAGCCGGCCGAGCTCACGCGAGGACGAACGCACCTGCAGGCCGCGGAATGCTCCGGCCGTCGCAATCAGGATCGCAAACACCGGCGCCTTGACTATGCCGGCCCAGAACGTGAACGAGGCAATGGCCTCGTCGGTCCGTTCGATGTACTGCACGAACGGCATGTCGAGCAGAAAGCGGCAAAGCAGCGCTCCGCCGGCAAGGCCCACGGCGTCGGCGACCACGGTCAGCAGCGGCAGTGCAATCATCAGTCCCAGCATCCGTGGCAGCACCAGCACTTCAATAGGATCGACGCCGGTTGCGTGCAGGGCGTCGACCTCTTCGTTCAATTTCATCGCGCCTATTTCCGCGGCAAAGGAACTGCCGGAACGGCCGGCGACGATAATGGCCGTCAGCAGCACGCCCATTTCACGCAGGATGCCGACCGTAACCAGGTCCACGACGAAGATATCGGCGCCGAACTTTCGGAGCTGCTGCGCGCCCATGTAGGCGATGATGACCGCGATCAGAAAGGCTATCAGCGCCACGATCGGTATCGCGGTAACGCCGGTGTCGTACACGTGCCGGGCTATCGAGGTCGGGCGCCAGCGTTTCGGCGTCAGCACGGCCCGGCCTAACATCATGCTTACCTGGCCGACAAAGCCAAGTCCGTTGACAAGGGCGTGCCAGGCGCGCACCGCCCGCCGTCCTACTGCGGCAAACGTGTCCTCTCCCGGGTAATCTTCATGGTGTTGCGCCGGTATCAGCGACGGCAGATGGCCTGCGTCGGCCAGCGAACGATCGATCAGGCCCAGTTGTTCTGGCTCGCCATCTACGAAGCTGAACTCGGTGCCCGCGGCACGCATGTCACGCGCCAAGCGCCACAGCAGCCAGGCGCCGGAGATATCGAGGTCGGCGAGGTCCCGGATGCTAACAAGGATGCTCTGCAGGCCGCGGGTATCCAGACTCGCAAGCTGCGGCTCGATGGCGCCCACTTCCGTGGCGCACCAGCGGCCGGCCAGCCGCAACGCCAGCTGCGCACCGTTGCGCTGCGTCTCGTAGAATTGCTGCATCTAAGCTACAGCTTAGCGCAGGACCCTGGTAACGACTATTGCCGCCCCTGGTGACGGAGCCGGTTCCTGCCCTGTCAGCGATCGGCCTGCAAATGGGCCTCCAGCAGCCACAGATCCTTGTCGAGTGCGCCAGTAATTTCATTCAACAGGTCCGCAGTAACCTCATCGCCGGCCTGCGCCGCGGCGCCGATGCCGGCGCGCGTCGACTTTCCGAGCGCAGCGATCCGGTCCGCGAGCTCGGCGAGGTGGGTCCGGCCCTCGAACACATTGTCCGGGTAGCGGCCGAGCCGCGAATCCGCAGCAACGGAGGCGGTTCCGGCAGCGACCCCGCCTAACGCGGTGATCCGCTCCGCCAGTTCGTCGGCGTGGCCGTCGATCCGGCCGGCGATTTCATCGAACAATTCATGCAGTTCCATGAAACCCGGACCCTTGACGTTCCAGTGCGCCTGCTTTACGGCCAGTCGCAGCGCGACCGCGTCAGTCAGCCGCTCACCCAACAGGGCGGTGACTTTGCTGCGAGTCTTGGTGGACAGGTCATTGCGGGTGCGATGCATGGCAGTTCTCCGTGATTGATGGCTGCCATCTTGAGGTTGCGGCGCCCCAATAGAAAATCAATTGTTCTTATGATTGCAATAGACCCTGTCTATGGATCTCCCGCACCAGCTGCGGCGCCTCTGCGCCTAACGCTCGAGTTCCCACTCGCCCGAGCGCACCTGGCAGGCTGTGCCCGATGACCTGACGCTGTTGCGGCCGCGGTATTCCACCAGCGTGTAGTCACGGCAAACCCGCCCGCCGCCGCGCGAGCCGTCGCCCGGCATGATGTCATAGCGCACGCCGTTCGCTTCGTTGATCCAGACAACGCGCCGCCCGGTGGTGCCCAACTCGAGCGTCTGGCCCCAGCAGGCCCGGTCACGATCATCCATGTCACGGCCAATTTTCGCGCCAATCAGGGCGCCGGCCGCGGCGCCCAGGATGGTTGCGATCACGCGGTTGTCACGGTTGCCAACCTCATTGCCGATGACGCCACCGACGACTCCACCAATCACCGCACCGACTTGTTCGCGATTGCAGCGACCGCTGCGCACGATGTCGTAGTCGCGGTCGTATTCGCGGCCCGAATAGCCAACATAATACTGCTCCCGTTCGTACCTGTCCTTGCCCTTGCCTTTGTCCTTGTTGCGATAGCCATGCGCCGGCGCCCAGGGCGGCGGATCCGCAAAGGCATCCGTCGCCAACGACATCGACAGCAGAGCAACCACGGCGGCTAACAGATAACGCATGACGACTCCTTGGAAATCCCGGCCTGGCCGGTCAGACTGGAAGCGACTATGCGACAAGCCCAGGCGCCTGCCAATGCCGCCATTTGGCGACAGTGGCTGGACTTGTTCAGGTATCGTCGCGATAGCGGCGCATGCGAATGGCTATGAAGATCAGGCCTATGGCCACCAGCACGCCAGCCCAGAGCTCGATGCGGCCTAACAAATCGATCGCGCTGATGCCATCCAGCCGCTCGCTCAGCCACTGCATATCCTCGTGGGCCCGGTCCGGGCCCCTGGGCGCCTGCGCGGATTCCCGGCCCAGGTACTCGAAGAACCCGGCCAGCCGGTAGCCGATGAATGCCGCGATATATTTGGTCTTGAATATGATCTCTTCCAGCCAGACGAGAAGGACCGGCGGCAGCGTGATCCACATCAGCACGCTGCGGCGGGCCCACGCCGATACCGCCAGCATGTAGCCGGCCACCGGCGCATACCACAGCGAGGCCACCAGCATGTTAGCCAGCGCAATCGCCTGCACCTGGAACCAGATGCCGGTGTCCCAGGCCACGAACTTCTCGATCGGCGTACCGCTGACGCGAATGCTGCCAATCAGGAATCCCAGGGTCACGGTCAGCATGCCGACCAGCCACGCATAGACAGGCACCACGGCCAGCGCCGTTGCGACTTTCGACCAAACCGTCGCAGCGTCAGAGACCGGCATCGACTTCCAGAACAGGATGCTGCGGTCCTTGCGTTCGCCGTACATCGCGTCAGCAAGATAGAAGAACACCACGACCACCATCGTAATCAGGATCGGCAGGCCGAGCGCGGCGATGCCGACACCGAACAATTTGGCCTTCTGGTCCTGGGTGATGGCCTGCGCGAAATTGAAATGCTGGTCGTCGATGCTGATCCTGAAGCCACCCGAGGAAAGCCCGCTCAGCGCGACCGCGGCGATCAGGAACCCGGCGGCGATCAGCGGCGCCATCCACAAACCACGGTGCTCCCAGAATTCGCGGCGTATCAAGGTTACAAACTGTTTCATGCTGCGGCTCCCTGCGCCGGTTTGCTCATCATCGCGACAAACAGGTCGGCGATCGACGGCGTGCGTAATTCACCTAACGATTCCAGCTCGGCAGCGGTTTGGCCGTCGAATGTCATACCATGGCGTCCGAAGACTTCCCGTTCGTGTATGGGTTTGAGCGCGCGCGCTGCGGCGAGCTTGTCGGGTCCCACGACTACCTGGTGAAATCGCTCCGGCAACGCATCGACGGCCGAGTTCAGCACGATTTTGCCGTGGTTGATGAACATGACATCGGTCAGCAGGTTTTCGATTTCCTCGACCTGGTGAGTGGTAATGATGATCGTTCGTTCAGCGGTGAAATAATCGTTCAGCAGGGTGTCATAGAAAGCGCGCCGGTAGAGAAGGTCCAGACCCAGCGTCGGCTCATCCAGTACCAGCAGTTTCGCGTCTATCGCCAGAATCAATGCCAGGTGCAGCTGCGTCACCATGCCTTTGGACAGCTCGCGCACCCGCGAATTCATCTTGATGTCGGTCTTGCGCAAAAATTCTTCGGCGCGCGCGCGCTGGAACTTCGGATGCACGCCTTCGACGTAGTCCAGTGCCTGCGTCACGCGCAGCCATTTCGGCAGCACCGCCACGTCGGCGATGAAGCACACGTCGCGCATCAATTCATCCCGGGCAACGCGCGGATCGCGGCCGGCGACCTGCATGTCGCCCTTGAACGGCGTCAGGCCGAGTATCGCCTTGAGGGCGGTCGTCTTGCCTGCGCCGTTAGGCCCGATCAGGCCAACGATGCGGCCAGGCTCGACCTCGAAGCTGACATTGTCCAGCGCATGAGTTTCGCCATAGTTCTTTACCAGGCCGCGCGCGACGATAATCGGACTCATGATCCAAGATCCTCTTCGGGGGCCGGCGTTACCGGCGCCCAATTGTTAGCTTTCGGCGCTACCGGCGCGACGCTCAGCAATTCACCCACCGTGAAGCCGAGGCGCTGAATGGTTGCGTGCACGCGCGGCCACTCGGTTTCGAGAAAGCGCTGCTTTTCGTCCTTCATCAGCGCGACGCGCGCGCCAGCATTCACAAACATGCCGCGGCCCCGGCGTTTCTCCACCAGCGACTCATCCACCAGCTGCTGGTAACCCTTCAGCACCGTCAGCGGGTTGAGACGAAACTCCGCCGCTACGTTGCGCACCGACGGCAGGGGGTCGCCCTCTTTCAGTACGCCCTCAAGGATCATCGCCACGACACGGTCGCGGAGCTGCCGGTAAATCGGCTGGCTGTCATCCCATTGCGGGTCCATGCGACGATGATCTCCGAGTGACTGAGGGTTGATGGTGTTACGCCTAACTACAACACTAGTTGCGAAAAGCCGCAACCATGACGCTGCTGGCCACGCCGCCATGCACGTACTTGGTGGATTCAACGAAACCGTAGCTCGTCACCCAGGTAACGACCAAAGCCGCCACAGCGCTCACCACAGTCTTCATCAGGTTGTCGTAAAAGTTGCTCATGTCCATCTCCTTACCGGTTACTAATTGCGGAAAGCCGCGACCATGGCGCTGCTCGTCTTCACACCGGCATGCACGTACTTGGTGGATTCAACGAAGCCGTAGCTCGTCACCCAGGTAACGACCAAGGCCGCCACAGCGCCCACCCCACTTTTCATCAGGTTGTCGTAAAAGTTGCTCATATCCATCTCCTTTGCTGTTTCTACACTGGGCGCCCTACTCATTTGCGCTCTTCCTTGGTGTTATATATCACTACAACACTAGTACTGTGTCAACAGGTGTTTTGCGAAAAATGTGAGTCCGACGGCTTTTTGAACGTAAGTCATTGAAAAATAAGTAATTAAAGTTAGCCCGAAAACTGTTCGGCGCCCGTTGAAAACGTGTGAGCGACAGCAACAGCATGGTTTATCCCCTCCAACCGTCGTTACTGGGCACGTCCGCGCCGCGTAAAGTGCGCGCGATGAAAGGGGCGGACGGTGCGCTGCTGGCGCTTAAAGGTGATGCTGAGCTGCTGTTCGCCTATGCGGCGGGTGATGTGCGCGCCTTTGAAGTTCTCTATTCGCGGCATCGCGCGCCGCTGTACCGTTATCTGGTGCGGCAATGTCACGATCGTGAACTGGCTAACGACTTGTTCCAGGAAGTCTGGGGCAAGGTCATCGGGCAGCGCTCGCGTTACGAGGCGCGCGCGAAATTCCAGACCTTTCTCTACACCATCGCCTACAACTGTTTCATCGATCATTGCCGGCGCCGTTCTGTTAGGCCGAAACTTGCGGATGAAGCGGATGCCGAATTGGCCGTGCCGGCGCCCGCCACCGACGCGCCGGACCGGAATGCGGAAAGCGATGAACTCGGCGCACAGCTGCGCAGCGCGATCGCGGCCTTGCCGGCCGAGCAGCGCGATGCATTTTTGTTGTATGAAGAATCCGGTCTGTCCGTGGAACAGATCGCTGCGGTTACCGGCGTCGGTGCGGAAACGGCGAAAAGCCGCCTGCGCTACGCGGTCGCAAAATTACGCGCCGCTTTGGCGGGTTTGGAGCCGGAGCAATGAATACTCCGCCCGATGACATCGATGCCCGGCTGGCAAGGCGCGAACCGATGTTCCGCCGGACCAGCACGGCGGAGCCGCTCGAGCCGCCCGCCGAAATCGACAGGATCGTGCTGGCGCGAGCACGTGCTGCGTTGCGCGACACCCGCAGCGATGAAGCGTCACGACCGGCTTTTTTTACCCTCCGGCCCTGGGTCATGCCGTTAGGTCTGGCGGCAACACTGGTGTTCGCGCTTGCGGTCGTCGTGCGACTGGGTCTCGATGCCGGCGCACCCTCGCCCAGCGCAGTTGCCGAAACTGATCTGCGCCGCGATGCGCCTGCTGCGACGGCTGCTGTTTCCACACCGGCCCCTGCCGCAGACGCGCCGTTGCCCGCGCCCACTGAGCCAAAGCCTGCGGCTGCGCCGAAGCTCGGCAACAGCGCGAGCGAGGAACGCATGGTTGCGCGAGCATCGAGGGAGGCCGCGCGCGAAGCCGACACCAGCAACACCGCAGCGGCAGAGATGCCTGCGGCCGGGGGCGTGCAGGCATCCGCCCCTGCACCCGCGGCGCTGGCCGCGCCCACGCCGCCGCCCGCTGCTGCAGCACTCGCCGACGCGTCCGCAGGCACCCTGGCCAAAGCAAGCGGCGGTGCAGGCCTGGCCATGCCGTCGAGCCAGGCCACGGCGGTGCGCAGCGAAGCGCTCGATTTCCAGGCGAGCCCCGAGCTTTGGTATCGGAAAATTGTCGAGCTGCGCAGCAAGGGCGAGCGACGCGCCGCTGAGCGCGAATGGCGCGCCCTCAGAGAGCGCTATCCGCAATTCGAGGCGCCGCCGGCAAAGACTGCACGGTAGCGTGCCCGTGCGGCGCGGCACGCTGCTAAAATCGCGGCTTACGTTTGCCATTGTCCATGGAGTCTCGCGCGCATGAAAACCCCGATAAACGTTGCCATTACCGGCGCCGCCGGCCAGATCGGCTATGCCCTCGCCTTTCGGGTCGCCTCGGGCGCGCTGTTAGGTCCGGATCAACCGATCAACCTGCACCTGCTGGAAATTACGCCGGCGCTGCCAACCCTGCAGGGAGTGGTGATGGAGCTAAACGATTGCGCGTTCCCGACCCTCAACAAAATCGTCGCGTCGGATGATGCGCGGGTCGCCTTCAAGGACTGCCATGTCGGCCTGCTGGTCGGGGCGCGTCCGCGCGGCCCGGGCATGGAGCGCAAGGACCTTTTGTTAGCCAATGCACAGATCTTCTCGGTGCAGGGCAAGGCGCTGAACGAGGTCGCGAGCCGCGACGTGCGCGTACTGGTGGTTGGCAACCCGGCGAACACCAACTCGCTGATCGCGATGAAGAACGCGCCCACGCTGAATCCGCGCTGCTTTACCGCGATGACGCGCCTGGATCACAACCGCGCGCTGTCGCAGCTGGCGGAAAAGACCGGCGTCCACTACAACCAGATCCGCCGCATGATCATCTGGGGCAATCACAGCGCAACGCAGTATCCGGACATCAGCCACTGCACTGTCAACGGCAAGCCGGCGAAGTCGCTGGTGGACCAGGCCTGGATCGAAAGCAACTTCATCCCGACCGTGCAGCAGCGCGGCGCCGCGATCATCAAGGCGCGCGGTGCCTCGTCGGCGGCATCGGCTGCGTCCGCCGCCATCGATCACGTCCGCGACTGGATCAAGGGCTCGCCGGAAGGCGATTCCCTGTCGATGGGAATCCCCTCGGACGGCAGCTACGGCATCCCGGAGGGTGTCATCTATTCCTATCCGGTGATATGCCGCAACGGCGCCTATGAAATCGTGAAAGGCCTGGCCATCGACGACTTCAGCCGCAAGCGCATGGCTGCGACCCATGCCGAGCTGCTCGAAGAGCGGGACGGGGTCAAGGACCTGTTAGGCTGAGGAACACGGCTTCTGTTCAAACCCGAACGCCACCGGGCGCGTCTAAGCAGAGGGTCGGGTATCGAAATGGAGTCTGGAACACGATGAAAACACTAATTGGCGCGACCGTGGTTGCGCTTGCAATGTCCCAGGTCGCGCTGTCGTCGGAGTACAGCAAGGTCAATGGCTCGATCAGCATCGCTGCGGGCGAGACCGTCAGCAGCGCCTCGACCGTGAACGGCTCGATCGAGGTGGGCGAGCGCGCCAGGGTCGGCTCGGTTCGCACGGTCAACGGCGGTGTGACCCTTGCTGCGGGCGCGACCGTTGCCGAGGTCGACACCATCAACGGCTCTTTCGAGGCCGGCAGCGGTGCGCAAGTCAGCGGTAACGTGCGCGCGGTTAACGGCAAGTTGCATCTCGGTGCCGGCGCCGTCGCAGGCGGGAACCTGACTAACGTGAATGGCACAATCGACCTCGAAAAATCCCAGATCAAAGGCAAGATCTCGACCGTGAACGGCGACCTTACAGTGGGCGCGGGCGCCCATGTCGACGGCGGCATTCTTTACAAGAAACCGGCGATGAGCTGGGGCCCGCCTGGCCGCGCGCCGCGCGTGGTGATCGGGCCGGATGCGGTCGTCGGCGCAACCCTGGTTTTCGAGCGGACCGTGGAACTTTTTGTGAGTGAGTCTGCCAAAATTGGACCCGTGACGGGCGCAGCCCCCGTTCGCTTCAGGGGCGCATCACCACCTGGATGACGCGACCTTGAACGGGGGGCTATAGTCCGGCATCAGTCTTTATTGTCGGAGCAGCCTTTCATGATTCGTGCCCTTGTTACCCTGGGTATCCTTGCCGCCGCCATCTGGGCACTGACACTCGGCTGGGGTGGCGCCATCGCCATCGCCTTCGTCATTGCCCTGCTGTTCCTGGCATACAAGAGCCAGAGCCTGTTGTCATTCACCGCCACGTTCGGTGTCTTGTTAGGCCTGTATACCTGGCTCGGCGAACCGCATGGCATCTGGAAAGGTTTCCTGTGGGCGCTGTTCATCGTGCTGGCGCTGTTCAATCTCGGACCCATCCGCAAGGGCCTGATCACGGCGCCTTTCCTCAAGGTCTACAAGCGCATGTTGCCCTCGATGTCGCAGACCGAGCGTGAAGCGCTCGAGGCCGGCACGGTGTGGTGGGATGGTGAACTGTTCAGCGGCAAGCCCGACTGGAAAAAACTGCAGGCGGCCAAGGTGCCAACGCTGACGGCCGAGGAACAGGCGTTTATCGACGGCCCCTGCGAAGAACTGTGCCGGATGATCGACGACTTCGACATCACGCACCGGCGCGGCGACATGCCGAAGGAGATCTGGGACTTTCTCAAAGCCAAGGGTTTCTTCGCGATGATCATCCACAAGAAATACGGCGGCCTGGAATTTTCCGCCTACGCCCACTCCTGCGTGCTGGTGAAACTGGCGAGCCGCTCGACCACGGTGTCCTCGACCGTCGCGGTGCCGAATTCGTTAGGTCCGGCGGAACTGCTGCAGCACTATGGGCTGCCCGAGCAGCAGAACTATTACCTGCCACGCCTGGCGCGCGGCGAGGAAATTCCCTGCTTTGCGCTGACCGGCCCGCGCGCCGGCTCGGATGCTGCCGCGTTGCCGGACACGGGCGTCGTTTGCAAGGGGCAATGGCAGGGCAAGGAAGTGCTGGGCCTCAGGCTCAACTTCTCCAAGCGCTACATCACGCTGGCCCCGATTGCGACCGTCATCGGTCTTGCGTTCCGCATGCTGGATCCGGACAAATTGTTAGGCGACAAAGCGGATCTCGGCATCACGGTTGCGCTGATTCCACGCAACACGGCTGGCGTCACCATCGGTCGGCGCCATTTCCCGCTCAACGTGCCGTTTCAGAACGGCCCGATCCTGGGCAAGGATGTGTTCGTGCCGCTGGACACCATCGTTGGCGGAATTAAGATGGCGGG
>JAYUGT010000240.1:0-3476 GCA_043738315.1 Gammaproteobacteria bacterium
CTGGCGTTAGGCGCGGCGGCTTTGACGGTGACTGGCTACGCTGCCAGCGACACCGCGACCGCCACCGCGACGGTCATTGTACCGATCACGATCACCAAAGCCGTGGACCTGTCGTTCGGCAAGTTCGCGCGCGGTGCCGGCGGCACGGTGACGGTCAGCAACAGCGGCGCCCGCACGGCAGCCGGCGCGATTCTGTCGGCCGTGGGCAGTTCGCCGACGGCGGCCAGATTCAACGTGGTCGGTGACGCGCTGGCCACGTACAGCATCGCCATCGCTCCCGACGCCGCCATCACCAACGGTGGCGCAGGTCCCACGAACAACATGGCACTGGCCATCAGCAGCGACTTCGCGGGCGCCAACGTGACCGTGGGTGACGTGACCGTGGCTGGTGGAACGCTGTCAGCGGGCGGTCTGCAGTCGATCTTTATCGGCGGAACATTGACCGTCAACGCGGCCCAGGTGGCTGGCGCGTATACGGGCAATATCGTCGTCACGGTCGAATACAACTAAGTCAAATAGCGATGAGCCCGCAGATCCCTGCGGGCTCATCCTTGTCTCGCAGCCCATAGGACTGCCTGCCTGCAGCAGCACTCTGCAACACCCCAGTTGACCTGTCCCGCGATCCCGCGTATCACAGCACCCACAATAGGGGCTGTGTTTCATGCGCATTACAACCGTGGCCGTACGCGGGCTTGCGTTAGGCGTCGCCATCGTGGCGGCCAACTGCCATGCGGCTAACGCGGTCGCGACCGCCAGCGCCACGGTGATCGCGCCTGTCGCAATCGCCAAGTCCGCGGATCTTTCTTTTGGCAGCTTTGCGCCGGGCGCCGGCGGCACAGTCACCTTGAGCACCAGCGGCGTGCGCGTCGCGGACAACGCCATCCTGTCGAGCACCAACAGCTCGCCCACGGCGGCTCAATTTGCGGTCAGTGGCGACCCGACCGCCACGTTCGACATCAGCATCCTGGCGTCCACCACGCTGGATGACGGCGCGGGTCACAGCATGGCCCTGGTCATCTGCAGCGACTTGACCGGGGCGAATACCACCTCTGGCAATGTCGCAACTGGCACGCCGTCGGCAGGCGGCTCGCAGTCGCTGTTCGTCGGCGGCACGCTGAGCGTCGCTGCAACGCAGCTGCCGGGCTTTTACAGCGGCAGCATTGCGGTCACTGTCGAGTACAATTAGCCGCTCATCCCGCGACCTCGCGCATGAGTGCATGTCACTGCCACAGCGAAATCATCTTCGGTTGCTGCGCGCGCTCGCAGGCCTCTGTTGCCTGCCGTTGCTGCAGGCGGCGAATATCACGATCGTCAATTCGCAAGCACTGTCCTTCGGCAAGTTCGTCGCAGCTAACGGTACGCTGACGGTCAGTCCGGGCGGCACGCGCAGCGTCAGTGGCGCCATTGTGCTGTTGCAGACGGGGCCCGGCCGGGCGGCGCAGTTTGTCGTGACAGGCGATCCCGACGCCGTTTACTCCGTGTCGCTGCCCATCGATGGGACCGTGTCGATAACAAACGGCGGCAGCAGCGTGGCGGTCAATGGCTTTGCGAGTAACCCTGAATCCTCGGGCGTGCTGCCGGTGAGCGGCACCCAGATACTCAACGTGGGTGCGCGGCTCGACGTCACCGCCGGTCTGACGCCGGGCGCGTATTCGGGAACTTTCAGCGTCGTTGTCGACTACAATTAGCCAACCTGACACGCGGCAGGCGATAGGAAACGCAAAGTTGCTTATTCAAGTCGGCGCATTAACCTCGTCAGCCAAGGTCCGCCGCCAGTGGCCGCAGCTGCTGGCTGCTTTGTTAGTACTGCTCCCCGGCGCCAATCGCGCGGCCGCACAACTCATGGTATTTCCGACCCGCATGGTGCTGGATAACAGCCAGCGCGCTGGGCAGCTCGAAATCGTCAATAACAGCAGCAAGACGGTGACTTACCGTATCACCCTTGTGAACCGCCGCATGGATGACAATGGCAAATTCCTGCCGGCCGAGACCGCGGCTCCCGGCGAGCTGTTCGCAGACAGCATGCTGAGCTACTCGCCCCGGCGGGTCACGCTCGCTGCCGGCGCCGGTCAGGTGATTCGTATCATGGCGCGAAAGCCCGCCAATCTCGCCGCGGGCGAATACCGCTCGCACCTGCTGTTCAGCGAGCAGGCCGAGCCGACGGGCGGGACCAGCGCGCAGCCCGCGGCGGGCAACGCGGCCGACATCGGTGTATCACTCACAGCGCTCGTGGGCGTCTCCATTCCAGTGATCATGCGCACAGGCGAGACGTCAGTCACGGTGACGCTCGACAATCTCGGATTGACAAAAGCGACTGCCGGCCAGCCCGCGAGCCTCGCGGTGGACGTGCTGCGCAGCGGCAGTCAATCCTGCTACGGTGATCTCACAGTCAGTTTTACGCCCGCCGGTGGCGCGGCGCTGGACATTGGCAGGGCGAATGGTGTGGCCGTGTACACGCCCAATGCGCTGCGGCACGTGAAGATTCCCCTGAGCCCGCCGGCCGGCGCAGTGCTCGCCAACGGCACCGTGACTGTTAGCTATCGGGAACGCCCGGAGCGCCGCGGGGCGCCGGCAGTGGAAGCTTCGCTGTCGTTGCGTTGATCTGCTCGTGACCGCGCAGGGCCCGCGCCACCGCCCCGACCGGCCCCGGCAAACGCGGCGCGGCCTGCTGCTGGCGCTGGCCATCCTGCTGCCACCAACCGCGCTGGCCCAGAACGTCAACGGGCCACCAGCGGCGGTTGAGTCCGATGTGCTGCTGTTGCAGATGATGGTGGACGGCCAGCCGATGTCGGAGGTGCTCACGGCGTATCAATCGACTGACGATATTCTGTTGCCGCTCGGCGAGATGGCCCGTCTGCTAACACTGGCGATCACGACGGAGCCGGGACGCGGCATCGCCAACGGTTACATCCTGACGGACGAGCGCGTCTTCGCGCTCGATCTCGCACAATCGAGCGTCGTCGTGGACAACAAGCGCGAGGTCGTTGACCTGCGCGCGGTGCAGCAGCGCAGCGATGACATCTACATTCCGAGCCGCCTGCTGGCGCGCTGGCTGCCGGTCGATATCGACGTCGACATGTCGGGCCTGTTGCTGGTCTTGCGCACCCGCGAGCGCCTGCCGATGCAGTTTCGTCTCGAACGTGAAGCGCAGGCGGCACGCCTTGGCACAGTTACCGCCGGCGCCGCGCCTCAGTACCCGCGCTACAACATTCCGTACCGGATGTTCGCCTGGCCGCTCATCGATCAGACCCTGAGTGTCGATTATTTGCGCAGCAACGGCCGCGAGGAAATCGGCGGGCGCTATTCCGCTTATGCAACGGCCGACTTCATGAAAATGCAGGGCGCGCTGTATCTTACGGCGAACTCGACCTCCGAGCCCGCGGACGTACGCATGACGCTCGGGCGCTATGATCCGGACGCCGGGCTGCTGGGACCGCTGCGTGCGCGGACTGCATCTTTCGGCAGCATTGGTGTTC
>JAYUGT010000241.1:0-8549 GCA_043738315.1 Gammaproteobacteria bacterium
GGCTCGAGTGCGGCTGTCGTCGCAGCGTTGACCGTCAGCACGAGAGCATACGCGGTCGCACCGCCGGCGTTCTGCGCTGTGACGGTGTAGGTCGCGGATGGCGTCGCGGCGCCCGGCGTGCCGGAGATCTGGCCGGTCGTTGCGTTCAGCGTCAGGCCGGCCCGCAGCGCGGGGACCACGCTGTAGCTCGACACCGTACCCGTGACGGTCGGGTTCACCGGCATGATCGCAGTGCCAGCCACAGCAGTCTGCGGACTCGGATAGGACAGCCCGCTGGGTGCGATTATCGTGCCACCCGATCCACCGCCAGAGCCGCCACCGCCGCAGGCCGCGAGTCCCAGCGATAGCAGGAATGCCAGTGGGAATTTCATGCTCGTGCTCACTGCCACCTTGAAGACTGATGGAACGAAGTACCGGAGTATCGGTTGACAGCATTAGTGTTGGCAATGGAGCGGGTGATGGGAATCGAACCCACGTTAGTAGCTTGGGAAGCTACAGTTCTACCATTGAACTACACCCGCGGCAGCCAGCTAACAAACACGTGCCGCATTTGTTAGCACTGATTTTGTCGTTGTTTGCGGACAGCTATTGTGTCCAATTGGCCGGGGCTTGTAAACGCAGCCCGGCGCCGGCGCCCGCAAGCCTGAACAGACCCGCCCGCCCCGGTCAGAGGTTTGAGAATTGCGACATTGATTAATGTCGCAATCGGATCGATTATCGGTGCCATGCGCTTGCTCACCATTGGCCGTTATGCGGCACCGGTCCTCCTGTCCCTGGTCCTGGCTGCCTGTGGCGGTGGCGGCGGTTCCACGCCCGTACCGGTGCCCGCGCCGACGGTAACCCTGTCCGCCAGTCCAGCCAGCGTCACGACGGGTGCGACGACGTCACTCACCTGGTCCAGCACCAACGCCACGTCCTGCACCGCCTCGGGCGGCTGGACCGGCAGCAAAGCCACCAGCGGCACCGAAAACTCGGCGGCGCTGGCCGCCAACGCAAGCTTCACTCTGACATGCTCGGGTACCGGCGGATCCGGATCCGCCAGCGCGTCGGTGACTGTGACCGCTCCGGTGTTGCCGACGGTCACGCTGACCGCGATTCCGGTGTCGGTAACAACAGGGTCATCCACCAACCTGGCGTGGAATTCGACCAACGCCACAACGTGTACAGCCAGCGGCGGCTGGACGGGCACCAAGGCCACGAGCGGCAGCGAAGTTTCCGCGGCCCTGGTAGCTAACACAACCTTTACGCTGGCCTGCACCGGCGCCGGCGGCACGGCCAGCGCCAGCGCGTCGGTCACTGTCACGCTGCCGTTGCCGCTGATTACGCTGAGCGCCAATCCGACGACGATCGCCACCGGCGGCAGCTCGACGCTGAGCTGGATCACGCAGAATGCGAATTCCTGCACCGCGAGCGCGGCTCCTGCCAATGCCGGCTGGAGCGGCGCGCGCGCGACCAGCAGCTCTCAGTCCACCGGCGCGCTCAATGCGACAACCAGTTTCACGCTGTCCTGCATCGGCGCCGGTGGCACGGCGCAGCAGACCGCCACGGTTTCAGTTGTTAGCAACAGCGCGCCGATCGCCAATGCCGGCGCCGACAGCGCGGTCGTGTCCGGGTCCCAGGTAACACTGTCCGGCGCGGCGAGCAGCGATCCCGACGGCACCATCGCGAGCTACGGGTGGACACAGACCGCCGGTCCCGCGGTGACACTGAGCACCAGCGGCAGCAATGCGACCTTCACGGCGCCCACGGTCGCCGTCAACACGGCGCTGACCTTCCAGTTGATCGTCACCGACAATCTGGGCGCGCAGAGCGGACCTGATACCGTCAACGTCACCGTCCAGCCGCTGGCCGCCGGTCAGGCAGCCGTCAGTGGGCGCATCAGGTTCGCTCGCATCCCGGTCAGCACGACCGGGTGGAATTTCGCCGGCACCACGCAACAGCCCGCGCGCGGCATCACGGTCGAGCTCGTCAACGCCGGCACCAGCGCGGTGCTGGCCACGGGCCAGACCGACAGCAACGGCTCGTATTCGCTGGCGGTGCCCGTGAATACCTCGATGTTCGTGCGCGCCAAGGCCGAAATGATCAAGACCGGCGCGGCGCCGACCTGGAACGTCCGGGTAAACGACATCACGCTCGATGCTAACGACAATTTCGTTTCGTCGACATCTTTTGCCGTGAGCAGCGCGAACTTCAATTCCCTCACGGGCGCTACACAGAATCTGGACATCCAGTCCGGTTGGGGCACGACACCGGGCCCGGCGACCGGCACCCGCGACGCGGCACCGTTCGCGGTTCTCGACACGGTATATCGTGCGATCACCAAGCTGCAGACCTTGGACGCCAGTATCGTGCTGCCGAGCCTGGTCATCGACTGGGGTCCCAGCAACACCGGCGGTGTAACCTTCTTCACCGAATCGGGCGTTGTGGGAGCGGGCCCGACGTTCAGTCCGAAAATCGTGCTGGCGGCGCAGGCCGACGTCGATACCGACGAATACGACGCGCAGGTCATCGCCCACGAATTCGGGCACTACGTCGAATTTGCTTTCGGCCGCTCCGACAGCATCGGCGGCCCGCATGCCTTGGGCGACCGCCTCGATCCGCGGGTTGCCTGGAGCGAAGGCTGGGGCTATTTCTGGGCGGGTTTCGTCAATGACGACCCGGTGATGATCGATTCATTCGGAACCAACCAGGGGCAGGCCTCCCAGTTCAATGTTGAAACCAGCTTTAGTCGCCCGGGCTGGTGGAGCGAGAGCAGCGCCTGGTCGATCCTGTGGGACCTTTACGACTCGACCAACGACACTGGCAACGGCGACAACGTAGCGATCGGCGCCGCGCCGATCTGGGCCGCGTTTACCGGCTCGGCGCGCACCTCCGAAGCGTTAACGTCGTTGTTCACGGCCGTCAGCGCGCTGAAGCAGGCCAACCAGGCGAACGCGACTTTGATCAGCCAGATCAACACACTGGTGAGTTTCCACAATACGGTCGCGGCCACGCTCGATGATTTCGGCAGTACCGAGACTAACAACGCGGGCTTCCCCGAAGTGCTGCCGGTTTACCGGACCGTGACGCCCAGCGCCACGCCGTTCACGGTGCCCAGCAACATCCTGTTCCCGACGGATTCGCAGAATGGCACCGATAACAAGCTCGGCATCCGGCACTACCTGCGGCTGGCCGGCCCGCGCACCGTGCGCATCACCGCCTCGACTCCGACGGGACTAACGCAGGATCCGGATGTCGTTGTTTACAAGAATGGTGTTCAACAGGTCGGGATACTGAGCTGTACGACGCAACCCTGCGGCGAAACAGGCGGCAACGAAGATTTCACCGCAAATCTGGGGGCCGGCACCTATGTCATCGAAGTCTACGAGTGCAACAACGCCGGTTGCGGCAAAGCCGGTGCACAAGCCAATACGATCATTACGATGACCGTGCAATGACCCCAGGAATATACAGGAACCGCGCCATGAACTGCCCTACCCTGCTCGCAGCTATCGCGCTGACCCTTGTGCCTGTCGCGAGTGGCGCTGTCAGCGAACCAGCTAACAAACCCGCGGCGGTCGCCGGCATGACGGCGGTGCTGCCGGTGAACCAGAAGATTGGCGCGCCAGTGGATGTCTACTACCGTCACCTCGCAAAAAGCCCGGGCGCAACGGATCCCACATTGCTGTTGGCGTTCGTGCCGCGCATGGCCGGCAATCTGCGTGTCGAGCTGCTGCCGGACAAGAATGTGACGATTGCCTACGGCGGCGCGCCGCTGGCGTTGCAGAAAGCCGCGGCGGCGGGTGTCTATAACCGCATGCTGAGTGTGCGGCGCAGCGGCAGCGCGCCGGCGAATATTCGCGCGCTGGTCTCTGTGGAAATCGGCGACATGCGCTTCTTCAGCATCTACTCGATTCCGGCCGACGCGGTGTCGGCAGACGCCGCCAGGCAGAAAGCCAGCAACAGACCTGCAGCCAAGAAGCGCCCACCCCAGCTCTGACGCCGCCGCCTTGACCGAAACCACTCCGCGCCGCGGCATCCGCAGCTTTGTCGTGCGGGCGGGGCGCATGACCGCTGGCCAGGAACGCGCGCTGGCCGAGCTCTGGCCGCGTTACGGAATCGACTGGCCGCCCGCCACGCTGCCGCTGGATTTCTCCCGCGCATTCGGGCGCGCCGCGCCGCTCACGCTCGAGATCGGTTTCGGCAATGGCGCCACGCTCGCGCACCTGGCTGAGGCGAACCCGGCTCGCAATTACCTCGGCATTGAAGTACATCGGCCCGGCATCGGCCACCTGATGTTAGCTGCGGAAGCTGCGGAGCTTTCGAACCTGCGCATCATCGGCCACGACGCCGTTGCAGTACTGATGCAGGCGATACCCGCGGACTCGGTCGACGAAATGCTGATCCAGTTCCCGGATCCGTGGCCCAAGAAGCGCCATCACAAGCGCCGGCTGATCCAGCCCGCGTTTGCGTTGTTAGCAGCCGGCCGGCTGCGGCCAGGCGGCGCGCTGCGGCTCGCGACCGACTGGGAGGAGTACGCGCTGCACATGCAGGAGGTGCTCGGCGCCTGCCCGTTGCTGAGAAATTCCGCAGATGGCGGTGGCGCAATCACCAGGCCCGCCTGGCGTGAACTGACCAAATTCGAACAGCGCGGCCATCGCCTGGGCCACGGTGTCTGGGATTTCGAATTTATCCGAGCAGCTTGAACGAGGCGCGCACCCCGTCCAGCACGAACTGTACCGCCAGCGCGCCCAGCACCACACCCAACAGGCGATTGGTGACGTTGGCGCCGGTCACACCCATGACTCGCATGATGGGGCCGGCGAGCCGCATCATCAGCAACGACGCCAGCATTACCGCGAACGCCGCGGCGATCAGCCCGGCAAACAGGACCGGCTGTTCGGTCACCAGCACCGGCCCGAACCACAGCAGGATCGTGGTCAGTGCGCCGGGCCCCGCCAGCAGCGGAAAAGCGAGCGGGAACACCGATATGTCGGCGCGGCGCTTGCTCTCGGCCTGTTCGTCGGAAGAAGTTCGCGTGCCGGATTCGCGCGCAAACACCATTTCGAGCGCCATCAGGAACAGCAGCAGGCCGCCGAAGATCCGGAACGCGTCGATACTGATGCCCATGATGCGCAGGAAGGAGGCGCCCGTCAGTGCAAACAGCAGCAGGATGCCGGCGGCCACCAGCGCGGCCTTCAGGGACATCTTGCGCTTGTAGGCCTCACTGGCCCCTTCGGTGAGGCCGGCGAATACCGGCGCCAGTGAAACCGGCTCGACCACCACGAAGAAAACCACGAAAAATTTGATTACTTGCTCAAGCATCATGCTGCCTTGCAATAAGGATGAACACCGATTGCCAGCTACCGCCGACCGGCGCAGTATGTCATGCATGACCACTCCCTACCCGAAGGTTGGCGACTGGTACCGCATCCGCGGCGGCGCGATCTTTGAAGTGGTCGCGCTCGATGAAGAAACCCGCTGTGTCGAAATGCAGTACTTTGACGGCACCGTCGAAGAGATGGAGCTGGACGACTGGATTGAACATTCCAGCGCCCGCGAAGTCGAATCGGCCGAACCGCCGGAGGACTGGAGCGGCTCGGTGGACATGGACCCGCTCGATGACGACACCGGCGATCAGGATCGCTCGATCGACGCCGCCAATACCGAGATGTTAGCTTCCTGGGACAGAAGCACGTAACCGTCTTTTAGCTCGATCGGCACCGCAACCAGGTGCTTGCCGACGCAGGGCCCCCACAGGCACCTGCCCTGGTCCCGCTCGAACACCGCGCCATGCGAATGACACATCACCAGGCCGCCGTCCCGGGTCAGGAATTTGTGCGGCTGCAGATTGAGCGGGTGCCCCTGGTGCGGGCACCAGTTGAGGTAGGCGCGCAGCTCGCCGTTAGGCAGGCGCAGCACCAGGCCCTTGAGCGGCCAGTCGCCCTCGCCGACGGTAAACCCGCGGCAACCCTGCTGACCAAGCTCCGCCAGCGAGCACAGGATCCGCGTGGTATCGATTTCCGCCACGGCAGCCACGCTAGTTCCTGGGCGCCGGGACCACGCCGCGGCGCACCAGGAACAGCAGCATGATCAGCGCCGGAATACTCAGGCTCGCGGTGTAGACGAAAAACAGCTGGTAGCCGATCCCATCGACCACGAAACCGGAGAATCCTTCAAGAATCTTGCCGAACAGCGCATAAAACGACGAAAACAGCGCGTACTGCGTCGCGGTGTAGCGGGCGCTGGTCAGGCTGGACAGAAAGGCGATCAGGGCCGTGCCGTGCATCGCCAGCGCCAGGTTGTCGAAACCGTTGACCATCCCGAGCTGCAGCAGGCTCGGCTTGTCGATGCCGGCTAACACCGAGAACAGGCAGTTCGACACCATGACCATCAGGCTGCCGACGACCAGCGAGCGCAGCAGGCCGATTTTCGCGATCACCACGCCGGCAATCACCACGCCGACCAGCGATGCTAACAAACCGTAGAACTTGACCACCGCGGCAATTTCCTTGAGCGAAAATCCCTTGTCGATATAAAACGAGTTGGTCATGCTGCCCATCGCAAAATCGGTCAGACGGTAACCACTCATGAAGAACAGGATCAGCAGCGCCAATGGCAGGCCGTAGCGCGCAAAAAATTCCGTAAACGGGCAGATCACCGCACCGACAAACCAGCTGCCGGCGGTCCGCAGCCACTCGGGCCAGTGCGGCCGACGCTGCAGCCAGTCGACCACGCGCTGCTCATGATCGAAGGACAGCGACTGACGGGACACGGAGGGCTCCGCGGACATGATGGTGGTCAGCACTCCGACACCCACCAGCGCGGCCATCGTCAGATAACTGAACTGCCAGCCGTAATCGTCGGCCAGCGCCAGCGCGCCGGCTCCGCCGACGATCAAGGCCGCGCGATAACCGAGCTGATAAGCGGCGGCCATTGCGCCCTGGTCGTCGACCGGCGCGGACTCGATGCGCCAGGCGTCGATCGCGATGTCCTGGGTCGCGGCGCAGAACGCGATGAACAATGCGCACAGTGCCATCGGCAGCACGGCGCGCGCCGGGTCGTTGCTCGACATGTACGCAAGGCCTGCCACAAGGCCGAATTGCGCGAGCAGCATCCAGCTGCGCCGGCGGCCAACCAGGCGTGTCAGGATCGGTATTGGCAACCGGTCCACCACCGGCGCCCAGAGAAACTTCAAACTGTAGGCCAGGCCGACCCAGGCCAGCATGCCGATGGTGGATCGCTGGATACCCGCGGTACGCAGCCATGCGGACAGTGTCTGGTAGATCAGGTAAAAGGGCAGGCCCGCCGAAAACCCTAACAACAGCATGGAGATCATGCGCGGCTGCCCGTAGACGCGCAGCGCCTGCCACCAGCTGGGCTTCACAGGCGGTAGTCCATGATCAAAGGTGCGTGATCCGAGAAGCGCTCATCCTTGTAAATATGCACGGCTTTGGCCTTGCCGCGCAGGCCGTCGCTCACAATCTGGTAATCAATGCGCCAACCGACGTTTTTCGCCCAGGCCTGGCCGCGATTGGACCACCAGGTGTACTGGTCGGGCTCGGCGCAGACCTCGCGGAACGCGTCCACCCAGCCCTCCTCGCCTAACAGCTGGTCCATCCAGGCGCGCTCCTCGGGCAGGAAGCCGGAATTCTTCTGGTTTGATCTCCAGTTGCGAAGGTCGATGGCCTTGTGCGCGATATTCCAGTCGCCGCACAGGATGTAATGGCGCTTGCGCCTGGCGAGCTTGCGCAAATGCGGCACAAAGACATCCAGGAACCGGAACTTGGAAGCCTGGCGCTCCGGACCCGACGAGCCCGATGGCAGGTACAGCGACACGACCGACAGGTCGCCAAATTGCGCCTCGAGATAGCGGCCCTCGCTGTCGAACTCGGGCACGCCGAAACCGCGTATTACTTTGTCCGGCTTGTTCCTGGCAAAGACCGCCGTGCCGGAATAGCCCTTGCGTTCAGCATCGTAGTGATAATGGTGATAGCCCGGTATCTCGGCGCCGTGGCCCGCGAGCTGGTGCAATTGCGCCTTGGTTTCCTGCAGGCAAACCACATCGGCGTTCTGCCTGGCCAACCAGCGGAACGCCCCTTTGCTCGCGGCTGATCGAATGCCATTGGCGTTCAGAGTAATGACTCGCATCGGCGTTATGATAACGGCGATGCAAGACTATCAACGCAGCTTTCTGGATCTCGCGGTGGCCCGCCAGGCGCTGCGCTTTGGCAATTTCAAGCTGAAGTCAGGGCGCGACAGTCCGTACTTTTTCAACGCGGGCCTGTTCAACGACGGCGAGGCGATTGCAATGCTGGGCCGGTGTTATGCGGCCACGCTGCAGCGATCCGGCATCGCCATAGACATGTTGTTCGGCCCGGCCTACAAGGGCATTCCGCTGGTGGCAGCGACCGCGGGGGCATTGGCCGAGCATCATCGGCTGAACCTGCCGTGGGCCTTCAATCGCAAGGAAGCCAAGGACCATGGCGAGGGCGGCCTGCTGGTCGGCGCGCCGCTGCGGGGCCGTGTCGCCATCGTCGATGACGTGATCACGGCGGGCACGGCGATCC
>JAYUGT010000242.1:0-8511 GCA_043738315.1 Gammaproteobacteria bacterium
GCCCTGGTCGAGGCGCTGCGGAACGCCGGCCTCGAAGGCAGCGTCTCCATCAAGCGATTGTTAGGTCTTGCGGATCGCGAGATCAAGCGCCTGCTGGAAATCGGCGAGATGCGTTACGCGCAGAGCCCGCCAGTCGAACTGCTGAACAACCTGCTTTATTACATCGCGCGCTCGACGGCTGGCGGCACGCGCGTCAATGCGGTGCGCAAGTCCTTCCGGCTCGATGAGTTGCTGCCGGTTGATCCTGCAGTGGAAGAGGAACGTGAGACGCTGTCGGCGCCCAGCGTCAAGCTGATGCAGACGGTGGCGGCCGCGATCCGCGAGGATCTGGGCCGCGTCAAGGACGTGCTGGATATCTTCGTCAGGCGCGCGACCGGCAATGCCGCCGAGCTCGCACCCCAGGTGGAGATGCTGCGCAAGATAGGCGATACGCTGGGCGTTTTAGGCCTGGGCGAGTTGCGCGCGGCGATACAGCCGCAGGTCGAGCAACTTGCGAAAGTCGTGAGCGGCCAGTCCCCTGCCGGCGAAGAGCAGCTGGTTGAGATTGCCTCCGAGCTGATCCGCGTCGAGGACAGCCTCGACAGCCACCTGGTGCGGATGATTCTGCCCGGCGGCGGCCATGCCGAGGACCGGGATCAGCCACCGGCAGAGGCGGGCGCCGAGGAGTTTGTGAAAGTGCAGGCCGCAGTCCTGCGCGAATGCATCGCCAATCTGGCGCGCCTCAAGGATACGATCACCCAGAATATCGGCGGAACGCTCGAGCCCAGCGGGCTCGACAACTGGCCGGCGCAGATCGGCGGCGTCCGCGCGGCGCTGCGCATGTTAGGTCATGCGCGCGCCGAGAAAATCGTCAATGGCATCGAGCGGCACCTGCTGCGCATCATGCAGCCGGGCGGCCCAGGCGTGTCGCTTGAGTTTCTCGACCGGCTGGCCGATGCGGTGGTCAGCCTCGAGTATTACATGGAGACCCTGCAGGCCGGCCGCCGGGAACCAGGCTACATGCTCGATAATGCCGAGCGCTGTGTCGAGGCCCTGGATCACGTGCGCGGTTCCGCTGTGCCGACCGTGGAACCCGCGCTGTTGAGCGCCACCGCCACATTGCGCACGCTGCAGTCCACTGCGACCGAAGTGCTGACACCGGAAGCTTCGGCCGCCGCAGCTGCCAGCGCAGTGGCATCTGCCGCGGCAACGCGCGCCGGCCCGCCGGTGTTGCCGGCGCGGCCGGATCCCGCCGCAACCGACGACGCCGAGCCCGTCGATCCCGAATTACGCCAGATCTTTGTCGAGGAAGCGGGCGAGGAGACGGCGCGAATCAAGGAGCATTTTCCGGTCTGGGAGCAAAACCCGCAGGAAATCGCATCGTTGGCTATCCTGCGTCGCTCATTCCATACGCTGAAGGGCAGCGGCCGGATGGTCGGCGCAACGGCGATCGGCGAGTTTGCCTGGTCGATCGAAAATCTGCTGAATCGACTGATCGACGGCACGCTGGCGCGCAGCCCGGCGATCGTGAAGGTGATTGGCGAGGGTGTTGCTAACGCTGCGGCCATGGTCGGGGCGTTTGCCAATCGTGCGGTGGCGCCAGTTGATTCCGGCGCCATGGTCAGGCGCGCGCATGCGCTTGCGGCTGGCCAGATTCCGGTCGAGGACTACTCGCCGCCGCCGGCGGAAGCTGCGGCTGCCCAGCCCGAAATCGCCAGTGACGCTGCCAGTGACACCGACAGTGCGGCTGCCGACAGTACAGCTGCCGACACGGGCGGCACGATGGACAGCACCTTGCGCGAAATCTATCAGCGCGAGATCAATGCTCACGTCAGCACCGTGCGCAACTGGATTGCACGCGAACTCGGCAGGCCGGAACCGCACCGGCCCAGCGAGGATATTTACCGCGCCGGTCACACCTTGAGCGGCAGCTCAAAGATGGCCGAATCGCGCCACGGCACGCGGCTGGCGGAGCCGCTGGAACGCTGGCTGCGCAAGGCCTGGGGCAGTGGCGTCGGTTTTGTCGCCGACGACCTGCGATTGCTGGGCGACTGCATGTCGGCGATGGAGTTGATCGCACGCAACCTGGACGAGGGCACGATCTTCTTCGTGTCGCATGATGCGCTGCGCGAACGGTTGGTGGCGGCCGAGGCCGCACTCGATGCCCGCATCGCCCTGGCCGAACAGAACGCCGAGCAAATTGAACTGCCCAGTACCATCGGCGGCGAGGCAGCCGAGGACACGCCGCCTGCCATGGCCGCTGTTGCTGCCGAAGCGGAACCGCTGGCGATGGATTTCGATCCGGAGATTGCCTCGATATTCGCGGAGGAGGCCACGGAGCTGCTCGACGAGACGGGCGTGGCTCTCGACAACTGGACCGGTGAAGCTAACAACGCCGAGCAGTTGTTAGCGCTGAAGCGGCCGCTGCACACGCTCAAGGGCGGGGCGCGCATGGCGGGCCTGCGCAACATGGCATCGCTGGCGCACGAACTTGAGTCGCTGATTCAGCAGGTCGAACTCGGGATTGCGCGCGGTGGCAGTGCCGCGCGCGGCGTGCTGCAGCAGGGCCTTGATGAACTGTCCCGCATGCGCGAGTCGTTGTCGGGTGGCAAGACCATGACGCCAGCGACGACCCTGATCGGGCGCATTCACGCGCTGGCGCAGCCGCCCGACCTTGAAACAACGCAGCAAGCCAAACAACTTGAGGTACCTGCGACGCCAGAGATCGCTGCGCCGCCACCGCCGGCGCCAGCACCTCCGCCCGCGGAGCCGCCGCCAATGGTCGTCGAGGCCGCGCCGCCGCCGGCTGCAGGTGACTGGCTGCCGTCCGCCGTGCCGGTCGTTGAGGATGTGGCGCCGGTTGTGCCTGCCGCCGCGGCAACGGCGCCGCCAATTGCTGAGCCGCCGGCTGCCGCAGTCAGTGAACCGCTGATCGCGGTGCCGGAACCGGAACCAGAGCCGGAGCCGGTTGCGGAGGAGGTACAGGCCGCCGCCGTTGCATTGCCACCGGGGCGCGAACCTGCGCCTGCTGATCGCCAGGAACTGGCGCGCGTCGACGCCGATTTGTTAGATCAGCTGCTGAACAATGCCGGCGAGGTCAGCATCGGCCGCGCCCGGCTCGAGCAGCAGATCGGCTCCATCGATTTCAATCTTGGTGAATTGTCGCGGACGGTCACGCGCCTCAAGGAGCAGCTGCGCAAGCTCGAAATCGAAACTGAAAAGCAGATACTGAGCAAATTCGAGAGCGACGGCGGCCATCGCTCCGATTTCGACCCGCTGGAACTTGATCGCTATTCATCCATTCAGCAGTTCTCGCGCGCCCTGGCCGAAACGGCCAGCGACGTCGCCAGTATTCAGCAGCTGCTCGAATCGCTGACGCGCGACACGCAGAACCTGCTGCAGCAACAGGCGCGTACCGTCACCGAATTGCAGAATGGCCTGATGCGCACCCGCATGGTGCCATTCCAGCGGCATGTGCAGCGCCTGTCGCGGATCGTTCGCCAGGCTGCGACCGACACCAGCAAGCAGGCGGAACTGGTGGTGGACGGAGCCTCCGGCGAAGTGGATCGCCAGGTGCTGGAACGCATGTTGCCGCCGTTCGAGCACATGTTGCGTAACGCCGTGGTACATGGCATCGAGCCGCCGGCCGAACGCGAGCGGCGCGGCAAGAGTCCGGTAGGCCGCATCCAAATGGTCTTGCGGCGCGAAGGCGCGGAAGTGATCGTCGAGATCACCGATGACGGCGGCGGCATGAATATCGCTGCGATCCGTGACAAGGCACTCGCGTTAGGTCTGTTGAAGCCCGGGCAGGCCATCTCGGACAACGAGGCGATGCAGCTGGTCCTGGAGCCCGGATTTTCCACGGCCGCGAGCGTTACGCAGAATGCGGGACGCGGCGTTGGCATGGACGTCGTGGCTAACGAGGTCAAGCGGCTGGGCGGCGCGCTGCACATGGAAACGCGGCTGCGCGAGGGCACGCGCTTCGTGATCCGCCTGCCGTTCACGCTGGCCATCACCCATGCGCTCGTGGTGCGTACCGCCGACGAGTACTACGCGCTGCCACTGCCCATGGTCGAGGGTGTCGTGCGCCTGCCGCGCGATGAAATCGATGCGCATCTTGGTCAGGATGCGCCCAGTTATACCTACGGAACTGTTAGCTACCGGTTCCGGCAATTGTCGAGCTTCGTCGGCATGGAGACCGCGCCGACCTCCGCGAGTGAGGTGACGCTGCCGGTCGTGCTGGTGCGCGCTGGCGATCATTCAACCGCAATCGTTGCCGAAGAGCTGGTGGGCAGTCGCGAAATCGTGGTCAAGAGCGTCGGGCCGCAGATTTCGTCGATTCGCGGCATCTCGGGCGCCACCATCCTCGGCGATGGCCGTATCGTCATCATTCTCGATGTTGCGGCGCTGGTGCGTTCCGATCTGCGCGGCCGCACCGAACCCGTGATGGCGCGCGACAAGGCCGACACGCGCCCGGTCGCGCTGGTCGTGGACGATTCAATTACCGTGCGCCGCGTGACGCAGCGACTGCTCGAGCGCAATGGCCTGCGGGTCCTGACCGCGCGCGATGGCGTTGAAGCGATGGAAATGATGAAAGAAAACATCCCGGACGTCATTCTGCTCGACATCGAAATGCCGCGCATGGACGGTTACGAAGTGGCGGCGCAGGTTCGTAACGATCCGCGCCTGCAGGATATTCCGATCATCATGATCACCTCGCGCGTCGGCGAAAAACACCGGGCCCGCGCCATCGAGCTGGGTGTCGACGACTATCTCGGCAAACCTTACCAGGAAGCGCAGTTGCTCGAAGCGATCGAACCCTTGCTGACCCGGCGGGCCGAGCGCAGCGCAGCGCGCGCCACGGGGGACTGACATGGCGGAACGCGTTACCGAAATCTACAGCATGCTGATCCCGCTCGCGGAAGGGCGCCTGCTGGCGCCGCGCTCCTGTGTCGCCGAAGTGATCGCTTATGCCGAGCCGACGCCAATGGCGGATGCGCCGCCCTGGTATCTCGGGCTGTTGTCCTGGAACAACCGCTCGATTCCTGTTGTTAGCTTCGAGGGCATGTGTGGCCAGCCCATACCCGCGGGCAGCACGCGTTCGCGTGTCGTGGTGTTCCACGGACTGATGCGCAAGCTCGAGTGCCAGGTTTTCGGGCTGCTGTCGCAGGGGTTTCCGCAGTTGGTCCGGGTCAGCAGCGATGTGTTGCGTGCTGATCCGATGCGGGTCATTTCGGATCGCATGCCGGCCTTGTGCGGGGTCCGGCTCATGAATGAAACGCCGCTGGTGCCTGATCTCGAGCGGCTCGAGCTGCAGATCGCCGAAGAAACGTCCGCGGCTGCCTAACAGGCTCGCAGGTCGCCGAGCAGGCCCTGCAGCAGCGCCAGAGCCGCAATCGCCGCTGTTTCGCTGCGCAGTATGCGTGGACCCAGGGCGAGCGGTGTTGCTCCGAGCGCAACCAGTTGCTGCAGCTCCGTCGCGCTCAGGCCACCTTCCGGGCCAATGACGATCTGCAGCCGCCCGGGAATCGCATCCTGTCCTCGCAGGCGCTCAGCCGCATGCACCAGGCTGGCGTTCGCGCCCGGATCCAGCACCCAGCGCTGTGTATCTGGTCCCATCGGCGCGGCGCTCGCGAATTCACGCAATTCAATCGGGGTACTAACAATCGGCACGCGGCTGCGGCCGCATTGTTCACAGGCAGATCTCGCCACCGCCAGCCAGTGTCCGGCCTTGCTCTCGGATTGCCGCGCGTCGACACGCACCACGCTGAACTCGGTTATCAGGGGCTGGATTGCATGGACGCCGAGCTCGGTCGCCTTCTGCACGATCCAGTCCATCTTCTCGCCGCGCGCCAAGCCCTGCAGTAACGTCAGTTGCAGGCGCGGTTCAGGCTCGTCGGCGAGCGCGGCGCCGATCTGCAGTTGATAGCTGCCGCGCGCCGCGCCGCTGAGCGTGGCGGTCCAGCGGCGACCTGCGCCATCGAATATTTCCACGACCGCACCGCTGCGCAGCCGCAGCACCTTGACCAGGTGGTCGCTTTGCTCGCGCGGCAACGCAGTGGTCGTGCCCTCGGTCCAGTTGCCGGGCAGGTAACAGCGCGTCAGTCGCACGTCGCGAGCTCCAGGCCTTCCATCGCGACCGTGCACATCAGCGCGATTTCGGCCGGCGTCACGATGTAGGGCGGCATGAAATAAATGACGTTGCCTAACGGGCGGAGAATTACACCGCGCTCGAGGGCATGGCGGTAAATGCGCAGGTTGCGCCGCTGACGCCAGTCAAACGGCGTACGCGTCGCGCGCTCGCGCACAAATTCGATCGCGCCGATCAGGCCGCACTGCCGCACATCGCTGACATGCGGATGCGATCGAAACACCGTCATGTTGTCCGCGAGTGAATCAGACAGGCGCCGCACCGTCTGCAGCACGTCGGTCGCGGCAATTACGTCCAGCGTCGCGAGCGCCGCGGTGCAGGCCAGCGGATTGCCGCTGAAACTGTGGGAATGCAGGAAGCCGTTCAGCTTCGCGTACTCATCGTAGAACGCGCGATACACCGGTTCGGTTGTCAGCACTGCCGACAGCGCCAGATAGCCGCCCGACAGTCCTTTGGACAGGCACAGGAAGTCGGGTGTGATGCCGGCGTGTTCGCAGGCAAACATGCGGCCGGTGCGGCCCATGCCGACGGCGATCTCGTCGGCGATCAGGTGCACGCCATACCGATCGCACAGTGCGCGCACCGTGCTGAGATACGAGGCGTCGTACATGCGCATGTTGCCCGCGCACTGCACCAGCGGCTCCAGGATCACGGCCGCGACTTCGTCGGCGTTTTGCCGCAACAGATCTTCGAGCGCCTGTGCCTGGCGCGCAGCGCAGCTGGCGGCGGATTCTCCCGTCAGGCGCTCGTACGCGTCGGGCGACGGCGCGGTGATCACGTCCATCAGCAGCGGCCGGTATATGGACTTGTACAACTCGACGCTGCCGACCGCGAGTGCGCCCAGGGTTTCGCCGTGGTAGCTGTTGCTGAGCGTAATGAAGCGGGTCTTGCGCGGCCTGCTGCTGTTCTGCCAGAAGTGATAACTCATCTTCAGGGCGATTTCGATCGCGTTCGAACCGCTGTCGGCGAAATAGCATTTTGTTAGGCCGGCTGGCGCGAGCGCCAGCAGCTTTTCCGCCAGCATGATGGCCGGTTCATGGGTGAATCCGGCGAACATCACGTGCTCCAGCGTATCGAGCTGGGCGTGCAGCGCGGCGTTGATGGCCGGATGCGCATGGCCAAGCACATTGACCCACCACGAGCCGACGGCATCGAGGTATTGCCGGCCGTCGTAGTCGCGTATCCAGGCGCCGGAGCCACTTCTGATCGGCAGCAAAGGCAGTTCGCCTTCGTGGTCTTTCATCTGCGTGCAGGGGTGCCAGAGCACGCGCAGATCGCGCGCAATGAGCGAAGCGTTCGTGTGGGCAGTGGTCATAACTAGCGCGCTATTGTGGCATCATCGAACACGCATGGCCGCGACGATTTCGATCGACACCCGGACCGGGCTGGTTGTTTCAGCCCGCCAGGTACTGTCACCGCATTTCGATGATCGCCCACCGGCGGTCGAGCCCGACCTGCTGGTGATACATGGCATCAGCCTGCCACCGGGTGATTTTGGCGGCAGCTGGATTGAGGCATTTTTCTGCGGTAATTTGCGCGCTGAAGCGCACCCTTATTTCGCCGGGATCGCGCCGCTGCGGGTCTCATCGCACCTGCTGATTCGCCGCGACGGCGCCCTGGTGCAGTTCGTGCCGCTGGGCAGCCGCGCCTGGCATGCCGGAGCTTCGAGTTTTGGCGGGCGCAGCGGCTGCAACGATTTTTCCATCGGGGTGGAACTCGAAGGCACCGATGACCTGCCGTACGACGCGCGCCAGTATTCGACGCTCGCTGCTCTAACAAAGGCGTTATGCAACGCCTATCCAGCCATCGCGCCTGACCGCATCGTGGGCCATGCCGACATTGCGCCGGGCCGCAAGACCGATCCGGGGCCCGCTTTCGATTGGCCGCGGTATCGGAATGCGCTACGCTGACCGCGCGCCGCAATAACAAGAACAGGGGGCACCATGGCGACGACGATCGGACCGACTGCCGATAATAGCGAATTGCGGATCTACCCATGGGTGATCGCGATCTTCGGCATGCTGGCGCTGTTCCTGTCGAACGGCATGACCGCCACCGGCATCACGATTTACGATCCGTCGCTGCTCGATGAGTTCGGCTGGTCGCGCGGCGATTTCAAGTTCCGGGATCTGCTCAACCTGGGCGTCTCCGGCCTGATCGCGCCGTTCGCCGGCGTGCTGATCGACCGCTTCAATCCCAAGTGGCTGCTGATCGGCGGGCTGTCGCTGCTGACACTTGGTTATTTCGGTTATGCCGCGCTGGCTAACGGCGGACCCGTGCCGATCCTCGAAGTGATTGCCGCCCTGACCATCCTCGGGCTGGCGGCGATTCTGGTCATCGCCTTGCACGTGCTGTTTCCAAAGATCGCAATGCCGCTCGCG
>JAYUGT010000243.1:0-8496 GCA_043738315.1 Gammaproteobacteria bacterium
GGCCGCGAGCGATCAGGATCGGTACCAGCTGGATCATCACGCCACCGATGGCAAATGACATCAGCACAAACGCCAGCAGCATCCGCCAGAAACGCGGCAGCCGGCGGGTTTCTGCGCCGCTGTAGCCGTAGGTCCCCGAAGCCTGCTCGGCAAGGGATGAGGTTTCCCGGCTGTCGTCCCGGATGTTGCGGAGCGGTTCGCCGTCCTGCCCCAGATTCTTCTCGCCCGGCGTATCGCGCAGCGCCCACAGAACAACGGGCAGCGTCACCGCCAGACTCAACAGGCCGAGGCTGGCATAGGCATCGCGCCAGCCAAACTCCTTGATCGCCCAGCCGACCAGCGGCCCTAACACCGCGCCGCCAACGCCGATTCCGGCCAGCGCAGCGCCGAACGCCTGGCCGCGGCGCTTGTCGAACCAACGCGCGATGACTCGCGAGTATGCGATCGATGAAGTGCCCGCCGCGAGCACGGGCATCAGCCCTGAAATCAGATACAAGTGCCACAGGTTCGGCGTTAGCCAGCGCAACGCGATCAGCAGCGCGGCCAGCAGCAGGATCGAAATGATGGCCCAGCGCCTGACACCGCTGCGGTCGAAGATCCTGCCGATGAACATCGACGCCACGATCGTCACATAGGTCCCCAGAACGGTCGCGGACGCGAACTGCGACGCGGTCCAGCCAAACTCCGCGGTCACGTGCTTCTGGAAGATCTGCGGCGCAAACAGATTGATGGACCCGACACCGGTGGCCAATCCGAGAATGACCGCCGACACGACCGGCCGGGTGCTGGCGGGCAGCGGCGCCAGGACCACAAGCACGATGGCCAGCGCGACGGTGGAAACGCGGAAAGGCGCCGGCACCACAAAGACCAGCGCCAGCGCTATTACCGCCGCAATGAGAAATCGCGGGTCAAATACCTGTTTGATCTCACTCATGGCACCCAAGGTAACGATTATTCCCGTGGCGCGCAAACCGCTAGACTGCGCTCACCCATCCCAGAAGGCGTTCGACATGAAAACGACATCTTTGCTGCTGGCCATGCTGGTCGTCGGCTGCACCGCAACCGGCGCGGCAACGCCCGCCAGGACGATAGCGCTCGTTATCCACGGCGGGGCCGGCACCATGCCGCGCGCCGAAATGACCGCGGAGCGCGAAGCCCAGTACCGGGAAGGCCTCGGTACCGCGCTCGATGCGGGCTACGCCGTGCTCGACAAGGGCGGCACGGCGCTCGATGCTGTTAGCACCGTGGTGCGGCTGCTCGAAGACAACCCGCTGTTCAACGCCGGCAAGGGCGCAGTGCTGACGCACGACGGCTATGCGGAGCTGGATGCATCCATTATGGATGGCCGCGAACAGCGCGCTGGCGCCGTCACCGGCCTGCGGCATATCCAGCATCCGATCGACCTGGCGCGTGCGGTCATGGAAAAGTCGCCGCATGTGATGCTGAGCGGCACCGGCGCCGAGGAATACGCGTTAACCCAGGGTTTCACCATGCTGCCTAACAACTGGTTCGAGACGCCGGCGCGCCGTTCGCAGCTCGAAAAGGAGCTGCAGGGCCGGCGCGAACGCGCCTACGACCCGCCAGCCCTGGGTACCGTCGGCGCGGTTGCGCTCGACCGCGACGGCAATCTCGCCGCGGCAACCTCGACCGGCGGCCTGACTAATAAGCGTTACGGCCGCATCGGCGATTCACCGATCATCGGCGCCGGCACCTATGCGAATAACGGCTCATGCGCGGTATCGGCAACCGGCACCGGGGAATACTTCATTCGTGCGGTGGTGGCGCACGACATCTGCTCGCTGGTGCAGTACAAGGGCTGGCCGCTGGTGAAGGCGGCGCAGGAAGTCGTGCAGCGCAAGCTCGTTGCCATGGGTGGAGATGGCGGCATCATCGCGCTGGACCCGGCCGGAAACGTCGCCATGGAATTCAACAGTGAGGGAATGTTCCGCGGTGTCCGCACCGGCAATGGCCGGCGCGAAATTGCGATCTATCGCTTGCCCTGAATCAGCTGGATGACATTGTCGAGCGGCAGAGCCGCGTCTTCGGCTAACAACCATCGGTCGCGGCCCGCATCCTTGGCGGCATACAAGGCATTGTCGGCGCGCCGCACCGCCGACTCGAAGATTTCCGTTGCCGCCGAGCGGACGGCAGCGACCCCAATACTGACCGTGACGCAGCCGGCGGTCGTTGAGCTCGCATGCGGCACACCCAGCGCGCGAATCGAGGTGACGATATTCTCGGCCACCCGGGACGCGTGCTCGCCGTCGGCATCCGGTAGCAGCACGATCAGCTCCTCACCGCCATAGCGGCCCACGAGGTCGGACGCGCGGCCCGCCGCGCGGCGCACCGCCTGCGCCACCAGCCGCAGGCACTGGTCGCCAGCCTGGTGTCCATAACGATCGTTGTAGTTCTTGAAATGATCGATATCGAGCATCACGACGGCGAGGCTGCCGCCGCGGCGTTCGGCGGAAGACCAGGCCTGCGCTTGCGCGGCCTCGAAAGCACCGCGGTTCAGCAAGCCGGTCAGGGCATCGCGGGTCGCGACTTCGTTCAACAGCCGCCGTTCGAGGAATGACAGGCGGTTGGCGTACTCGAGCGCATAGCAACCCGCGCCGGCGAACAGGTTGGCGCAAATCAGCGTGAAGAACACATAGATCGCCGTTTCCTGCGGGATGTCTTTGGTGATGGCGAGCAGAATGAAGCTGCCGAGTACGATCATGTTGCTGGCAAGCGCGGTGCGAAACGACAAGCCGAGCATGAAATAGAAGAAGAAAGCGACCAGTATCAGTCGCGAAGACATCAGCACCTGCGACACGCCGGACGCTTCCATCATCAGCAGCACCGAGCCGATGCCAAACAGCGGCGCGCCTACGGAAATTACCGGCAGGTAATACCTGGGGAAGAAGCGGCGGCCGGTCAACAACGCACACAGCACGACAATCGGCAGATGCAAAGCGTAGCGCAGCTTTTCCTGGGTCGCAGTCGGCGCCAGGTCCAGCACCCAGCGATCCATCAATGCAAAACCAATGACAGTCATGAGCGCCAGGCAGATCGCAATGCGCACCCGCGGGCGGATGTCGAGGTAATGCTGATCGCGGAATTGCTGTTCGAGTTCAGGTTCGAACCTGAGCCACGGAAAACCCTGCGCGAGAGTCGCTGCGACCCTGGAGTCCGCGGGCGATTTCACGCTGGCATGAATCATCAGCGCATCTGAGTGCTAATCGGCGCCCGGGAATGCGAGACCGAGCCGCTTCTGCTCCAGGTGCACGCGGGTGCGCCAGATCTCGAACGGGTCCCAACCCGATGCCGGCAGAGAAATTTTTGTTAGCACGTGGCCTTCCACGAAACTGTCTTCGTTGGCGACGTCGGTAACAGCCGCTGTTTGCTGCGGCTCTAATGAGCTGATAGGTGTCATGAGTCCAAAACCGGCCTGGCTTTTCTTGATCTTGACCGGAGCTTACGGGAGCAAGATGAATCTTACATTAAGGAAAGGACAGCTTACGGGTATTAAGTCAAATACCCCCTCCGAAAGTGTACGCTAGCGCGCTTTTGGTGCGAGCCCCTCGTAATAACGCGCCAGATACGCCTCAAAATCTTCCTGCCGTTCAGCTTCGCGGCGCGACTGTTGCTCTAAAGACTCACTGGCGTCGGCGGCGAACTCGGCGAGTCTCGCCGCATTGGGCTCGTGCAGGGACAAAAAATAATTTTTGTGCAGCTTCGACATGCGCAGTGCGAGATCAAAAAACGATTCGCCGGTGCTGCGCATTTCCGCGATCAGCCGCGCGGATGGCGTCAGCGCGACATCGCGTAGTTTGGCAGTCTGCGCTTCGAGAGCCGCCGCGTATGGCTTCGCCGGGTCATCGAGATCCAGGAACTCGACGATCGGCTGCATGTCTTCCAGCAGTTCGTTAGCCCACTCATGCAAGGGCCGGTCGCGGCCGTCACGATTGAGCGTCAGGCCCGGCTCGCGGCCCTGCCGCGCAACGCGGACGTGATTCCGGTCCAGCGCTTCCTGCTCGCTGTCGTCGATCGGCGGACTGTCCTTCATCAGGCACAGCGCCGCGAACGCTTCCATGAAGCGCAGCTTGTTCTGATTGACGCCCACCGGATCGTAGGCGCTGACATCGAGCGCGCGAAACTCGACGTACTCGACGCCGCGGCGCTGCAAGGCCAGCGTCGGGCGTTCGCCGGAGCGCGCCACGCGCTTCGGCCGGATGAAGCTGTAGTACTCATTCTCGATCTGCAACACGTTGGCGTTCAGCTGCCGGTATTGTCCATCCACCTTGACGCCCAGCTCGACATACGGCGGATGCGGCGTAACGATGGCCGCGGACAGGTCGCGCACATACTCATCGAGGCTGTTCACCGACACCTGCAGCTCCGACTGCGCGCGGTTGCGATAGCCCAGATCGCTCATGCGCAGCGACGTGGCCCAGGGCTCCCAGGCAGTGCCGCGGGAAAATGCCGGTAACTGGACGCCGCGCGCGCGCAAAAAGGAATTGCAGACGGTTGGCGAGACGCCAAACAGGTACAGCACGATCCAGCCATAACGCCGGTAGTTGCGCAGCACGTCGAAATAACAGCGCGAGGTGAAGTCCTGGCCGGCATCGCGCGACTCGCGCGCCTGCGCCCACACTTCCCACCAGTCGAGCGGAAACGAATAATTGAAATGGACGCCCGAGATCGCCTGCATTACGCGGCCGTAGCGCAGGCCGAGACCCTCGCGATAGATCTCCTTCATGCGCGCGACATTGGTGCTGCCGTAGCGCGCAATCGGGATGTCGGAATCCTTGTCAACCACGCAGGGCATGCTGGTGGCCCACAGCAGTTCATCATCGAGATGGCGATAGACGAACTGGTGCAGGTCGCACAGGTACTGCAGCAATTCCCAGCTGGTGGTGAAAGTCGGCGTGACCAGCTCGATCAGCGCTTCGGAGTAATCGGTCGTGATGTGCGCGGACGTCAGCGCAGAACCTAACACACGCGGATGCGGCGTGAGCGCGATCCGGCCTTCCGGCGAGACGCGCAGCGATTCGCGCTCCACGCCCTTGCGGCCGCCGCGCAGGTGGCCGGCGCCCCTGCTGTTCACCAGCGCCGAAAGCCGGCGTTCGAAAACGCGGTCTATGCCCCTGCGTGCCATGACTGTCCTGCTACCAGCGGATCTTGCCGCGCAGCATTTCGCCGGCCATGACGAAATCAGCTAACAGGCTATAGACCGGATGCCTGAACGTGGCGGGCTTGTTATGTTCGAAGAAAAAATGACCCACCCAGGCGAACGCATAACCGGTGACCGGCCCGGTGAGCCACAGCCAGGGATTGTGCAGCGGCACAGCCAGCACCCACTGGCTTACGAACAGGGTCGTGCCCACGAAGTGCAGCCGCCGCGATGTGCGGTCGCTGTGCTCGGACAGGTAATATCCGTAAAATTCGGAAAAACTGCGCACGCTCGCGAATCCTTCGCCGGCCGACCGGACCGTCACTACGCTTTTATTTTCGCCATCAGTGCACGAACGCGACGCGCATTCGTGCCGGCATCGCCGAGGCCCACCCGTGACTTGGAACGGATGTCGACGCGCGAACCCGTGCCTTCCGCGCGCACCCGCACCACCACGTCGTCCTTGAATCCGAAGAAGCGGGTCGAATCGGTCGCTTCAATGCGGCCTTCGGTTGGGACGGTTGCCACCCGCTCCCAGCCCATGTCGGCGATCGCCTTGTCGACAATGGCGAACGCCTGGTCCGGCGGCGTAGCTAACACAACTGGCTGGATATCCGGAAAGGCCTTGCGCTGCGCATCGGGCACGTTGAGCTTGGTGCCACGGATGTCGAGTTCACGCACGTAGTCCGACGGGTTCAATTTCGGATTCTGCTCGCGGATCGCCTTGATCGCGACGAAAGGTGGCGGTGAATCGAGGTCGGTGCTGATTTCGTGCAAAGTCGGCACGCCTCGCGCGCCCATGAAGGTACTGACCAGATACCCGCCGACAGCCAGCGCGCCGATGATGGCGAGCGATATCCGCCCCTTGTCGAAAGCCAGGCTGCGCGAATTCGCAACCAGCAGGCCGATGACGGCCAGCAGCAGCCCCAGAAACAGCAGCAGTCCGCCCGCCGCTAACGCCAGCAGCGCGGGCAGGAAGCCGGTGATGCCGAAGCGATTCAACGGCCCGGACACGACCGCCAGAATGAGCCCGACGAGTATGGTCCCGGCGCCAAATCGCGCGAGCTTGACCGGCCATGCCGGCGCGGAAGTGATTATGTTGTCTGACATACAGATGACTCCAGAGTTTGTTATCCGGTTTGTTATGACTGGCTTTATAGTCAGCGCCAAGTCTAGCGCGAATGGAAGAATGAGGCTAAGCGCATGATCGGAATCATCGGGGGCACCGGCCTCTATCGAATGGCGGACCTGCGGATCGTCGAGGAAAGGCTGGTAGAGACGCCTTTTGGCCCGCCTTCGTCTGCGGTCATGCTGGGCCGCCTCGGCAGGCGTGATGTGGCCTTCCTCGCCCGCCACGGCACGAGCCATGAACTCACGCCTTCCGAAATCAACTTCCGGGCAAATATCTGGGCCCTGAAGAGCGTCGGCGTTCGCACCGTGATCGGCGTGTCTGCAGTCGGCAGCCTGCGCGAGGAACTGGCGCCGGGCGACCTCGCGCTGCCATCGCAATACATCGATTTCACGCGCGGCCGGCGGATCGGCAGTTTCTTCGGCAACGGTCTGGTCGCGCATGTGTCGACAGCCAGGCCTAGCTGCCCGGGCATCGCGGCGGAAATCGTTGCGGCGGCCGATAAGCTCGGATACCTCATTCACGCGGACAAGACCTATGCCTGTGTCGAAGGTCCGCGCCTCGGAACCCGCGCCGAGAGTTTCATGCTGCGCAGCGCGGGCGCGGACCTGGTCGGCATGACTAACGTCCCCGAGGCGTTTCTCGCCTGCGAGGCACAGATGAGCTACTGCACCATCGCGGTGGTCACCGATTACGACTGCTGGCAGGACGACCCGTCACAGCATGTCACGCTGGAAATGGCCATGACGCTGTTCGGGCGCAACCTGCAACGTGTGCAGAAATTGTTAGCCAGGGTGGTTGCGGCACACAAGGCCGATGATCGCAGGGCCGGCCGCCACCTGCTCGAGAAGGCCATCGTCACGCCGCGCGAGCGCATGACGCCGGAACACCGCGAACTTGTGGAGCTGCTGCTGCGCTAGCCCGGCAGCCCGGGCCAATCCGTATACCGAACAGTCGCTGATGTTCTTGCACGCGCCCCCGGGCGCTTGGGCATAGTGAGCGCCTGCCGTCATCCCCTGGTTCCGAGGTCGCACCATGTCCAGCCCTGACACTGACAAGAATTCCGTGTTGAAGCGTCGTGAGTTTTTTGAAACCGCCGGCGGCCTCGGCGCATCGCTCGCCATCGGCGCAGCCGGTATGGCCAGCCTCGGCGGCTCGGCGCTGGCTGCGGCCAGGGCCGCGCCCGTGACGTCGATGTACGGCATCGGGCCGGGCCTCAAGGGCCCGTACCTCGACCTGACAACCGGTCGCGGCAACCAGCTGGCATACGCGCGCATCCAGGGCGACCTCGATTTCGGCAAGCAGAAATATTTCTGGTTCCGGGGCTATGTCATGGCCGTCGAACCTAACAAGAAGATCACCGACCTGATGGGCGCCACGGGTTTCGGCGCCATCCGCCTGGCCGAGGGAGCTAACGGCGCGATCCGGCGCATGTGCCGCGAAATCATCCTGTACACGGACCTGAAGACCGGCGAGGTGCTGGACGAATGGCGCAATCCGCTGAGTGGCGAGACGGTGAAAGCCGTGCATGTCGCCAACGATCCTTTCAATTACATGATCGAGGACCATTTCCCGGCACCGCCAAAATTCGGCGGCCTGAACCAGGAAGCGCCGTCCCGGATCCCGTTCATCCTGCCGTGGTACCAGTTCGGCGACCAGCTCGCGATGGAAGTGCATATCCACCTCGCGTATCCGAGCGCGCTGCAGCCAGACAAGTGGCCGCGCGAATCGGCCGGCCCGATCGCGCAGGTCTCGGAGTTTTTCAACCACGACGTCAGCGTCGCGGACATGCAGAACGAAAAGAAGACCGCGCTGCATTATCGCGGCGTCTGGAACCGCATCACGCCGTGGCTGCCGTGGATGCTGATGGGCATGCGGCCGGGTCATGTGCAATACGCCTGTTTCCAGGGTACGACCGAAAATCTCGAGCAGTACCTGTCGAAGCAGGTGCTGGATTACGCTCACAAGAACTACGAGAAGTACTTCGAAGCGCCGACCGAGTGGACCGAGGGCCCGAGTCTCTCCAGTCTCGAGGACTACGCGCGCACGCAGAAGCCGGCGCATCTCAAGAAGTAATGGCGGGCGGCCTGGTGACAGGCCGCCGGTGTTAGCTCAGGCCGCGCTCCAGGATCTCGAGCGCGCAGCGTTCGCCGCTTTCCATCGCGGATTCCATGCCGACTTCCAGCCGGCGCGCGTGCTCGCCCGCGACATG
>JAYUGT010000244.1:0-3439 GCA_043738315.1 Gammaproteobacteria bacterium
ACCGAGCGCAGGGCAAAATCGGGCGCGGCCTGGCCGGCGCGCAAGGCGCGCTCAGCCGACAGCGCCGCCGTCGCAGCACCGAATGCAAGCAACGTCGCCATCAACCAAAGCGATGGTGAACGACTGGATTTCAAACGTAAGAACCTGGGGACACGCGGGCCGATTCACAGTGAATCAACCTGAATGTCCCTCACAAGCAAGCGCAGCAAAGCTCGCACACTGACTTAACAAGTGTCAACGCAACAGTACCCACATTTCGCCCTATGTCGCCCCGGTCACACTAAACCGGCGCTGACTGTCGCCAGTCACCGACGAACGGAATCCGGTCACACTTTGACGGTGCGGCAGGCGCGCTACCCGCGTCGCCACGGCGCTGTTTGCTCGTGTACCTGCAGCAGGAAGCGGCGGACCGCCGTCACGGCCTCTTCGAGCGTCATCAGACGCTTGTCGACGAGACTTGCCGCGATATCGGCGATGCTGCGGCGACCATCAACCTGCGTCGCCACAAATCCGTAAACCTGCTGCGTGAGCGCCTGTTCGCTCAGGATGGCACTCTGTGGCACAGGCAGATGCACGTCTTGCGCCCAGTCCGGCGCGGGGCTCCGGGGTACCGGATCGGGCAGCGTCGCGTTGCGGCGCGCAACAAAGGAGTAGGTCTGCTCGATGCGTCCATGGCGGCTGGCCGGAGAGCGCAGATACGGCAGCGGGTCGTCGCGTTCACGCTCGATCGAGAAGCCATTGGCGCCAAGCATCGGTGCGACTTCGGTGCGGGTCAGGTTTTCAGCCGGGTCGGCCAGCGCAAAAGGCAGCGCACCGATGTTGATCCAGCGCCCGCCGGGGCCCAGCAGCCGGGCAATGCGTCGTGCCACCTGCGGCAAGGTCTCAGGGAGCGTGTCCAGCAGCCAGGCCGTGACGACGGTGTCAAAGCTGCCCGGCTCGAAGGGCGCGTGCAACACGTCCCCTAACAACACCGCCAAGCCGCTGCGCGCTGCCGCCGGCGCCCGCAGCTCGCGCGGCATTGCGACATCGTCCGCGGCGCGCGGCGCGCGCGGGAACTCGACCAGGTTGAGCGCTTCCCCGGCGGCGAGGCGCTTGAGACTCCAGACCAGCAAGGGATTGCTTTCGAGCGTGGTGGTCGATGCTGGCGCCAGGTCCTGGTGCAAATCGTAAGCCAGGCGCCCGGCTCCGGCGCCCGGCACTAACAGCCGCCCGAGCGGCTCGCTGTCGGCGAAATCGCGCACAATCGCGACCACGGAACGGTTCTCGGCGTCGCCCCAGACCCAATCCCGGTGCAGGTTCATGAAGCAGCGCTCGGGATCCTCGCCGGGCGGTGCGTGGGCCTGCAGCGCCTGCAGCGTCGGCAGCGTGACCGCACTTGCCAGCTGCAACGGAGCTAACAACGCATACAGATTGCGGCGATGGGCGGCGTGACCAGCGGCGAGCCTGGCGAGTCGCGACCAGGCGGCGCGCGGCAGGCCTTTATCCTGCAGTCGCTCGCGCAGCTCGCGCTCGACCTGCTCGTCGTGCCTGATCAGCAGCAGATAACGCTGCCGCCAGTCCTGAAGATGCTGCGAGGGCTGCGGCACCAGCCAGGGCACGCCCTGCAGCACAGGGAATACCTGAGCGCAGGCGGTGCAGTGCCAGGCGGCCGCATCGGCCGTTGCTTCGAGCGCGCCGGTCGCGCACTCGGGACAGCGAAAATGATCCGCCATGTCGGTGGATCTTAGCCGATAGCCTATGCGATGGTGCCGTTAACGATCGGGTTGAAGGCCGTCAAGCTGTCGCGCAGCGCCACCGAGCCGAGCCCATGCTGCGGGAAACGCGTCGGGAACAGATTCTGCTCGCCATGCAGGGCCATGTAATTGAGCACCACGGTCTCGACCAGCAGGTTGACGTTGTTAGCGGCCGGCGTCGCGCCGGTTTCAATCGAAGCGTCCGAACGGAAGTAACCGATCTGCTGATGCCGGGCAGCCGGCACGCTGTCACCGGTGAACAGTGCTGCGCGGCCGGTCGGGTTGTAGACCATGAAGAACGCGGACGCCGTGGACTGGTTGTCGCTGGCCCAGGCCAGCTTGCCGCGACCATTGACGCTGTTATCCACCATGCCGTTGGCCGACAAACTGCCATCGCTGAACACGTACAACATCAGCGGTGTGGCCTTGCGCGCCGCGTATTCCAGGCAGGCGCCGATGCAGTGACCGGCGCGCAGATCGCGCATTTCGCCGGTCGCGCGCGTGCCATCGTGATAGTCGTAGCCACCGAGCGCGATCGTGCCCGCACCGGCATAGCCTTCGACCACCAGCTTCATCACCGCCGCGGTCTTGCGGAACTCCGCATCGCCATCGAACTCGGCGCGCGTGAAGATGCCGTTAGGTCCGAGAATGTCGGGGTCCAGTTCCGGGTTGAGTGAGCTCGGGTTGCCGAAACGATCCGCGAGATCCGCGGCCTTGACGTAGTTGCAACGCACCAGTTCGCGAATCAGGTCGTCGCGCGTGATCGTCTTGGGTTCGCTGCGCGCCAGCTTCATGTCGGTAATGCGCTGCATGGATTCCATGACCGCGACCGCGTCCGCCTGGCTGAGCAGGCCAACGAGCTTGCCGGTGTCGACCAGACCCGTCACGTCCGAAGTCCGATCGACTTTGGTTGGCGCGACGGCGGGGTCGATCATGGTCATTGGTGAATTCGAGTTGCCGCCCGAGACGCTGGCGCGCGAGCCGATCAGGGTCAGCAGCTCGCCGTCCGCGCCGGCCTTGTAGATGCCGTACATCGGGTTGTGCGGGTTGTTGGCGGTGTCGTTTTCGGAACGCGCCCCGATCACCGCGCCGTTGAGGTTGGCCGCGGTTGTCGGGCTGATCTCGGCCAGTATGCCGCGCAGGAACGCGCTGTCCGAATGGAACGCCAGGCCCATCGAACTGTTGATGAAATTGTTGGTCGGACTCTGCGCGTTAGGCGCGTTCGGCACCATGTCGCCCGGCAAGCCGAGCTTGGCGTAACCGGCGGTCGACAGGAAGTCGAGCTGCCCGCCCTGCCCGCCGATCAGCACGTTGGAGCCGGCGATATTGGCGCCACCCGCGAGATCGATGCAGATGAACGGGATCTTGCCGGCGCCCTGCACCGCAAAACCGCAACCGAGCTTCAGCGCCGAGACATCGGAAGACAATGCGGCCTGTGCGGCGCGCGGATTGGCAAACAGGCTGAAGACCGACGCGCCCGCCAATGCGATGCCACCGCGCGAGAATCCCTGCGCAATGAAATCGCGTCGCGTCCGAGGACGCTGGTGACCCTCCTGATAGCGCAACGGCGCATCAAGCGGAGTGGCTTTCGGAAGACTTTTACGAATCAACATGTGGCGCCTCGCATCACTGTAAGAGGGTTACGGCACTACCGAGTACCGCACCGCAACTGGCTTTGGCAATCGTCTTGCTGCGATCCGCAGCGC
>JAYUGT010000245.1:0-8487 GCA_043738315.1 Gammaproteobacteria bacterium
GACACGTTGCTGACGCCACCGCTGACCATCGCCTGCGGCAACTGCTGCTTGATCGCGCGCGTCGCGTCGACAAACGCCTGCGCGTAGCCGTTGTGTTCCTCGATGCCGGTGGCGACCGCGAAGATGTTAGGGTCGAAGATGATGTCTTCGGCCGGAAAGCCGATTTTCTCGGTCAGCAGCTGATAACAGCGCTTGCAAATGGAAACCTTGCGTTCCAGCGTGTCGGCCTGGCCCTGCTCATCGAAGGCCATGACCACGACCGCGGCGCCGTAGTCGCGCAGTTTCCGGGCCTGCGCCAGGAAAGACGCCTCGCCTTCCTTGAGACTGATCGAATTGACGACCGCCTTGCCCTGCACGCACTTGAGGCCCGCCTCGATCACCGTCCACTTCGAGGAGTCGATCATGACCGGCACACGGGCGATGTCCGGCTCGGCGGCGGCGAGGCGCAGAAAGCGCGTCATGGCCGCTTCGGAATCAAGCATGCCCTCGTCCATGTTGACGTCGATGATCTGCGCGCCGGCCAGCACCTGCTGGCGCGCAATATCGAGCGCCGCGTTGTAATCACCGGCCTCGATCAGCTTGCGGAACTTGGCCGAGCCCGTGACGTTGGTGCGCTCGCCGACATTCACGAACAGCGATGCGTCGTCGATGGTCAGCGGCTCGAGGCCCGACAACCGGCAGGCGCGCGGCATTGCCGGGATCTCACGTCGCGACGCGGTGCTGACCGCCTGCGCCAGCGCCCGAATGTGCTCGGGCGTCGTGCCGCAGCAGCCGCCCACGATGTTGAGCAGCCCGGCTTCGCCGTATTCCCTGAGGATGGCGGCCATTTCGGCGGCCGACTGGTCGTATTCGCCAAAGGCGTTAGGCAGGCCGGCGTTCGGATAGGCGCAGACCGCAGTATCCGCGAGTCGCGCCAGCTCCGCAACATACTGGCGCAGCTGCTCCGCACCTAACGCGCAATTGAGACCTACGGCGAGAGGCGCTGCGTGACGGATCGAGTTCCAGAAGGCCTCGGTGGTCTGGCCGGAAAGCGTCCGTCCCGACGCGTCGGTGATCGTGCCGGACACGATGATCGGCAACTCGACACCCGCCTCCTCAAAACTGTTGCGCACCGCCACCAGCGCGGCCTTTGCATTCAGCGTGTCAAACACCGTCTCGATCAGGATCAGGTCGACGCCGCCGTCGATGAGCGCCAGCGTCGCTTCGCGGTACGCAGCGACCAGTTCGTCGAAACTGACATTGCGAAAGCCCGGGTCATTGACATCCGGCGAGATGGACGCGGTGCGGTTGGTCGGACCTAACGCGCCAGCCACGAATCGGGTTGTGCCGGAACTCGCTGCAACCTCATCGGCGATCCGCCGCGCCAGTTGCGCCGCGGTCCGGTTCAGCTCCGGCGCCAGCGCCTGCATGCCGTAGTCGGCTTGAGCAATGGTGGTCGAATTGAACGTGTTGGTTTCGATGATGTCGGAACCGGCTTCGAGATAGGCGCGGTGAATGTCGGCAATGATCTCGGGTCGGGTCAGCGTCAGCAGATCATTGTTGCCTTTGACATCCTGGGACAAATTCGCGAAGCGCGCGCCGCGATAACCCGCTTCATCGAGCCGATGCTGCTGGATCATCGTCCCCATCGCGCCATCCAGCAGCACGATGCGCTCGCGCAGCAGCTGCTTCAGCGCGGCAATGCGTTGCCGACGATCCATCAGGCTGCCCTCACACCTAACGCGTGGCAGATCGCGTAGGTCAGTTCCGCCCGGTTCAGCGTGTAGAAGTGAAACTCGGACACGCCGCCCCGCTCGCGCAGGCGCGTCACCTGCTGGATCGCGACGTTAGCCGCGATCAGGCGGCGGGTTTCCGGATCGTTCTCGAGACCCACGAAGCGCTCGGCCAGCCAGCCCGGAATGGTCGCGCCACAGCGCGCGGCAAAACTTGTGACCTGCGGAAAGCGCGTGATCGGCAGGATGCCGGGCACGATGCTGACGCTGATGCCGGCGGCGGCGCAGCGATCCCGGAAGCGAAAATAGACATCGTTGTCGTAGAAGAACTGCGTGATCGCGCGCGTGGCCCCGGCATCGACTTTGCGCTTCAGGTTGTCGAGGTCCTGCTCCGCGCTGAGCGCCTCCGGGTGAGTTTCCGGATACGCGGCCACGGAGATATCGAAGTCGGCCACTGTCCGGAGCCCCGCGACCAGGTCGCTGGCGTAGGCAAAGCCCTGCGGGTGCGGCACATAAGCCGCGGCTCCCGCGGGCGGATCGCCACGCAGCGCCACGATGTGCCGGATCCCCTCGGCCCAGTAGCGCTGCGCAATCTGCAAAATTTCCTCGCGGGGCGCACCAACGCAAGTCAGGTGTGGCGCGCTTGTCAGCTGCGTCTCATGCTGCACGCGCGACACCAGGTCATGGGTGCGTTCGCGCGTCGAACCGTCGGCACCGTAGGTCACGGATACAAAACGCGGTGCCAGCGGCGCCAGCCTTTGCACCGACTGCCAGAGCGTCGCGCCCATGGCGGGGTCGGCCGGCGGAAAAAACTCAAAGCTGACGCTGATGGGTGCCGTCATGGGTTCCGGCCCTGATGTACTACGCCGCCGGCGCGCGCCGCCTGCAGGCCACTGGCTAACAACCAATGTTCCCCGGCCGCTTCGACAGGCAGCAGCCGTTCACAGGAAAATCCGTGTGCCGCGAGCAGCGCGCGGACCCGGAACAGCGGATGCGCCTTGCCTTCGGCCTCGCTGTCTTCAAGCGTGTCGTAAGGCAGACCCAGCAACACGCGGCTCTGCGGCGCGAGCCGCGCGCCTGCATCCGCCAGGGCCTGCTCGAGATCTGCGACTCCGGCCGCCGCAATACACACGAGATCAAAATCTGCGTGCTGTCCGGTGCCGCCGGCCCACTCAAACAGGATGCCCTGTTCGCGGCCGTATGCAGCAAGCGCACGCCGCAATGCCGGCTCGGCCGCGACTACACGCAACACCGCCGCGGACTCCTGCAGCCACGCGAGCACCGGACCATGCGCAACGTTGACGGCAAGGACCCGCGCGCTGGCCATGTTGTTAGCCAGCAGGCGAAAACCGGCGGCGAGGCGCTGGCCAAAGAGTGAGTCGGCGGCAAAGACCTGCGCGGACGGCACAGTCGCGAGGCGCGCCAGACGCGACTGATCGCGACGCTGGGCCGCATCCGCGCCCTGCACCGGCGTCAGCGCAGCTTTGAGCCACGCCGAGTTACGCGCGTCATCCGACCAACCGTAGCGAACCTCGCGGCCGGACTGCGCACGGCTCAGCAAACCCGCGCGCGCCAGGGTCGCCAGATGCCGCGACACCGCGGGCTCCGGCAGGCCGAGCCCCCGGGCCAGTTGCCCAACCAGCAATTCCCGCTCGCGACAGGCCAGCATCAGGCGCAGGCGCGTCGGTTCGGCCAGCGCGGCGAAACTGCGGGATAACTGGCTCAGCTGAGTCATAGATTCATTATTGCACAACTATGCATATAATGTTTGTTGCGCTGCACATAATGCCGCGCGGGGCAGGAATCAGCGCAGGCTGAGCAAGTCGGCGTTGCCGCCGGTGGCCGTGGTGTTCACGGTCAGGGTGCGTTCGTGGACAAAACGACTGAGATAGTGCGGACCGCCGGCCTTGGGGCCGGTCCCGGACAGGCCGCTGCCGCCGAACGGTTGCACGCCGACCACGGCGCCAATCATGTTGCGGTTCACGTAACAGTTGCCGGCGCTGCTCAGCCGCCAGACTTCGCGCCAGGTGGACTCGAGCCGGGTCTGCACGCCCAGTGTCAATGCATAGCCATTGGCGCGCAGGTCAGCTAACAACTCGGGCAGGCGGTCGGCGCGATAGCGCAGCACGTGCAGGATTGGACCGAACTGCTCGCTGGTCAGCGCCCGGGCACTGCCGATTTCGATCAGGTGCGGCAGCACGAAATGTCCCGCAGCACCCGCTGCCACCGGGCGCCCGGTCGCCAGGATGCGCGCCTCGCGCCCGACGCGCGCGACGTAATCCGTCAGCTTGCGGGCCGCATCGCTGGAAATGACCGGCCCCAGATCGGTGGCGAGATCCGCCGGATCACCGGTCACGAGTTCCTGCATCGCGCCGATCAGCGTCTCGATGATCCGATCGGCGACATCTTCCTGAACGCATAACAAACGCAACGCGGAACAACGCTGCCCGGCGCTGCCAAATGCGCTGGTCACCGCATCGTCCACCACCTGCACCGGCAGGGCGGTGGAATCCACGATCATCGCGTTGATACCGCCGGTTTCGGCAATCAGCGGCAGGATCGCGCCGGCGCGTGACGCCAGCGCGCGATTGAGCCACTGCGCCGTGGCGGTGGAGCCGGTGAACACCACACCCGCCAGCGCCGGGTGCGCAAGCGCCGCCGCGCCGAAAGCCGCGCCGCGCATCGGCAGGCATTGCAGCACCTCGGGCGGAACGCCGGCTTCATGCAGCAGTGCCGTCATCTGCGCCCCGATCAGCGAGGTCGTTTCGGCGGGTTTCGCAACCACGGCGTTGCCCGCGACCAGCGCCGCGGCAACCTGGCCGGTGAAGATGGCCAGCGGAAAATTCCAGGGACTGATGCACGCGAACACGCCCCGCCCGGTGAGCGTGAGTTCGTTGGTTTCGCCGGTAGGCCCGGCCAGGCGTTGCGGCGCCAGCAGCGTGCGGCGCGCCTCAGCGGCGTAATAGCGGCAAAAGTCGATCGCCTCGCGCCATTCCGCAATCGCGTCCGGCAGTGTCTTGCCGGCTTCGCGAACTAACAAACTCAGATAATCTGCGCGCCGCGACTGCAGCAGGTCCGCCGCGCGCTCCAGACAGGCAGCGCGTGCCTCGATGCCGAGCTGGTTCCAACCGGGCCAGGCGTCGGCGGCGGCGGAGAACGCGCGCTCCACATCCGCCGTCGCGCCGAACCGCACCTCGCCTGGACGATCCTGCGAATTCGCCGGGTTGATCACCGCGACGCTTTCGCCATCGGGCGGCCCCGCCCGGTATCGCCGCTGCGCGCGCTCCGCCAGCTCGCGCTGCATGATCTGCAGTTCGCGCTGCAGACCGAAATCGACGCCGGGCGAATTGGCGCGTGCGGCGCCGTACAACTGCAGCGGCAATGGGATGCCAGGATGCGGCAGCGCCGCGGGATCGCTGAGGCCGGCCCAGGGGTCCTGCACCAGCTCATCGACCGGCACGCTCTCATCCATGAACCGATTCACGAACGAGGTGTTAGCACCGTTCTCAATCAGGCGGCGCACCAGATAGGCCAGCAGGTCGGCATGCTCGCCAACCGGGGCATAGGCCCGCACCGGCGGAAAACTCGCGACCTGGCGCCGCGCTTCGTCATACAGCAGCGCGCCCATTCCATGCAGGCGCTGGAACTCATAACCGCGCGCATCCGCCGCCATGGCCAGCACCGCCGCGATGCTGTGCGCATTGTGGGTCGCGAACTGCGACCAGATCCGCTCGCGCTTGGCTAACAATCGCGCCGCACAGGCGAGCCAGCAGATGTCGGTGGTCGACTTGCGCGTGTAAACCGGATAGCCCGCGAGTCCGCGCTCTTGGGCGCGCTTGATCTCGCTGTCCCAGTACGCGCCCTTGACCAGCCGCACGGTCATGCGCCGGCCCGTGGCGCGGCACAGCTCATCGACCCAATCGATGACCGCCGCCGCGCGCTTGCCATAGGCCTGCACCGCCAGCCCAAGGCCCGGCCAGTCGCGCGTGGTGCTGTCGCGGGCCAGCGCCTCGATGACCGCGAGCGAAATCTCGAGGCGGTCGGCTTCCTCGGCATCGATCGTGACGCCGACATCACGCGCCGCTGCGGCCCGCACCAGTTGCAGGGCGCGCGGCGTCAGGTTGCGGTGCACGGTGTGCGCATGCGTGAGCGCGAAACGCGGTTCCAGCGCGGACAGCTTGACCGAAATGGCGGACCGGCTGTGCAGCGGCTCGCCGACGCGCTCCGCGCCCAGCGCCGCGATCGCATGCAGGTAGGCGGTCTGGTAATTGTCCGCTTCGCGCTGGGTGCGCGCGCCCTCACCTAACATATCGAACGAGCACAGGGCCAGCGGCGCTTCCGAACGGCTGCGGGCCAGCGCTTCCTCGATGCTGCGCCCGACCACGAACTCCCCGCCGGTGATTATCATCGCGCGGCGCATGGCCTGCCGGATCAGCGGTTCGCCGCTGCGGCGCATGAGGCTGCGCAGCCAGCCACCGGCATCGGCGCGCATGGACGCCGGCAAATCCACGATGCGTCCGGTCAGCATCAGGCCCCAGGTCGAGGCATTGACGAACAGCGAGTCCGACCGGCCTGCATGCTGCGACCAGTCGCCGTCGGTGAGCTTTTCGGCGATCAACTTGTCGGCCGTCGCATCGTCCGGAATCCGCAGCAGTGCCTCCGCCAGGCACATCAGCGCGATACCCTCGTGGTTGGCGAGCCCGAACTCCTGCAGGAAGGCATCGAGATAGCTGCGCTCGCTGGCGCGCGCGCGGGCGCCGCTGACAAACTGCCGCGCGCGTTGCAGCGTGGCGGCGCGAATCGACTCCGCGGGCGGCGCTCCTAACGCCAGCACCGCGCCGGTCTCGTCGCGCCCGGCTGCGTCACGGATCGCTTCCCAGGCGGCTGTCAGTGCGGCGCTCATGGTCAATTGACCCGCTGCGACGCCGGCGGCGGCGGCGCATCCGCCTGCAGCAGCCCGGCGACGTCGATCGCGTCGAACCGCCAGGGCTTCTGGCAAAACTCGCAAGTCACGGTGACAGCACCCTGCTCCTCGATAAGCTCCCGCAGCTCCCCTTCCCCTAACGACCGTAACACGCCGGCGATGCGTTCGTGGCTGCAACGGCAGCGGAAGCGCACGGCCTGCGGCGCGAACAGCCGCACATCCTCGCCGGCGCCGCAGCGGCGCGCGAGCGAGGCGCTATCGCTTGCCGCCAGGTCCGGCACCGTGAAATCGCGCAGTGCGGCCGCGGAGCGCTCCCAGAGTTCATCCGGATCCGGCGCGTCGACGATCGCGGTACCGCCGGTGAGCGGCAAGCGCTGCAACAGCACGCCGGTCGCACCGTCACCATCGGCGGTGAGTCGCAACACCGTCGGCAACTGTTCGGATTGCTGGCAATAGTGCTCCAGCGCTTCGGCGAGCGAATCTCCGACCAGCGGCACGATGCCCTGGTAGCGCGAGGACGCGTCCGCTGCCGTCTCGACGGTCACGGTCAGCTGCCCGGCGCCGGCCAGCGCCAGGAAATCCGGCCGCACGGCGGCCGCATCGAAACGCGCCAGGGCCCGCAGATCGAAGGTGTTGCTGCACTGGACCACCAGCAGGCGCACCGCGCCATTGCCCTGCAACTGCAGCGTCAGCGTACCGTCGAACTTGAGCGTCGATGCCAGCAGTACCGCGGCGGCAGCTGCCTCGCCTAACAAGTCGCGCACGGGTTGCGGATAGTCGGTGTGTTCGCGCAGCGCTTCCCAGACCGAGTTCAGCCTGACCCACTGGCCGCGCACCGCGCCGCCCTGCAGCACGAACCGCCGCACTGAGTCCTGATCGCTCACCCGGCCAGCATCTTCTTGAGCAGCTCGTTGAGCTGTGCCGGGTTGGCCTTGCCGCCGGTGGCCTTCATGACCTGGCCGACAAAGAACCCGAACAGCTTGTCCTTGCCGGAACGATAATCCGCAAGCTGGCCAGGATTCTTCGCCATGACGTCCTGGATCGCCTTTTCGATGGCGCCGGAGTCGGTGATCTGGCGCAGGCCGCGCGCTTCGATGACGGCGTCGGCGCTCTTGCCTTCCGCCCACATCGCCTCGAAGACTTCCTTGGCGATCTTGCCGGAAATCGTGTTGTCGCGGATCCGCGCGATCAATCCCGCCAGCGCGTCCGCATCGACCCGGGACGCACCGATTTCCAGGTTGTTAGCATTGAGCTGCGCCGACAGGTCGCCCATGACCCAGTTCGCGCACAGCTTGGGATCGCCGCCGGCGCGCTGCACGACGTCTTCAAAGAACGCGGCGATTTCGCGGCCGGCCGTCAGCACGCCGGCGTCGTATTCCGACAGGCCGAAGGAACTGACGAAGCGCGCCGCCTTGGCGTCCGGCAGTTCCGGCAGGCTGCGGCGCACCGCGGCGATCGCCGCTTCGTCAATCACCACGGGCAGCAGGTCCGGGTCCGGGAAATAGCGGTAATCGTTCGCTTCTTCCTTGGAACGCATCGAGCGGGTCTCGCCCTTGTCAGGGTCGTAGAGCCGCGTCTCCTGCACCACCTTTCCGCCGGATTCGATGACATCGATCTGCCGCGCGACTTCGTAGTTGATCGCTTTCTCGACGAAGCGGAACGAGTTGATGTTCTTGATTTCCGCGCGGGTGCCGAATTTCTCCGCGCCCTTGTGACGCACTGAGACGTTAGCATCGCAGCGGAACGAGCCTTCCTGCATGTTGCCGTCGCAGATCTCGAGATAGCGCACCAGCGTATGAATCTTCTTCATGTACGCGACCGCTTCCCGGGCGGAACGCATGTCGGGCTCGG
>JAYUGT010000246.1:0-3432 GCA_043738315.1 Gammaproteobacteria bacterium
GACTTCGCGTCCGGCATCGCGGTGCTCAACACCGGCCACCTGCACCCGGCGGTGGCCGCGGCGGTCGCCGAGCAACTGACCAGGCTGTCACATGCCTGCTTCCAGGTCACGCCCTATGAGTCGTATGTAACACTGGCCGAAGAGCTCAATCGCCTCGCGCCCGGCAGCACACCGAAGAAAACCATTTTGCTGACCACCGGCGCCGAAGCGGTGGAAAACGCGGTCAAGATCGCGCGCTACGCCACGAAACGCACGGCGGTGATTGCATTTTCCGGCGGCTTCCATGGCCGTACCCTCGCCTGCCTGGCGCTGACCGGCAAGGTGCAGCCCTACAAGGCCGGCTTCGGGCCGATGTTGCCCGATGTGTATCACCTGCCCTTCCCGATGGCCTATCACGGCATCAGCAGCGAAGACTCACTCGCAGCGCTGGACCAGCTGTTCAAGGCCGATGTTGACCCGAGCCGCGTCGCGGCGCTGATCATCGAGCCGGTGTTAGGCGAAGGCGGCTTTTACATCGCGCCGCCGGAATTCCTGCGCGGCCTGAAGGCGCGCTGCGAGCAGCACGGCATGCTGTTCATCGCCGATGAAATCCAGACCGGCTTCGGCCGCACCGGCCGGATGTTCGCGATCGAACACAGCGGCGTCGAACCGGACCTGATGACGGTCGCGAAGAGCATTGCCGGCGGCCTGCCGCTATCAGCCGTGACCGGCAAGTCCGCGATCATGGATGCGCCCAACCCCGGCGGCCTGGGCGGCACCTACGCGGGCTCGCCGCTCGCCTGCGCCGCGGGCCTCGCGGTATTGAAGGTCCTGCGCGAGGAGCAGCTGCTGGAACGGGCCAACACGATCGGCGCCCGGTTGTTAGCCACGCTGCGTGAATGGCAGCCGGCCCACGCCGCGATTGGCGAGGTGCGCGGCATCGGTGCGATGGTGGCGATGGAGCTGGTGAAAAATCGCGACGCGGCGCAGCCCGATGCCGACCGGACCCGGGCGCTGGTGCAGGCGGCGGGACGGCGTGGACTCATCCTGCTGTCCTGCGGCATCTACAGCAACGTCATCCGCTTCCTGCCGCCACTGACCATTCCGGATGATCAGTTGCGCGACGGCCTCGCGATTCTGCGCGCCGCGCTGGTGGAAACCGGCGCCTGACGCGGATTTGGCGCGCGCCGGCTAGGCGCGGCCGGCGTTGGCGTCGGTCGGCGTATGAAAATACTCGCTCTCGTTCGCCATCTGGTCGATCAGCTTCTTGAGCTCGGCCATGCGCGCACCGGAGGTGCTGACGCTGGCGCAGTCGGAGCACGCGGGATCGCCACAGGGCTGGCGCGAATACAGCCAGTACTGGATGGCGCCGGCGAGCAGGCCATCGGCAATATCCCAGACATCGGCGTCCTTATCGTGATCTGCCAGGGTATTTCCCAGGTCGACCGCTTTGGTGAACGCATCATCGAATATTTGCGGGGCTTCTTGCATCCAGTCATTCTACACGTGGAGGCACCACCATGAAATCCCGCACTCAGCCGGCCGCAAGGCACCGTTTCCCAACCCGAACTTTGTTAGCTACGCTGGCGCTCGGCGTGCTCGCGGCGGGCGCACCTGCCACCCGCGGCGCGGAGAACGCGCGGCTGATCCGTTCGCCGGATGGCGTGCCAATATGCATTTACGAGACCGGCAACCCCGCCGGTCCGCCGATCGTGTTCGTGCATGGCTTCTCGCAGAGCTATGCCGTCTTCAAGCTGCAGTTCCAGTCGGACCTGGCGCGCGATTTCCGCTTGTTAGCCTATGACCTGCGCGGCCATGGCTGCTCCGGCAAGCCCTGGGACGCCAGGTATTACACGGCGAAACTCATCGCGGGCGACATGGCCGCGGCGCTGGCCGAATTCAAGGTCCAGCGGCCACTGCTGGTCGGCTGGTCTTATGGCGGCTACGTGGTCATGGACTACGTGCGCCGCTACGGCGACCAGCGTCTCGCGGGCGCCATGCTGGTCGGATCTAACGCCGGCCTGCCGCCGCCACCGACCGATCCCGCCGTGATCGAGCGCACCCGCGTGGCCCGCGAGAACAACCTCAAGGCATCGCCCGACATCACGGCAGGCATGGAAAATGGCCACAACTTTGTGCGGCTGATGACTGTCAAGCCAGCGCCGCCTGACATGGCGGAGATCATGTTTGCCACCAACCAGATGCTGCCCGCGTACGTACGCCGCGCCATGGTCGGGCGTAACCTGCAGAACGACGACGTGATCCCAAAGCTGCATATGCCCATCCTGCTGTTAGCAGGCGACAAGGATTTGTCACAACCCGCGGCGGTGTTGAATGCGGTGGCAGGCAAGCTCGCGCACGGCCGGGTGGTGCTGGTGCCGGACGCCGGGCACGCCACCTTCATCGACGCGCCCGAGGCGTTCGAGCGCGAGTTGCGGCAGTTTGCGGTCGCGGTTGCACCGCGCTAGGCCGGGCAGGCGCGCGCCATGTCCGAACCTGACGCAACAACACCCGCGACCGCAGCCGCCAAGCCGGTGGTGACCGCGCTCGCCACCATCACGATCGCCTGCCCCGACCCCGCTGAACTCGAGGAACTGTTCGGCTCGGCGTTAGGTTGGCAGCGCACCGCCCGCGGCCAGGTCGATGCGCGGCTCGAGGCGCTGTGGGGTATCAGGGCCGGCAGCGCCGGCGGCGCATATTCAATCTGGCAGTCGGGCGATGTGACACGCGGCCAGGTCCGGCTGCTGCACGGCTCGGAGCGAACCCGTATCAGGCCGCTGACGCCGCGCTGGGCCGGCATCGAAATGATCGTGTCGCACGACCTCGACGGGCTTTATGAGCGCCTGGCGGCGATTCCCTGGCTGACAACCCTGCAGGCGCCCGTGACCATGGACTGGTCCGAGTTCGGCAGCAACCAGCACCGCGCCTGCATCTTTCGCGGCCCGGGCGGCACGCACCTGTCGTTCACGATGGGCCTGACCACGCCGGTGGGCCGTGAATTCCCCGCAACCCGGGCCTGGGCCGGCCACGTGTTCGAGTTGCCGCTGGTCACTGCAGACTTCACGGCGGTGCGGACCTTCTATGGCGACTTGTTAGGTATGCAGCCGATCCTGAGTTCCGCGTTCGACCGCGGGCTGTGGCACCAGATCTGGAAACTGCCGGAACCGACGCCGGTCAGGCTCGATATTCTCAAGGGGGATGCGCCGGGCACCGGTCTCGGCGGCCTCGAGCTAACAGGCTACCCTGCCGCGGTGATCGACATTCTGCCCGCGGCCGCAGACCGCTTCGACTCGGGCACCTGCCTTGTTACGCTGACCAGCGAGTGCATTGACGAGGTCTATGGGCGCGTGGCGCGCGACCCGCGTGCGCGCTGCATCGCGCGGCCGGCGCCGGTCGATGCCGGGGGCTATGAGGGCCGGCAGGCGTTTTGTTTCCTGGGACCCGCCGGCGAAC
>JAYUGT010000247.1:0-21819 GCA_043738315.1 Gammaproteobacteria bacterium
CCGCAGCCTGGCGGATATCAAGGCGGCAGGTGCTGACGTGGTCTTTACGGGGGTGCGTCGCACAGGCATCCTCGGCCGTGAGCCCGACGCCGCCATGGCGCTGCGCGAAGGCGACGTGGTGGTGATCTACGGGCTGCCGGAGGCGCTGGAGCACGCGGAAACCGTTTTGTTAGCAGGCTGATATTGGATTCAATTGCGGGAGACGACCATGGCTGAAAACCTTTTGCGTCGCACCACCTTTCTGGTGCCGGACGCCCGCGCCGCGGCCAAGTTCTATGTCGACGTGTTCGGTTGGAAGACCTGGTACGACAACGAGCTGTCGGTCGACTGGCGCTTTCCGCCGGCGGCGCCGGATTGTGCGCGCGCGCACCTGGTGCTGCTGCAGGTCGAGGATCCCAAGGTCGGCATGTTAGGTCTGCTGCAGTACCTTGAGCCGCCGTTTGACACGGCGGTGCCGACCAGGCGCAGCAAGGTACGCATGGGTGAAGCCATCCTGGTCATCGAGACCAAAGAAATCGACGCGGTACACCAGCGTGCGCTCAAGGCCGGCGCCAACGTGGTCACGCCGCCCGTGAACTGGAAAGTCCCCTCCAACGATGGCAAGGGCTGGATCCAGCTGCGCTCGATGTCGCTGTTCGACCCCAACGGGATCTACATGGAAGTCAATGTGCTGCTTTAGCTCCCGGTGGCGGGCGCAATGCGGCGATGGCGCCGTCGTCAAAACCTAACGCCCGCAGCAGTTCGGCGTTGTGCTCGCCGAGGCGCGGCAGCGCCGGATTGACACGGCCGGGCTCGGCGCTGAACTGGATCGGAATGCCGATGTGCTCGAGGCCCGCCGCATCGACCACGCGCATCGCGCGCGCCGCCACCTGCGGATCGTCGAACGCCTCGCGCAGCGTCTTGACCGGCGCAAAGGCAATGTCCCTGCCGCGAAACCACTCGATCCACTGCGCCTGGGTTTTTTCCAGGAACCGGCTGCGCAGGCAGTCGGTCAGCGGCTGCTGGTGCGCGCCCCAGCCGCGCTCGCACAGCGGGTAGAGGTCCATGCGACCAAACTCGGTCAGCAGCTTGCGGGCGAATTTCAGTTCCTGGGCGCCGAGCACGATGTGGCGGCCGTCGCGGGTCTGGTAGATGTTATAGAACGCGGCGCCACCCCAGGTGCGTTCATGCTTGACGTCCGGATCTTTCTTGTTAGCAAAGACGTCGCCGAGCACGTTCGCGGTCCAGGACAGGACCGAATCGTGCATCGCGACGTCGATGCAGTCACCGCGGCCGGTTTTTTCACGCCGCAGCAGCGCCATCAGGATGCCGCTCAGGGACAGTGCCGAGGCGGTGATGTCCGCGACCGGCATGTGCGGCATCACGGGCTCGCCATTCGCGCCCAGGTTCACGCTGACGACGCCCGCGAGGGCCTCGGTTGCCAGGTCGTGTGCCGGATGATCGCGGTACGGGCCGTACTGGCCGAACGCACTGATCGAGCAGTAGACAATGCGCGGATTGCGGGCCGAAACGGCCCGGTAATCGACGCCGAGGCGCGCGGCGACGCCGGGTCGGAATGCCTCGATGAAAACATCCGCTGTTTCGCACAGTTTCAGCAAGGCTTCGCGCGCCGCAGGATCCTTGAGGTTCAGGCACAGGCTTTTCTTGCCGCGATGCGTGTTGCGGAAATAAACCGTGAACTCGCCCTCGCGCGGGCCGAACTCCCTGTTAGGTTCGCCGTCCGGCGGCTCGACCTTGATGACCTCGGCGCCGTGGTCCGCCATGGTCTGTGACAGCAGCGGCCCGGGCAGGAACAGCGACAGGTCGACGACCCGTATGCCTTCGAGTTTCATATGACTTTGGCCGCGCGCAGCCGGCCGAAGTCGAGGGCGTCCACGCCCAGTTCCCGCAGCACGTCTTCCGTATCGGCACCCAGCGCCGAGGCCGAGCGGCCCGGCAGGCGCTGGCCGTCAAGCTTGATGGGGTTGCCGAGCGCGCGGAAATCCGGGCGCAGCGGATGGGGCAGCGGCCGCACCATGCCGATCGCGGCCGGAAACGCGCTGTCGAGTGCCTCGCTCATGTGATAAACGGGCGCTGCCGGCAGGCGGCCCTGCAGTTTGGCGAGCCAGTTGGCGGTGCTGTCTTTCTGCAGGTGCGCATCCAGGATCGGGGTCAACAGATCGCGGTGCTCCCGGCGCGCCGCCGCGTCCTTGAAGCGTGGATCGTGCGCGATGTCGGCAGGCTGACCGAGGACCGCAAGCAATTCCCGCCAGAATTTTTCGGTCATGCACATGATGAAGATCCAGCCATCGCGCGTACGGAACAGCTGCACGGGCACCGTCGACGGGTGCGCACTGCGCGGCAGGCGCTCGGTCAGGTGCTGCTCGTTCAGGTACCAGCTGCCCGGATAGCTGAGCTGATGCAGCGCGACGTCGAACAGGCTGACATCGACATCGCGGCCCTGGCCGTTTCTTTCCACACCTAACAAGGCGCTGACCAGCGCCAGCGATGTCGTGATGCCGGTCATGAAATCGATGATCGACAGACCCATGCGCGCCGGCGGCGAGCCCGGTTCGCCGGACAGGTACAGGTAGCCCGCCTCGGCCTGCATCAGGTAATCGTAGCCGGGCCAGGCGCGGCGCTCGTTGTCGCGGCCGTAGGCCGACAGGTGCGCGCAGACGATGCGCGGGTTGGCATCCTTGAGTGCCGTGTACGTCAGGCCGAGCTTGTCAGGTTGATCGCCGCGCAGATTATTGAGCACCGCATGCGAGCGGCCGACCAGCTTGCGAAACAGCGCCTGGCCTTCGGCGGTCTTCAGGTTCAGGCAGACGCTGCGCTTGTTGATGTTGAAGGTCTGGAAAAAGTGGCTGTCGTCATTGCCCAGGAAAAACGGGCCCATGCCGCGCGTGGCGTCGCCACCCTGTTCGCGGTTCTCAATCTTGATGACATCGGCGCCGAGATCCGCCAGGTACATTGAGCCGAACGGGCCGGCGCCAAACGCCTCGAACGTCAGCACCCGGATGCCCTGCAGCGGCAGGAACAGGCCGCTCACAGCGGATTTCTCTCGATGAGCTGCCGCGCGATGATGATGCGCTGCATTTCGTTCGTGCCTTCGCCGATGCACATCAGCGGCGCATCGCGGTAGTAGCGCTCGACATCGAAATCGGTCGAGTAGCTGTAGCCGCCGAAAATGCGCATCGCCTCCGTGGCGTTTTCCAGGCCGGCTTCGGAGGCAAACAGCTTGGCCATGCCGGCTTCGAGGTCGCAGCGCTCGCCGGAGTCATATTTGTTAGCTGCCTGCTCGATCAGCAGGCGCGCTGCCTCGACCCGCGTCGCCATGTCCGCGAGCTTCATCTGGATGGCCTGGTGCTGGGCGATGGGTTTGCCGAAGGTGTGGCGCTCCTGCGCATAGCGCAGCGCATCGCGCAGCGCGCCCATCGCGATGCCGGCGCCGCGCGCGGCCACGTTGATGCGGCCCAGCGCCAGGCCGCCGGTCGCATGAATGAATCCCCGTCCTTCCACACCGCCAATGAGGTTGGCTGCCGGGACTTTGCAGTTATCGAATACCAGCTCGGCGCTGTCGATTGCCTTGTAACCCATCTTCTTGATCTTGCGCGAATGCGTGAATCCCGCGCCTTTCTCGCAGATGAAGAGGCTCATGCCCTTGTGGCGCGGCTGCGCCTCGGGATCCGTCTTGACCAGCACGCCGAACACCGAGCCATAGACGCCATTGGTGATCCAGGTCTTGGTGCCATTCAGCACGTAATGCTCACCGTCGCGGCGCGCGACCGTGCGGATGCTCTGCAGGTCGGTGCCGGCGTTAGGTTCGGTGAGGCCGATGCCACCGCGCAATTCGCCGCTGGCAAAGCGCGGCAGCCAGGCGCGTTTCTGCTCCTCGGTGCCATAGCTCTGCACGCAGGCCGCCATGATCAGGTGCGAATTGAAGATGCCGACCGGCGCCATCCAGATCGAGGAAATCAGCGAGACGATGCGCGCATAGGTCGCCGCTGTCAGCCCGAGGCCGCCGTATTCAGTGCGAATCGTCGCGCCAAAAAGCCCGAGCTCCTGCATCTGGCTGACCACCTCGGCGGGGTATTCATCGGCGTGATCGAACTTGCGCGCAATCGGCCGCAGTTCCTTTTCCGCCCAGCGCCCAATCGACTCGAGCATGGCACGATCATCGTCGCTGTCAGTCATGGTGTGGCCTCAGTAGCCCATCTTGTCTTCGACCGCGTGGCCGCGCTTGGCCACGAGGATCGTGCGCTCGAAAGTGCAGACCACCGTCCCGCTTTGGTTGCGGCCGGTGGTGCGCACGGTCACGAGGCCGGCGTTAGGACGGGAGTTGGATTCGCGCTTGTTGAGCACCTGCGACTCGGCATAGAGAGTGTCGCCGGCAAATACCGGCGCCGTCATCCTGATATCGGTCCAGCCGAGATTGGCGATGGCCTTCTGGCTGACATCGGTGACGCTCATGCCGACCATGATGGCCACCGTGAGCGGCGAGGACACGATGCAGCGGCCATATTCGCTGGCCTTGCCGTACTCGGCGTCGAAATGCAGCGGATGCGTGTTCATGGTCAGCAGCGTGAACCAGGTATTGTCCGCCTCGCTGAGGGTCCGGCCGGGGCGATGCTCGTAGACGTCGCCGACCGCAAAATCCTCGTAGTAACGGCCAAAACTCTCGCGATAACGCGCCGCACCAACAGGAATCGCTTGCTGACTCATGGTCTTTTCCAATATATATAATGTCCGGACAAATGCTAGGTTGCGAGCCAGCCCGGTGTCAATCCGGATTTGCCCGCCCCGGGGTGTACCGACAATTTCAGGGCCGCCATGACCGCCAGTGCCAAAGTCCCGTTGCGCCAACCGCGATATCAGCGTCTTGCCGATACGCTGATTGGCGCCATTCGCGCCGGCAGCCTCAAAGTCGGCTCGACGCTGCCGGGCGAGCATGAGCTGGTGGCCCAGCATGGCGTCAGCCGCCATACGGTCCGCGAAGCACTGCGCAGGCTGACCGACCTGGGACTCATCGAACGTCGACGCGGCATTGGCACCGTGGTGCGCGCGCGCCGTCCCACCCAGTCCTACTCGCAGACGGTGCGCTCGCCCGCCGAGCTGCTGCGCTATCCGGCGGACAGCCGCCTGTACGTGCACAGCGTTGAGACCGTCGCTGTTAGCCGTGCGCTCGCGCGCAAACTGGGACTCGCCGGTGCGGATCGCTGGGTGCGGGTCAGTGCCTTGCGCCGCATGCGTAATCTCAAGGCGCCCATTTGCTGGGTCGATATCTACATTCTTCCCGAGTACGGCGCGGTCGCCGATCTTATTGGCCGCCGCAGCCAGCTGGTGTACGAACTGATCGAGCAGCAATTCGGCGAAAAACTGGCCACCGTCGAAGTGGGCGTACATGCCGAGCTGGTGCCTGCCGGGATGGCGGAAGCCTTGCAGGTTGCCGCGGGTTCGCCGTCGCTGCGCATCGTGCGCCGTTATGTGGGCCAGGGCCGGCGGGTGTTCCAGGTGTCGGTATCGCATCACCCCGCGGACCGCTACTCGTTTGCCCTCGAATTGCAGCGCGGCTGGCAGGCCGGCGGCAGCTCATCAGCAAGCTAACAATGGGGCTTTGCACATGAACAAACCGCTGCCGTCAGGCCTGCGCAGCTTCATGTTCGCACCGGGGAACCATCCGCGGCGCGTGCAGAAGGTGTTTGAGCTCGGCGCCGACGTGGTCATCCTCGACCTCGAGGACGCCGTGGCGATTGCCGAGAAGGCAGCGACCCGCGCGGTCGTGGTCGCCGCGCTGCAAAAGCCGCGCCGCTCGTTAGGCTATGTGCGCGTGAATTCGGTCGAGACCGAGTGGTGCCTGGATGACATCCGCGCGGTCGTGGGCCCGTGGCTGGATGGCATCGTGTTGCCGAAAACCGAGTCCGCTGCAACGCTGCTCAAGGTGGACGGCTGGATCGCCCATGCGGAACGCGGCACCGGCCTGCAACCGGGCCGGCTCGACCTCGTGCCGATCATCGAGACTGCGCGCGGCATCGAGAACGCCACGGAAATTGCCGCGGCAACGTCGCGCGTGCGCCGCCTCGCCTTCGGTGGCGGCGACTACACCCATGATCTCGACCTGATCTGGACGCCCGAGGAGCACGAGCTGGCCTATGCGCGCGCGCGGCTGACACACGCATCGCGGGTCGCGGGCATCGAGCCGCCGATCGATACCGTGGTGCTGGAGGTCAGTCATACCGAACGCTTCCGGCGCTCGGCCCGCAACGGCCGCGGCATGGGATTTCACGGCAAGCTCTGCATACATCCCGACCAGGTCGCGGCCTGCAACGAAGCCTTCACGCCCAGCGTCGCGGAAATCGAGCAGGCACGAACGATCATTGCTGCTTTTGCCGAGGCCGAGGCCCGTGGGCTGGCCTCCATCCAGGTGAACGGCCAGTTCATCGATTACCCGATCGTCTACAAGGCGCAGCGCATCCTCGCGCAGGCGGGCCGCGAGCTGGAACCCAAATCGTGAGTGGGCCCGCGCCTGGCGCGCGTCTGGGTTCAATTGCGGTGACCGGCCGTTTCCAGCCTTTTCATCGCGACCACCTTGATCTCGTGCAGCAGGCGCTGGCGATCGCGGATCGCGTGCTGATCGGCGTCACTAACGCGGACGCGGCAGCGTTGCGCCGGCATCCCGCCAGTCCGCATCGTCACCTGGCAACAGCGAATCCGTATTCCTTCGAACAGCGGCGCCAGCTGATCGATGCCGCTCTGACCGCGGCTGGCGTTGCGCCAGCGCGCTATGAAATCTTGCCCTTTCCCCTCGATGAGCCCGGGCGCTGGCCGGCGATCGTGCCGCCGGGAACACCACAGCTGGTGCGCGTGTTCTCAGACTGGGAGCGGGAAAAAGTCCGGCGCTTTTCAGCAGCGGGGTACCCGCCCAGGGTGCTGACCGGCGATGCAGCGACGCGCGTGTCGGGCAGTGATATCCGGGTCGCGATGCAGGCCCGGCAGCCGTGGCAGCACTGGGTGCCGCCCGGCGCGCGCGAGCTGTTGCAACGCTGGCAGGGACCGGCGCAATGATCGACGACCGTCTGCCTGTTTTGTTAGTTATCCTCGATGGACTCGGCGATCGCGCATGTCCTGAACTGGGCGATCGAACACCATGCGAAGCAGCGCGCACACCACAACTGGATGCGCTGGCGGCGCGTGGCAGCAACGGGGTCCATGTGCCCTTTGGGCCTGGCCGCGCAACCTCGAGCGAAACCGCGCACTGGGCCTTGTTTGGCTTCGGCGAGCTGCCGTTTGCCGGGCGCGCGCTCATCGAGCTGCTCGGCGTCGGCCAGCAGGCGCCCAGCGGCGAACCGATGTTTCATCTGGCGTTGCGTGCCGCCACGGTTCGCGGTGGCAAGTTGTGGCTGGGGGAGCGTGCCCGCCCGCGGCTGGACGACGATACCTGCCAGCAATTGTTCGCCGCTTTGGCCGGGCGGTCCGCGGGCGGCGTGAGTTTCGAGATTCTGCCGCTGCGAACCGGCGAGTCCGTGCTGCTGGCGCGAGGCGCGGGCACGCGGGATGTCAGCGATACAGATGCACTATTCGAGCACCTGCATCCGTGGATGCAACCACAGGGGTTGCCGGAAAGCCGCGATCCGGCGCGGGCGCGGCAATTCGCGGCGACGCTGCAGGCCTGGTTGCTCGAAAGCCGGCAGATCCTGCGGCGTCACCCGGCTAACAAGGCGCGACGCGAGGCGGGACTGCCGGCCCTGGACGTGGCGGTCACCAAGTGGGCGAGTATGTTAGATCCCGCGTTGCCCGATTTCCGCGCCCAGACCGGCCTGGCCGGCGCTGCGGTCACAGACACCGCACTGTACCGCGGGTTGGCGCGGCTCCTGAAGATGACGCTGGTCGATCTTTCCTACGATGCGCGCGATCCGGCCCGGGACATGCAGAATCGCCTTGCGGCAGCTGACAAGCTTCTGGACGACCACGACTTTGTACACGTGCACCTCAAGGCGACCGACGAGGCAGCCCACACCAAGAAGCCCCAGTTCAAGTGCGATGTGATCGAGGCAGTCGACGCGGGACTGGCCGGCTTGCTCGCGCTGTCGGAACGGGCCGTGGTTGCAGTCACGGGCGATCATGCATCGCCGTCGCGAGGATCCTTGCTGCACAGCGGCGATCCAACACCTTTGGTGGTCGCCGCACCAGGCCTGCGGCCCGACGCCGTGCTGCAGTTCGGTGAGCGCAGCGCAATGACCGGCGAGCTCGGCCGGTTGCGCGCCGCCGAGGTTCTGCCGCTGCTGGCAGGAATTGCCAATCGCCCGTTTTTTCTCGGGCACCGGCCCGGGCCTGGAGATTCCGTCGCCATGCCAGGTAACCCGGCGCCAATGCCTTTGTCTGATTAACCCGGAGCTAACAAAATGACCGCGAAACCGAGTCTGCTGGAAACCGAATTGCACCCGCCGGCGCAGCTGCGCGGCATCCTGGAAAGCGTCGGCAAGCTCTATCTGGATGAAGTTGCACCGCGCGAAAAGGCCTTGCATGCGCGGCTCTCCGACGAAATGCTGTACCTCGACCAGGACGGCAAGTTGCATCCGGAAATTCTGGCGGCGCGCCGGGAAATCATGCGGGCGGCGGGCAAGGCCGGCGTCTACAGCGCGCATTTGCCGGAACGGCTGGGTGGCGCTGGCCTGGGCCGCACCGACATGATCTATGTCGAGGAAAAAGTCTATGGCTACGGTTGCGGCCTCAATCCCGCGCTGCTGTCCTGGTCGGAGGGTGCGACGCCGCGCCTGTTGTATTGCCATGACCATCAACGTGAGCAGTTTGTCGCGCCGCTGGTTCGCGGCGAGAAAACCAGCCTGCACGGCGTTACCGAAGCCGGCGCCGGCTCCAATCTGTTCGACATGAAGACCCGGGCCGCGCGCCGCGGTCGCGATTGGGTGCTGACAGGCGCCAAGGCCTACATCACCAACGCGTTCGATGCGGATGTCGCCCAGGTGCTTGCGATCACGGAGCCGGGCGCGGGCCGACGCTCGTTCACGTATTTCATGTTCGACACCCGTGAGTACCTTGCCAAGGGCTACAGGCAGGGCCGCGTCTACCAGACCATGTTCGGCGACGGCTATACCGGCGAGATATTCTTCGACGACATGGTATTGCCGGACAGCGCCGTGATCGGCGAACCCGGGCAGGGATTTGACATCGCCGTCATGTCCTTCAACTACACGCGCATGCGGCGCGCGGGCATGTGTTCGGGCTGGTCGCGTTACCTGATCGAGCGCAGCCTGGAACGCGCGCAGTCACGCGTCATCGCGGACAAGCCGTTAGGCGCCAACCAGGGCATTCAATGGATGATTTCCGACATGTACGTGGACTGGTTGCAGACCCGGTCCCTGTCGCTCGAGGTGGCGCGCAGCATCGATCACCCGGGTCCCTGGTATGCGTTGCCGCGGCCGAAGGATGAAATCCGCCGCATCTGCGCGCTCAAGGTCAGCAACGACGAATCGTTCTACCGTGTGGCTGACCGCGCTCTGCAAATCCATGGCGGCTACGGCGTCATGCGCAACAATCCGATCAACAAGTTGTTCCAGATAGCGCGGAACCTGCGCATTCCGGGCGGCACTGACGAGGTGCAGCGCACGACCATTGCGGAAACCCTGGGGCTGCGCTTCGACGCGTCTAAGTCCGCGCCGGTGAAATCGTGAACCCGCAGCGATGAGCAGCGTCGGGTCCACGGCCGCGACGACGTCCTTTGCCGGGCTGCGTGCGCTCGCGGGCTGCGGTGGCTGCGCCGCCAAGGCGCCGCGTGACATGGTCGCCCTGTTAGGTCAGGTGGCTGCCGCGGCAGGCGTTGGCGCCGAGGTGCTGGTCGGCCTGACGCCGTACGACGATGCCGCCGTGTACGCGCTTGACAGCGAGCGCGCGCTCATTGCCACCGTGGATTTTTTTCCGCCGCTGGTCGACGACCCTGACGACTATGGGGCGATCGCAGCCGCGAACGCCGTCAGCGATATCTACGCGATGGGGGGTTCGGTGGCGTTTGCGCTGGCGGTGTCCGGTTTTCCGGCAGTCGTGCCGGCCGCTGTGGTCGCCCGGGTGGCAGGCGCGGCCGCGGCGGTGGTCCGGCAATGCGGTGGCTCCGTGCTGGGCGGCCACAGCATTCGCTGCGAAGAACCGGTATTCGGCCTCTGCGTGTTAGGTTTCGTGCATCCCGGGCGGATCTGGCGCAAGTGCGGCGCGCGGGCCGGCGACGTGCTGATGCTGTCGAAGCCGCTGGGTACGGGCTTGCTGGTATCGGCCAACAAGCCGGGTCCCCTGGCGGCGGCGATCGTGTCCATGAAGACCACCAATCGTGCAGCCGCTGCAGCGTTGCAAGCACTCGCGCGTGCTCCGCATGCGGTCACGGACGTCTCGGGTTTCGGCCTGGCCGGTCACCTCGAGGAAATGATTGTCCAGTCCGGTGTCAGTGCCCGGCTGGAAATAGACCGCGTGCCGCTGTTAGCAGGCGCACTGGCTGCGGCACAGGCCGGGGTGCGCACGTCGGCGCACCGTCAGGCGGTTCCGTCCGGAAGCGTGCTCGAATTTGCGGACAGTGTGAGCCAGGAACTGCAGGCACTGGTCACGGATCCGCAAACATCCGGGGGCTTGTTGGCGGCGGTTGACGCCGCGGACGTCGCGGCGCTAACTAGCGCCGGATTCGCGACGATTGGAACCGTGTCTTCCGGTCCGGCCAGGCTGCTCGTGTGCTGACGCGCAAGTGTTGCGCGCCGCTGCTACCCAGGGCCGTGACCAGGCCTTGATACCAATCCGGCAAGGTATGCCGCTGCAACGCCGACCAGAGCTGCAGATGCCGCGCCCGGCGTTCTGCGACGGGCATGCGGAGTGCCTGCGCAATGGCGGCCGTGATGCTCTGTGGTTCGCCGGCATCGACCAGCAGCGCACTTGTTAGCTCCTGGGCTGCGCCCGCGGTTCTTGCCAGGATCAGGACGCCGGGATCGGCGCGGTCCTGCACTGCCACGAACTCTTTGGCAACCAGGTTCAGGCCGTCCCGCAGCGGCGTGACACAGGCGATCGACGCGGCCGCCAGCTGACGGAGCGCCTCTGCATGCGGCACACAATGTTCCAGCCACTCGATCGGCGTTCGTGTGCTGACGGCGTAACGCGCCTGGATTTCTGCTGCGCGGTTCCGCAGCGCGTCGCTCAAGGCCTGGTAACCCGGCAGGTCAGCGCGCGTCGGCGCCGCGATCTGCCGGTAGCGCAGGCGGTGGCGGGCGTCGGCCGAGGAGGCCATGAAGTACTCGAAACCTGTCAGGCGTTGGTGCAGTCCCTTGGCAGGGTCGAGGCGGTCGATTCCCAGCATCAGCGGCGTCGCAGCGGTGTTTGCATGCGCGCGCGAACGCCGGACTTGTGACTGCAGGGCATTCGCATCGACGCTCACCGGGCAGACAAGTGTTTCCGGGCCGCTGACAAAGCCCGGCATACGAGCCAGTAACTGGGCAAACGCGTCCCGGTCCTGGCGCGTCTGAAATGCCGCCAGATCGTAGTGACGCATGGCCGACAGCAGATCCATCAGGATCGGCTGGAGGTGCTGCGATTCCGGGATCGCGAACGACGTGTGCAGAAAGAACCCGATGCGCGCCTGAACGCCCAGGTGGCGCAGTTCCTGCGCCAGCGGCAGCAGGTGATAGTCATGAATCCAGATGATGTCATCGTGACGCAGCAAGGGTTGCAGCAGTCGTGCAAACCGGCGATTCGCAGCGCGATAGGCCCAGTAGTCGCGTGCCTGCGCTTTCGCCTGGTCTGGCAAATCATGCAACCAGGGCCACAGCGTGCTGTTGCAGAAGCCCGCGTAGTAATGCCGGTATTCATCCGGCAGGAGGCTGAAGCTTGCATAGTGGATCGCCTCGTCCTGATAAAGCCTGGCATGCGCCGCGGCTTCATTGCTGACCAGGCCATCCCAGCCGAACCAGAGCGCGTCCTGGCCGCGCAGCGCCTGTCGCAAGGTGTTGCCAAGTCCACTGACCACGCCGTGTTGACCTGCTAACAACACGCGATTCGAGACCGTGACCACGCGGCTCATAGATCTTGAAGCCAGTCGAGCAGCGCAGTGGGGTCCGGAAATTGCCATGGTGCTGATATCCGGGGTCCCACCGCGATCGCGCTGCCCCGATGAGTCTCCGCCACACGCATGGCCGGAAGATCGGTTTCACCATCGCCGACATAAACCGGTTCCCGGCCGCAAAACGGCGCTTCACATAGGAATTGCGCGACGGCACCATCCTTGCCAGAGCCGGGTGGCCGGATTTCGAGCGACGCCGGGCCTGCCTGCAGCTGTGCGGCGCCGGCAAGGTTTTCCGTCATGCAAGTCATCAAATCGCGGGTCGCGCGTTCGTGCTGTGGGGCCTGCCGATAGTGCACGGTCAGTGCCAGCGCCTTGTCTTCCAGCAACAGGCCGGGATGTCGCGCAACATGTTTCTGCAGCGCCAGTCGTGTGGCTGCAACCCAGGCCGGGGTGTTAGCTCTGTACAGGGTGCCGTCGCTCGATCGGCGCTCGAGGCCATGCAGGCCGGCAACCGGCAGTCGCAGCGGCCGCAGCAGCTGGTCGATGCTCTCAATACTGCGGCCAGTGATGAGAGCCACGGACCCGCCCAGCCTGGTTGTCAATTGTGTTAGCAGCGCGACCAGCCGCGGGCCGACACGTACCTCGGCAGGGCTCGGTGCGAAGTCGACCAGTGTGCCGTCAAAGTCCAGGAACAAGCCGATATTCGTATGCAGCACGGGCTTCACAGACGTTATTCGGCCGGTAGCACCGGTGTCTTAAGGCGCGCGAGGTCCAGCACCAGGATTCCCGACAGGATCAGCAGCATGCCGGCGACCTGCCAGCCGGTCAGGCGTTCGTTGAGCAGCCAGTAGGCAAGAATGACCGTGGTCGGAGGGCCGACCGTGGCCACGACCGCGCCCCGCACCGCGCCCACGCGCCGCAGGCCCTCGGCCTGCAGCAGCGCCGGCACGAACATGCAGATCGTGCTGATCGCGAGCAGCAGCAGCCAGGTGCCAGGGTCGTATTGGACGATGACAGCAACGCTGCCAGTGACCAGGAAATGCGTCGCCAGCGCGGCGGCCGACGCGGTCATGGCATACAGCGTGAAACGCGCGCTGCCAAGTTCCCGGGTGAAGCGCGCGCCGATGAGAAAATAAATGCCGTAGCTGATCCCGGCCAGAATTGCGTAGAACCCGCCGGTGGCGTTGGCCCGCAGCTTGGCCAGGTCGAATCCGCCGACGGAAAAGAAGATGCCTACCCAGGTCAGGGCGACCGCCGCCATGACGGCGTTAGTGGGCCGGCGCCGCTCCATGAAGGCGGTTGCCGCGACCACAAACGCCGGGTAACCGAACAGCAGCACACGCTCGATACTCGCATCGATCAGCGTCAGCGCATGAAAGTCCACCAGCGCGCCGAAGAAATAGCAGATGACGCCCGCGGCCGCCGCGGCTAACAACGCGGTTCGTGACGGCGCGGCCAGCGCCGCGCGGCCTTCGCGCAGCAGCGCAAAGCTCCAGAACAAGGGCAAGGCGATCAGTGCGCGCACGGTCACCAGGGTGTTGCTGTCGACGCCGCGCGCATAAAGCGCCTTGGCAAACAGGCCCTTGCAGGCGAACAGCATCGCGCCGAACCCGACCAGCACCAGACCCCTGGTCAGGCCATGTTTCGACTGCGAATCAGGCAAGGCGGGTGTTGTCCCGTGACAGGGGCTGCCGGGCGCGCCCGCGGGTCAGCATGGCGAGCGCCCAGATCACGCCGCCGGTGATGAACACCTCGCCAAGGTTGTCGAGCTTGAGTTTCATGCCGGGCGGCGCAGCCGACAGCAGCATTACCACGCCGCCTAACAGCATCCAGATGAACCGCCGGCGGATCAGCAGCACCACGCCGCTGGCAATGACAACCAGGCAGGCAATGATCGACGGGTAGGGCGGCGCGTCGCGGGGCGTAAGCGCCTGGCCCTCGAAACACAGGCGGTCGGCCGTCACCACGGTGGAGTAGCGCACCAGCCCCTTTTCGCAAACGGGGTACAGCTGGTCGCGGAAAAAATGCGGCAGGTCATAAATCATCAGCGCCGCTGTTAGCAGGCAGAACGCCAGCATGCCGGCACGGGTCTGCGCCCAGCGCACACCCGCAAGCCGCAGGATCGCGCCGCAGCCGATGATCAGCCAGGCGCCGAAAATCCAGTGAACCCAGAACCGCGGCCAGGACAGGGCTTTCAGCGTCTCGCCGATGCCGATCAGGCTGCCGGCCGCAACGACGCCGTTGTCCCAGACGAGGCCGGCCTGCGGAATGATCAGCACGGCCGCCACCAGCAGGCCGCTTTGGCGATAGATCCGGACCAGCCAGGCAACCAGTAGCATGTGCAGCACAGTCTGTATCCAGAATAAAGCGGTATACACGCGGTGTCCTCCGAAGGTTTTCGCGGCGAGTAAACCACAGAGCAGGGCATGAAGGCGATTGTGCTTGCGTGTCGCGACCGCTGCCCCTAATTTGGCTGCAGGCGTTCGCGCAGGTGCGTTCAAGAGGAAGCCAGATGGCCGGACCATTGCAGGGAATCAAAGTCATTGAAATGACCAGCGTGGTGCTCGGCCCCTGGGCCTGCCAGATGCTGGGCGACATGGGCGCCGATGTCATCAAGATCGAACAGCCGCGCGGCGACAGCAATCGCACGCTCGGCGCCGCGGTTCATCCGGGGATGGGTGCGCTTTATCTCACCTGCAACCGCAACAAGCGCGGCATCGTGCTCGATCTGAAGCAACCGGCGGCACGCGCCGCCTTGTTAGCCATGGTGAAGACCGCGGACGTGCTGATGCACAACAACCGGCCGCAGGTCATGACCAAGCTCGGTCTCGACTATGCCGACCTGAAGAAGGTCAATCCGCGCATCATCTATTGCGGCGCGTATGGCTATTCGAAAAAGGGCCCGTACGGCAGTTACGGCGCGCTCGACGATTCCATCCAGGCGGTGAGTGGCATCGCCATGCTGAACAAGCTGGTGTTAGGTGAGCCGCGTTACCTGCCGACCATCGTTGCCGACAAGACCACGGCGATTACCGCCGTCTACGCCATTCTGGCCGCGTTGTTTCACCGCGAGCGCACCGGCGAGGGCCAGGAGATCGAAGTGCCGATGTTCGAAACCATGACCAGCTTTGTCATGGCCGAACATCTCTGGGGCATGGCTTTCGATCCGCCGAAAGGCCCGCCAGGCTACGTGCGCCTGATGAGCCAGCACCGCAAACCCTATCCGACCAAGGACAGTTACATCGCGATCCTGCCGTACCTGGATGCGCACTGGGAGAAGTTCTGCCGCCTCACCGGCCATCCGGAGCTGATCGATGATCCGCGCTTCAAGACACTCGCGAACCGCGTGCGCAATATCGATGCGACCTATTCCATAACCGGCGAGATCATGGCGACCCGCACCACCGCCGAATGGCTCAAGGTGTTCGACCATTCCGGCGTGCCGGTCATCGTGGTCAATTCGCTGGAAGACCTGATTACCGATCCGCATCTCATCGCCACGGGATTCTGGCAGTTCCAGGAACACCCCACCGAGGGCCGCCTGCGCATGGCCTCGTTCCCGGTGAACTTCAGTGCCTCGCCGGCGGCCATTACGCGTCCGGCGCCGCGGCTTGGCGAGCACACCGTCGAAGTGTTGCGCGAAGCCGGGTTGTCGGATCAGGATATTGACAAGCTGACAGCCAGCGGCGCGGCCATGACGGCCGAGCAGGCCCTGAAGACCGTCGGCGAGGGCGGCGATTGATTAACCGTTTATCGAGGAATGACTGCCATGAAATTACCAGTTTCGATTCTCGTGTTCCTGTCCGCCACCGCGGCGCTCGCTGACCCGCCGCGCGTCTGTGCTAACAAGGACGAAGCGGCGCGGATCGCGCCGGCGCTCGCGAAGGGCCCCGTCGGTCCAGTGACCAGCGCGGCGCTGGCCCAGGAGCTGGGCCTGAATGAAGCGCTGATCGTCAGCAGCTACGATCGTCAGCAGGCCGTGGGCGTCAGCGGCGCCAGCTTCGCGCAGGTGTGGGGCAGCCTCAATGCCTGGGGCGAGTCCATGATCCTGATCACCAAGGGTGGCAATGTTTTTGAAGTCAGGAGCAAGGTCCCGCCGGGTGAACCGTCCAAGCGCAGCAAGTTCTTCAACCTCAAGGGCTCGGGCCCCGGGTTCAGCGGCCACCTGCGCCCGGACCTGATCACCGCCATCTACGGTTTCGCCCTGCCGACCAAGGACGGTGCGACGCGCGGCCTGATGTTCTTCGGCGAGAACGGCGAAAGCGTCTACGGTGTCTTCGTCGCGTCGGAAGGCCGGCAGCCGACCGCGGATGAAATGGCGAAGTTCCAGGCGACCTGGGACTTGCTCAAGTCCCTGCCGCCGCTCTGCGCCGCTCAATAGCCGCGTTCGCTCGCAGGCTCATTTCGCTGCGCTGGCGCCACTACCGTTAGCGGTAGCCGTTCCTCCGGCATCGAGCGCCATGCGCACCAGCTGCGCCACCGAGTGGGCGCCGGTTTTTTCCATGACGCGGGCACGGTGAATCTCCACCGTGCGCTGGCTCAGCCCCAGGTCCGCAGCCATCACCTTGTTAGATTTTCCGGCCATCAGCAGCTGCAGGACTTCGTGTTCCCGCGGCGTGAGTTCGGCGAACTGCCGTCGCAGCTGCTCGACATCACGGTGTGCCTTGCGGTTTTCGCTGTCCTTCTCCAGCGCTTTCTGCACGCGATCGATCAGGTCCTGGTCGCGAAACGGTTTTTGCAGAAAGTCGAATGCGCCATGCTGCATGGCTTCCACGGCCATCGGGATGTCGCCGTGGCCGGTAATGAAAATGACCGGCAACATGGCACCGCGCACATTGAGTTCCTGCTGCAGCTCCAGGCCGCTCATGCCTGGCATGCGCACGTCCAGCACCAGGCACCGTGCTTGCTCCGGGCGGTAGTGCGCGAGGAATTCCTGCGCCGTGGCGAGGCAATCGGCCGGCAGGCCGAGCGACTTGAACAGGAAACGCAGCGACTTGCGCACCGCGTCATCGTCGTCGACGACAAAGACGGTCGGCAGGTTGTTGTTCATGACAGTCGTCCATTCGGTATGGGAAGCCGCAACTCAAAACAGGCGCCGGGGCCGTATTCCGGAATATAGCGCAGGCTGCCCTGGTGAGCCTCGGCAATGGAGCGGCTGATCGCGAGTCCGAGCCCCGTGCCGCTGCTCTTGGTGGTCTGCAGCGGTGTAAACATGCGTACCGTAAAATCCGCCGCGACTCCCGGTCCGTCATCCATGATCCGCAGTCGCACCGAGTCGCCATCGCGTTCGCAGTTGAGCCGGATATGGCGTTCACCGGAGGCATTGGCCATGACGGCTTCCATGGCGTTGCGCAGCAGATTGAAGAGTATCTGCTGGATCTGGATCTTGTCGATCAGGAGCTCCGGAAGCTGCTCCTCGACCTGCGCGGTAATGCGAATTTCATTGAGTTTCGCGTCGCTCGAGCAGAAACCGACGACATCGGTGATCAGCGCATCCAGCGTTGCGGGCTCCTGCTGCGCTTCTTTTTTCCGGATCAGGTTGCGCAGGCGGCGAATGATTTCGCCGGCGCGCAGCGCCTGCGAGGCAATTTCCTGCAAGGCCTCGCGCACATCGGCCATGTCGGTCGCCGGCTGGGCCAGCATGCGAAAGCTGGCCTGGGCATAATTGGATATGGCGGTGAGCGGCTGGTTGATTTCATGGGCGATGCCGCCCGCCATTTCGCCCAGGCTCGCGAGCCGCGCGACTTCATTCATGCGATCCGCGGTACGGCGCGCCGATTCCTCCGCGAGTCGCCTCTCAGTGATGTCATCCCCGGACAGCAACAGCGTGCCCGCGCCGGAGAGCGCCTCATCCATGCAGACACCGCGCCAGGCCACCAGCCGCGTATTGCCCTCGCGGTCGACGATTTCATATTCGCTGTAGTCCTCCGGCGCCTGATTGCGGCCAGGAGCCCGGATGGCGGCAAGCTGCTCGGACACCGCCTGGCGCCGCGCTGGCGGAATGGCGAGCTCGCACCACTCGGCGCCGACGATGTCAGCTTCGCTGCGGCCGAGGATTTCGCAGCCCTTGCGATTGATCAGCACCACGCGGTTGTTGGCGTCCAGCACCATCAGCGCAACCTGGGCAATTTCCAGGTAACGCCGCGCCAGGTCGCGTTCGTTTCGCAGCGCATCCTGCGCTGCGCGCCGCACGCTGATGTCGTGCAGCACGCCGACGAAACGCGGCGGGTCGGCGTCGGCAATCAGGCCGATCGACAGGTGCACCGGAAATACCGAGCCGTCCTTGCGCTTCGCTATAACATCGCGTCCGGTGCCAATGATGTGGCGCTCATGCGTGCGCATGTAATTTTGCATGTAACGATCGTGCGAACTGTGGTCGGGCTCCGGCATCAGTACGCTGACGTTTCGGCCGAGTATTTCCCTGCGCCGGTAGCCGAACAACTGCTCAGCCGCGGCGTTGAAAATATCGATTCGGCCCTGGTGATCGATGACCATCACGGCGTCGACTGTCGCTGCTAACAGCGCGCCCCAGGCTTCAAGAACATTGATGGGATTCGAGTCAGTCATCGCCCAGGATCTTGTCTGCCTGATGCTCCAGTTCCTCGAATTGTCCGTGATCGACTGCCCAGAAGAACGCCCAGACGGCGCCGCCGAGCAGCACGAGAGACAGCGGAATCAACAGGTATGCACTTTCCATGTCAGGCCCTGGACCTCGTTTTAAGACGTGTCGCGTTCCATACCACCAGCAGCGAACTCGCCGACATGCCGAGCGCCGCCAGCCACGGCGGCATCATCCCCAGCGCCGCAAACGGAATGGCACCCAGATTATAGAGAGTCGCCCAGATGAGGTTCTGCCGAATTCTGCGCATGGCCCGGCGTGCCGCGTGCACCGCATCCACGATCGCGGCGAAGTCCTCGCGCAGCAGCACCATGTCCGCGGCGGCCTGGGCGAGATCCGCGCCCGAACTCATGGCGATGGAGACATCGGCGGCGGCCAGCACCGGACCGTCATTGATACCGTCGCCGATGACTGCGACACGGCGGCCGGCACTCTGCAATTCCTTCAGGTAGCGCAATTTCCCGGCGGGATCGACTCCGCCCTGCCAGCTTTCAAGGCCGAGCTGTTCGGCCAGGCTGCGCACGGTTTCGGGGTGATCACCGCTCAGTATTTCGATCTGCAACCCGGTCGCGCGCAATGTCGCGAGCGCCGCACTGACCCCCCGGCGCAGTTCATCGCCGACCGTAATGTGCGCGCCCGGGCCGCCCGCATGCCCGAGCCAGATCCCGGCGTGCTGCCCGGCGGGCGGTGTGCCGGCAAGCTCGGCGACAAAATCGTGCCGGCCGAGGCGCCAGGTGCGGTCGTGAACCACTCCTTCGAGTCCTCGTCCGGGGTGCTCGGTGACGTGGCTGGCTAACAACTGCGGCTGCGCATGGGGGCGAAAAGCCAGCGCCAGTGAGTGCCGTGAGTGGCGTTCGAGCGCCGCGGCCACCGCCAGGTGCTGCTCCATGGGGCGGCCGTCCAGCGATTCACTGCCGGTAATCGCCGGCTGTCCGCGGGTCAGCGTGCCGGTCTTGTCTAACAGGATCGTATCGATGCGCGCCAGCGATTCGACCGCGCCGGCGCGCAGCACCAGCACACCCCGCCGGGCCAGCGCCGCGGTGGCCGCAGCGAGGGCCGCGGGCGCGGCCAGCGACAGCGCGCAGGGGCAGCTGACCACCAGCACGGCCAGCATCGCCGGGAAGGCGCGCGACGGATCCGTCATCCACCAGGCTGCGAACGTCAGCGCCGCCAGCAGGATGACCACCGCGACAAAATGCCGGGCAATGCGATCGGTGATTTTTCCCAGCCGGGCGCGGCCCGATTGTTGTTGCGCCAGCAGGCGGGCCAGCATGGCAACCGTGGAGTGCGCTGCCGCTTCCGTCGCCAGCACCGTCACCGGCGCGCCGACATTGATCGAGCCGCCTAACACCCGGTTGCCCGCGAGTTTTGGCACCGGCGTCGATTCACCCGTGAGCAGCGACTCGGCCGCGTGGGTCTCGCCCTCGGCGATCACGGCGTCGGTTGGAAACACCGACCCTACCGCCACCATGAGGCGATCGCCCGGCGCGATGCGGTCTACGGCTACTTTTTCCACGCTGCCGTCGGCTTTCAGCCGGCGCGCTTCCTGCGGCAGCGAGCGTGCCAGTGCATCGCTGACACTGGTCGCATCATGCCGCTGGCGCGCTTCCAGGTAACGGCCCGTTAGCAGAAACAGTACAAACATCGCGATCGAGTCGAAGTACACCTCGCCGCTGCCACGCGCCAGATTGATGACGCTCGCGCCGTAGGCGAGCAGCAGGGCGAGGCTGACCGCAGCGTCCATGCCGATCAGGCCGGCGCGCAAATCCCGCCACGCCCCTGACAGGATCGGCATGCCCGAATAGAACAGCACCGGCGTCGTGATGATGAGGCAGGCCAGTTCCAGCAGCTGGCGCATATTGGCGCCCAGGCCCTTGTCGGCGCCGAAATACAAGGCAACGGCGTACATCATCAATTGCATGCCCGCGAGCGCGGCCAGACCGATGCGTTTCAACGCCAGACGTTGCTCGGCGCGCGATTGCTGCAGTTGTTCGCGGCTCGCGACTGGTGCCGCCGGAAATCCTGCGTTGGCCAGCGCCTGCAGAATCTGGGTCAGGGAAACGTCCTGGTTGCGCCAGCCCACCGTGACCCGTCGTTGCATCACGTTGACATCGATGTGGCTGACACCGGCGACATTCTGCAAGGCCTTGCGCACCGCGCGCTCGCAGTTGGCGCAATGAATTCCGGTGACGCTCAGCAGCGCCTGGCCCTCGCCGTCGACCACGCTGGCCCAGTGATCGCGCATTGTCGCTGATGCGGCGTTCATGGGCCTCCCGGGCGGAGCACGCCGCCCGTGGGCGGTACGCGCCCGCGCAGCAGCCAACCGGGTGCATCCGGTCGCAATTCGACCAGCCAGTAGCCGGCCGCCAGCGGCCTGGACATCACGCCGACGAGTTGGTCACCGCGTGACTGCAGATGCAGCTTCTGGTCGAGGCCCGACATCGTCGCGTGCGCAAGGCGCAGCGTGACGGCGGCACCCGCACCGATCGCGCCATCGCGGTCCGACAAGTCCACCGCGACTGTGCGGCCGCTGACGGTCAACTTGGCCTGCAGGTCGCGCTGCGCAGCCTGCGCCAGGCCCGCCAGATCGCCATCGGCCCCGGCACCCTCGGTGTGATAAACCGCCGGCAATTCGCCGGCGCCCTGGACGGCGGCGATCACGACCACCACCAGCGTGCCGGCGATGCAGGCCGCCAGCATGATCAGGGCGAGCCAGAGTATCGGGGACTTGCGGGCGTTGTCGTCGCTCATGGGCTAGTCATCCGATGACGAAGAGTCGTCCGGTGAAGACGAGTCATCGGGTGAAAAAAAGCGCGCGCGCGTGGTGGTGCTGAGGCGCGCGTCGGCAACCGAGGTAATCGAAATCTTGATGTCGGATGCGCCGGTGATCTCCCAGGCTTTGCGCCGCACGCGCAGCGGCGCAGACAGCACTTCGCCGGCGGGAACCCGCAGAAATTCGGTTTCCGGATCCACGCGCAGCGCGCCAGTGCCGGCGACGCTGACGCGAAACTGTTGCGCTGACTCGGTCTTGTTCATCACTTTCAACAGGTAGACATTCTCGGCGTCGCCCGAGTCCAGCAGCCGGTACAACGCGTTGCGGTCGTGCAGCACATCCAGCGCCAGCGGCTTGCGCAGCGCCAGCGACACCGCCATGCCAGCTAACAGGCAACACAAT